>NZ_DAMBGD010000014.1:0-113114 GCF_032060985.1 Mobilicoccus sp.
AGGACCGCGGGGGCTACGGGCGACGGGATGACCGCGACCGGGGTCAGGACCGCGGCGGTTACGGGCGACGGGACGACCGCGACCGGGACCGGGGCGGCTACCGTGCGCGCGACGATCGGACGGGGGATGGCAGGCGTGAGGGGCGCGGCGAACGGGGCCGTGACGACCGGGCCACCTACTCACGAGGTGACGACCGTCGGGGTGCTCCCTGGCGGGCCGACGACCGCAGCCGTGAGGGACGTGGGCGTGACGCCGGCCGGGACGACCGTGGTGGACGTTCCGGAGGCCCGAGCCGTGGGTTCGGCGAGCGTCGGCGGGACGACGACCGTGACCGCCGGGCCTTCTCGCCACGCGACGACCGCGGCCGCCCTCGCGAGGACCGGGACGTGCCGGGAGCGCGGGGGGAAGGCACCGCTGCCTCTGGTCGGTGGCGGGACGATCGTGGCGGGCGCCCCCGTCGTGACGACAGGGGCTCGTGGGGCCGGGATGATCGACGCGACGGTGATGAGCGACGTCGTGGAGCGGGCGGCGGTCGAGGGCGAGACGACCGCCGGGATGATCGACGGGACGATCGCGGGGGCGTCCGGTCCGATGACCGTTGGGGATCCCGGCGAGACTCCGGACGTGACGGACGCCGGGACGACGGCCGCGGGCATGGCGACCGCCCACGGGGTGACCGTGACGAGCGCGAGGGACGGGGTCCCGGTCCGCGCCGGATCGACCGCCGCGACGTCGCGCCGCGCGTCGAGCTGGAGATCCCCGAGGACGTGACCGGTCTCGAGATCGACAGGGCCGTCAAGGCCGAGCTCCGCACATTGAGCAAGGAGAACGCCCAGGGCGTCGGCCAGCACCTCATCATGGTGGCGCGGCTCCTCGACGAGGACATCGAGCTCGCCCGGGCACACGCGGATGCAGCGGTGCGACGGGCCGGGCGGGTGCCCTCGGTCCGCGAGGCCCGCGGGATGGTCGCCTACCACGAGGGCGACTGGCACCTGGCGCTGCAGGAGTTCCGCACCGCCCGGCGGCTGTCGGGCTCACAGCACCTGCTGCCGTTCATGATCGACTGCGAACGGGCCCTGGGCCGCACCGAGAAGGCCCTCGAACTCGCGACATCGCCGGAGGTGGACACCCTGCCCGCCGCCGAGCGCATCGAGGTGGCGATCGTCACCTCCGGAATCCGCCGGGATCTCGGCCAGTCCGAGGAGGCGCTGCGGGAACTCGAGGGACGTCACCTCGTCCCGGGCCGCCCCGAGCCGTGGGCGCCCCGGCTGTACTACGCGTACGCCGACGCGCTGCTCGAGCTCGGCCGCACCGATGACGCCCGTCAGTGGTTCCAGGCCGCCGCCGAGGTGGACGCCGACCTCCAGACGGACGCCTGGGAGCGTCTCGACGAGCTCGACGGCACGGTCCTGCTCGACCTCATGGACGACGCCGAGGAAGACGACGACGTCGACGACATCGACGACGTCGATGCCGAGCCCCTCGGCGGCGAGGACACCGAGGGCGAGCCGGACGGCCGAGGCGGGGACCCCGTGGACCCGGACCCGGAGAGCGACGCCGACAGGAGCAGGCCCGTGGCCGGATCCGACGCCGTGGCGCAGGAGCCCGGTGCGACGGGCCACGATGCGGGAACCGGGCACGAGGTCTCCGGCCCCGCCGGTGGGGACGCCGACGCCACGGCACGCCCCGCCCGCGGCGACGTCACCGCCGGCGACCCCGTCGAGGCCGACGACGATGACGCCGCCGCCGAGACGCGGCACGGGACCCCCGCTGTCGAGGCCGGGGACACCGACCTCGACGCGGAGGAGGGCGGAAGCGGCGTGCACGTCGAGAGCACGACGGCCCTCGAGAGCACCGAGGGGGGCGGGTCGCCCGAGGGCCGTGGCCTCGGGACCGCCGGGACCGACGACCGATGAGCCTCCTCGTCGAGCGGTACCGAGGCCTCGTGTGCGATCTCGACGGCGTCGTCTACAGCGGGCCGAAGGCGATCCCGCACGCGGTGGCGTCGCTCAACGCGGCCCGGACGGCGGAGCGGGGGGTCGTGTTCGCGACGAACAACGCCTCCCGCACCCCGCAGGAGGTGCACCGACACCTCGCCGAGCTCGGCGTCGACCTCCGGGAGGAGGACGTCGTCACGAGCGCCATGGCCGGCGCACAACGCCTCGCGACCGACCTGCCCGGCGGTTCGCCCGTGCTCGCGGTCGGTGGCGAGGGCGTCGCCGTGGCGCTCCGGCGGGCCGGACTCCGGGTCGTCCGCCCGACGGACGCCGCGGAGGGGAACGGCCCCACCCCCGTCGCCGTGCTCCAGGGGTACGGGCCGCAGGTGGCGTGGACCGATCTGGCCGAGGCGGCGTACACGATCGCCGCCGGAGCCCGGTGGGTCGCGACGAACACCGACCTCACGATCCCCACCGGCCGTGGGATCGCACCCGGGAACGGCACGCTCGTGGGCGCCGTCCGTCACGCCGTCGGGGTCGACCCCGAGGTGGTCGGCAAGCCGCATCCGCCGTTGTACCTGCTGTGTGCCGAGCTCCTCGGCTGCGACGCGGCGGAGACCCTCGCGGTCGGTGATCGTCTCGACACCGACATCGAAGGCGCGACCGCGACGGGCATGGACAGCCTGTTCGTCCTCACCGGTGTCGACTCCGCGCGCACCGTGACCCTCGCCCCGCCGGAGTCCCGGCCGACGTTTCTCGCGGAGGACCTGCGGGGCCTGCACGAGGACTACGTCACTCCCGAGGCCGTCTTCGACGACGAGGCCGGGGAGGTCACCGTGACGTGCGGGACCGCCCGCGTGCGCCTCGGAGCCGGCATCGAGCTCGGGGATCGGGGCACCGCCTCCGAACGGCTCCGGGCCCTCGTCGCGGCCGGCCACGCCTGCCTCGACGCCGGTCGCGACCTGCCCTCCTGGCCCGACGTCGACACCTGGATCACCGACGGAGAACGATGAGCACTCCGACACCGCCCAGTCCTCCCACGCCCGGCTCCGCCGGAGGTACGGCCCCCCGCCCGGGACCCCCTCCGGGTCAGCCCCCGAGGGGACCCGCGACACCCGCGGGCTCCTCCTCCGCCCCGTCCGGCACACCGTCGATGCCCACGGCCTCGCCACCCACCACCACACCCCCCGCGTCTCCCGTTCCGACGCCCCCGGGCACGCCGGACGGCCGTGAGCTGCAGGAGGCCGTGGCGCGGTTGCAGCGTCTCGACCCCGCCGACCTCGACGCGGTCATCGCCGCCGCCGAGGACACCCACCAGCACCTGCGCAACCGACTCGGCCATGCGGGGGGACGGTGAGTACCCGGCTGGACGTCCACCTCGTCGAGGCGGGCCTCGCGAGGTCTCGTGGTCAGGCCCGTGACCTCGTCGCGGGTGGGTCGGTCACCGTCGACGGGCGGGTGGCGCGCCGGCCGGCCGCCCCCGTCTCCGAGACGAGCGTCGTCGAGGTCGCGTCGCCGGACGCCGGCCGCTGGGTGGGACGCGCTGCGCTCAAGCTGGTGGGTGCGCTCGAGGCGTTCCCCGAGGTCGCCGCGAGGATCCCCGGTGCCCGATGCATCGACGTCGGGGCCTCCACCGGCGGGTTCACCCAGGTCCTCCTCGCGTACGGCGCCGCGCATGTCGTCGCGGTCGACGTCGGCCACGATCAACTCGCCGAGGAACTGCGTTCGGACCCGCGCGTCGAGGACCGCTCCGGGGTCAACATCCGAGAGGTGACGACGCAGGACCTGCCGCCGTGCGACGTCCTCGTGGCGGACCTCAGCTTCATCTCGCTGCGCCTCGTCGCCGAGGTGCTCCGCTCGCTCCTCGTGGAGGACGGGAACGCCGTGCTCCTCGTCAAACCGCAGTTCGAGGTCGGGCGGCACCGACTCGGCAAGGCCGGCGTGGTGCGTTCAGCCGCCGACCGGCGCGAGGCCGTCGTTGCGGTGAGCGAGACGCTCCGCGGCGCCGGTCTGGTGCCGTCGGGCCTGGTCGCGAGCCCCACACCGGGCACGACCGGCAACCGCGAGTACCTGCTGTGGGTGGGCGGTCCGCCCCTCCGCCCCGAGGAGATCCTCACCCGCGCAGACGAACTCATCGACGAGGAGCTCTAGGTGACCAGGCGAGTCCTCCTGTACGCCCGTCCCGGCCGCCCGGGTCGGCCCGACCTCCTGCGGATCATCGGCCTCGTCGCCGACCGCCTGCGCGAGGTCGGGATCCAGCCCGTGCTCATGGCCACCGATCCCACCCTCGCGGCGTGGCACCCCGGCCTCGACGCCCGCCCCGACGAGCCCGACGAGCCCGACGAGGCCGTCCTGTCGGAGCTGCGGGGGCGCGTCGCCCTCGCCGACCCCGACAACCCGGCGGACGGGTGCGAACTCGTCTGCGCCCTCGGCGGGGACGGCACGATCCTGCGCGCCGCCGAGGCCGCCCGCGCCGCCGACATCCCCCTCCTCGGGGTGAACTTCGGCCATGTCGGGTTCCTCGCCGAGGCCGAACAGGAGGACCTGTCGGTCACCGTCGAGCGCATCGCCGACCGTGACTACCGCGTCGAGGAGCGGATGACCCTCGATGTCGCCGCGTACGAGGGCAGCGAATGCCTCGCGCGCAGTTGGGCACTCAACGAGGTCACGGTCGAGAAGGCCGAACGGGAACGGATGCTCGAGCTCACCCTCGAGGTCGACGGCCGGCCGATCTCGACGTGGGGGTGCGACGGCGTCATCGTCTCCACCCCGAGCGGGTCGACGGCCTACGCCTTCTCCGCTGGCGGGCCGATCGTCTGGCCCGGTGTGCAGGCGATGCTCCTCGTGCCGATCTCCGCGCACGCGTTGTTCGCCCGGCCGCTGGTCGTCGGTCCGCAGACGACGGTGGGCGTCGAGCTCGTCCCCGCGAACATGGGCCGCGGGGTCATGTGGTGCGACGGCGCCCGGCCGCTCGAGCTGCCCGAGGGGGCACGCGTCGAGGTCTCCCGCGGAACCCGCCCCGTGCGCCTCGCGCGGCTCGGCGACGAGCCGTTCGCCGACCGTCTCGTGCACAAGTTCCACCTCCCGGTCGACGGGTGGCGCGGGGGCCGTCGCCGGCCGCCGGCCTCGCGCGGCTGACCCACCCGATCACGGGTCGGCGTGGCCCGGAGCGTGGCAGGCTGGGGCGGTGAGCACTGAGTCCGCCGCGCGCCTCCGCCGCATCCCCACCCTCACCGGCACCGCGCCGGACATCGACCTCGACGCGCTGCCGGACCGCCCCGAGGACCTCGCGCACGCGTGGATCGAGGACGCGGTCGCGGCCGAGGTGATCGAGCCCATCGCCGTGACCCTCGCGACCGTCGATGCCGACGGCGTTCCTGATGCGCGCACGCTGCTCCTCAAGGACCTCGACGAGCGGGGATGGGCGTTCTCCGGCACGGGGTCGTCCCGAAAGGCCGATCAGCTCGCCGACCGCCCGGCCGCCGCGATGAACCTCTACTGGACGCCGCAGGCCCGGGCGATCCGCGTCCGCGGACCGGTCGAGGAGGCGACCCGGGAGGAGACCGAGGCCGATCTCGCGGGGCGCAGCCCGGCGGCCCGCGCGCTCGTCGCCCCGGGGGACTGGCGGGTGTGGCGCCTGCGGCCCGACCGGGTCGAATTCTGGCAGGGCTCACCCGACCGCAACCACCTGCGCATCGTCTACACGCGTGCGGCGCTCGATCAGGACTCGCCGACCGGCTGGTCGGTGGAGGTCTCGCGAGCCGCCGGCTGAGAGGGCGCCCACGGGTCGTCGGTGACGGCTCGTAGGCTGCGGCCATGCTCACTCGACTGCGTCTGCGACGTCTCGGCGTCATCGACGACGCTGTGCTCGACCTCACCCCCGGCCTCAACGTCCTCACCGGGGAGACCGGCGCGGGCAAGACGATGGTCGTCTCCGGGCTGGGGTTGCTGCTCGGGTCTCGCGCGGACGCCACGCTCGTGCGCTCCGGCGCCAAGGACGCCGTCGTCGAGGGAGTGCTCGACCTTCCCGCCGCGCACCCGGCACTCCTGCGCGCGGCGGACGCGGGGGCCGAGGACGAGGACGGAGAACTCGTGCTCGTGCGCACGGTGGCCGCACAAGGACGCTCACGCGCCCACGTCGGCGGGCGCACGGCCCCCGTCGGGGTCCTCGGTGAACTGGGCGAGATGCTCGTCGTCGTCCACGGCCAGGCCGACCAGTGGCGGTTGCGCAGCCCCGAGGAGCACCGGGTCATGCTCGACGAGTCCGACCCGGCGATCGCCCCCCTCGTCCGCGCCTACCGCGAGGCCTACACGCGCTACACCGACGCCCGCGCCGAGCTGGCGCACCTGCGCGAGCTCGACGAACGTCGCACGAGCGAGGCCGACGCCCTCCGTGCCGGTCTCGCCGACCTCGAACGACTCGACCCGCAACCGGGGGAGGACCTCGCACTCGCGGCCGAGTCCGAGCGTCTCTCCCATGTCGACGGGCTGCGCACGGCCGCCGGCGTCGCCCAGAGCGCCCTCGTCGGCGACGACACCTCCGCCGAGCTCGCGGCCTCGGTCGCCGACCTGCTCGCCCAGGCCCGCGCGGCGCTCACCGGCGCCGGTGCGCACGACGAGGAGCTCGCCGCCATCGAGGAGCGGCTCGCCGAGGTCGCGACCCTCACCTCCGAGTGCGCGAGCGACCTGTCCGCCTACCTCGCCGGGCTCGAGGTCGACCCCGGGCGACTCGCGGAGGTCGAGAACCGTCGTGCCGACCTCGGGCGACTGACCCGCGCCTACGGGGACTCCGTCGACGCGGCCCTCGCCTGGGGGCAACGGGCCGCGGCGCGCCTCGACGACCTCGAGGGCGCCCACGAACGCGCGGCCGGCCTCGAGGGCGAGGTCGAGGAGATGCTCGCCACACTTCGGCAGTCCGCCGACATGCTCACCCGGGCGCGGACGGCCGCGGCGACCCGGCTCGCCGAGGCCGTCACCGGAGAACTGGCCCACCTCGCCATGGGCAAGGCCGTCGTCGAGTGCCTCGTCGAACCCCGCAGGAGCGGGCCCATCCCCGGTGACGACACCCACCCGCCGCTCGGCACGACCGGGGCCGACGACGTCGACATCCGCATGGCCTCCGGGCCGGGGCTGCCGACCCGCACCGTGGCCAAGGCCGCCTCCGGGGGTGAGCTCTCCCGGGTCATGCTCGCGCTCGAGGTGGTCATCGCCGGGGCGGGCGGATCCGCCGTGCCCACCTATGTCTTCGACGAGGTCGACGCCGGCATCGGCGGACGCGCGGCCCTCGCGGTCGGCAGCCGACTCGCCGCCCTCGCCGAGCACGCCCAGGTCATCGTCGTCACCCACCTCGCCCAGGTCGCCGCCCACGCCGATCACCACCTCGTCGTCCGCAAGACCGACGACGGGCACGTCACCGAGAGCGACGTCGTCGCCGTCACGGGGGAGGAACGCGAACGCGAGATCGCGCGCATGATGGCCGGCGTCGACGACACCGAGGCGGCGCTCGGCCACGCCCGCGAGCTCCTGGTCACGGCACGCCGCGGCACGCGGTAGCATCGAAGCCCGTGGTGGATACCAAGCACATCTTCGTGACCGGAGGCGTCGCCTCCTCGCTCGGCAAGGGCCTCACGGCCTCCAGCCTCGGACTCCTTCTGCGCGCACGCGGCCTGCGCGTGACGATGCAGAAGCTCGATCCCTATCTCAACGTCGATCCCGGCACGATGAACCCGTTCCAGCACGGGGAGGTCTTCGTCACCGACGACGGCGCCGAGACCGACCTCGACATCGGCCATTACGAGCGCTTCCTCGACGTCCCGCTCTCGGCGCAGGCGAACGTCACGACCGGGCAGATCTACAGCCGGGTCATCGCCAAGGAACGCCGCGGTGAGTACCTCGGCGACACCGTCCAGGTCATCCCGCACATCACCAACGAGATCAAGGAACGGATGCGCGAGCAGGCCGGCGGTGAGGGCGGCGTCGGTGCCGCGCCGGACATCATCATCACCGAGATCGGTGGCACGGTCGGCGACATCGAATCGCTGCCCTTCCTCGAGGCGGCCCGCCAGGTGCGCCACGACCTCGGCCGCGACAACGTCTTCTTCCTCCACGTCTCGCTCGTGCCCTACCTCGCCCCCAGCGGTGAGCTCAAGACCAAGCCGACGCAGCACTCCGTGGCGGCGCTGCGACAGGTCGGTATCCAGCCCGACGCGATCGTGCTGCGCGCCGACCGTGAGATCCCGGCGGCGCTCAAGCGCAAGATCGCGCTCGCCTGCGACGTCGACACCGACGGCACGATCGCCTGCGTCGATGCGCCGAGCATCTACGACATCCCCAAGGTCATCCACGGCGAGGGACTCGACGCCTACGTCGTCCGGCGCCTCGGCCTCTCGTTCCGCGACGTCGACTGGAGCGGCTGGGACAAGCTGCTCGAGCGGGTCCACGCGCCCGCGCACGAGGTCGAGATCGCGCTCGTCGGCAAGTACGTCGACCTGCCCGACGCCTACCTGTCCGTCACCGAGGCGCTGCGGGCAGGCGGCTTCTCGCAGGACGCCCGGGTGCGGATCCGCTGGGTCGCCTCCGACGAGTGCCGGACCCCCGAGGGGGCGCAGAAGGCCCTCGGCGGCGTCGACGGGGTGCTCGTGCCCGGCGGGTTCGGTGTGCGCGGCATCGAGGGCAAGCTCGGCGCGCTCACGTGGGCCCGTACGAACCTCGTTCCCACGCTGGGAATCTGCCTCGGACTGCAGTGCATGGTCATCGAGTACGCGCGCGAGGTGGCGGGCATCGACGGGGCGTCGTCCTCGGAGTTCGATCCCGACACCCCGGCCGCCGTCATCGCGACGATGGCCGAGCAGAAGTCGTTCGTCGACGGCGCCGGCGACCTCGGCGGCACGATGCGCCTCGGGGCCTACCCGGCGACGCTCGCCGAGGACTCCGTCGTCGCGGCCGCGTACGGCGCGACCGAGGTCAGCGAACGGCACCGCCATCGCTACGAGGTCAACAACGACTACCGCGACCGCCTCGCCGAGGCCGGGCTGCGGTTCAGCGGCACCTCGCCCGACGGTCGCCTCGTCGAGTTCGTCGAGCTGCCGGCCGACGTGCACCCCTACTACGTCTCCACCCAGGCCCACCCGGAGTTCCGCTCCCGGCCCCACCGTGCGCACCCGCTGTTCGCGGGGCTCGTCGCAGCCTCGCTCGAGCGTCGCTCGGGCGAGGGATCGACCGCGGAGGCGAGCGCGTGAGTCTGGAGGCACCCGTCGTCCGCGGGGTCGAGCTCGCCGACGACCGGACCCCGCGCCCGGTCACGGCGAGCGAGACCGTGTACGAGGGCCTGATCTGGGATGTCCGCCGCGACACCGTCGACCTCGGCTCGGGGACGGTGCGCCGCGACTTCGTCGAGCACACCGGCGCCGTCGCCATCGTGGCCGTCCGCGACACGCCGGGCGTGGAGGGGGCGTCGCAGGTCGCGCTCATCCGGCAGTACCGCCACCCCATCGGCGCGACGGAGTGGGAGATCCCCGCAGGTCTGCTCGACAAGGAGGGGGAGCCCCCGCTCGCCGCTGCGCAGCGGGAGCTCGCCGAGGAGGTCGATCTCACCGCCCGCACGTGGAACGTGCTCGCCGACTTCCACCCCTCACCGGGGGCGATGTCGGAGGCCATCCGCGTGTACCTCGCCCGCGACCTCGCGGAGGTCGCGGAGGCCGACCGGCACACCCGCGAGGCCGAGGAGGCCGAGATGACCGCGGCCTGGGTCGACCTCGACGAGGCCTTCGCCGCCGTCCTCGCCGGGCGGATCGGCAACGCGACCGCGGTGATCGGGATCCTGGCCGCCCGCGGCGCCAAGGAGGCGGGCTGGGTCACGCTCCGCGACCCGGATGCCCCCTGGCCCGCGCACCCGGCCCACCGCTGACCCGCCTCCGGGCCCCGACCCGACGTCGCAGCCGAGGAAGCGGTCACGGGGTCGTGATCGCGACCACGACGCCACATCCTTGTCTGCGATCGTGAAACCCGGGCTCCTCAGTGGGCCCGGACGACCGCACCGATGCGCTCGACGATGTCGGTGAGGATGGGCAGGGGGGTGGCGAAGTTGAGGCGGACGAAGCCCTCGCCGCCCTGGCCGAGTGCGGTGCCGGGGGTGAGGAAGACGCCGGCCTCCTCGCGCAGGACCGCGGCGGGGTCGGCGCCGAGTCGGGGCAGGTGGAGCAGGGTGAGGTAGGTGCCCTCCGGGGCGGTGTAGCCCGCTTCGGGGAGGTGCTCGGCCGTGAGGTCGGTGAGGGCGGTGCGATTGCGGTCGAGGTAGCCGAGGACCTGCTCCAGCCACGGCTCGCCCTCGTCGTAGGCCGCGATCGCGGCGGTGTAGCCGAGGCGGGAGGCGCCCTCCTCCACGGCCCAGCACCGCTGCGCCCAGCGCTGCCGGTGCTCGGGGTTGGTGAGCACGGCCTGCGCGCACTTGAGACCGGGCAGGTTGAACCCCTTGGAGGCCGACGTCGCGGTGATCGAGTGGGCGGCGGTGCGGGCGTCGAGCGTCGCGTAGGGCGTGTGCCGGTGTTCCCGGTACACGACGGGCGCGTGGATCTCGTCGGAGAACACGAGCGCCCCCGCGGCGTCGACGACGTCGGCGACCTCGAGCATCTCCCCGGCGGTGAGGACCTGGCCGAGGGGGTTGACGGGGTTGCAGAGGATGAGCACCTTCCCCCCCGCCTCGAAAGCGGCGGCGAGGCCCTCGAGGTCGAAGGTCCACCGCGGGTGGGGGCCACCGTCGTCGGTGCGCTGCATGGGCACCTGGATGATCTCGCGGTCGTGGAGGCCGGGCAGGGTGAGGAACGGCATGTAGGCGGGGGTGGGGAGGACGACCTTGTCGCCGGGGGAGGTGAAGTGGTCGAGCATCCCGCCGAGCACCGCGAGGACGTCGGGCGCCGGGCGCACCCACGCGGGGTCGACGTCCCACCCGTACCGACGACGTGCGAACTGGGCGTAGGCGCGGGCGAGCCCGGCCTTGTCCTCGTTCGTCGTGTACCCGAACTGGCCGGACGCGACGTGCGCGGCGAGGGCCTGTGTGATCGGCGGCGCGATGCCGAAGTCCATCTCGGCGATCCACGCCCCGAGGGTCCCGGGGTGGCGGCTCCACTTCGAGCCGCCACCGGCACGCAGCTCGTCGACGGTGATCGCGTCCAGGCGTGCGGTGAAGTCGGTGGAATCCATGACGGCATCCTGCCCCACCCGCACCGACGATCGTCCCGGGGGGCGGCACCCCGCCGAGGTCGGGCGAATTCGCTTCGGGATGATGGAGGCATGCGGTTGGAGAACATCGTCATCGACGCTGCCGAGCCCGCCGTGCTCGGAGCCTTCTGGCGCGACGCGGTCGGGGCGCAGACCCTCACGTGGACGCCGGAGCTCGTCGAGCTGCGCCTCGACGTGCCCGCAGGGCCCGAGATCGACCTGTGCCTCCCACGTGTCACCGGCATCGACAACTCGGCTCCCCGGGCCCACCTCGACCTCACCGGCGGCGCCGACAAGGAGGCCGTGGTCGAGCGGCTGTGCGGCCTCGGTGCGCGCCCCGTCGACATCGGGCAGGGCCGGGTGCCGTGGACGGTGCTCGCCGACCCGGAGGGAAATCCGTTCTGCGTGCTCGAGTTCCGCCCCGAGTACGCCGACGCCGGGCCGCTCGCCGGGGTGCCCATGGACTCCGCCGACCCCGACCGTGACGCGCGCTTCTGGGGCGCCCTGACCGGCTGGGAGGGGTGCGACGGGGCCGTCCCCTCACTGCGCCACCCGAGCGGACGAGGGCCGCGGTTGGAGTTCTGCCCCGAGCTCGAACCCAAGACGAGGAAGAACCACCTCCACCTCGACGTCCGCACGCCCGAGGGCATGACCCTCGGGGAGGCGACCTCCCTCGCCCTCACCCTCGGCGCCTGGGAGGTCGACCACGAGTGGGACGTGCCGTGGACGATCCTCGAGGACCCCTCGGGCAACGAGTTCTGCATCCTCCCGCCCTCGGCGTCCTGAGGACACCGGCGCGCGGCGATGCGGTCGAGGCGCCCGGCGTCGACTCCGTACGATGGTGGGGCGCCGCGCGTGTGCGGCGTGACCCCACCGGCCTCCCGCACCGTCTATGCGGGGGCGAGAAAGGAATACCTCGTGCTGCGTACCCACACCGCCGGAACCCTCCGGGCGACCGACACCGGAACGACCGTCACCCTCACCGGTTGGGTGGCGAGGCGGCGTGATCACGGAGGCGTGGCGTTCATCGACCTGCGGGACTCCTCCGGCACGGTCCAGGTCGTCGCCCGCGACGAGGTCCTCACGGGTTCGGCCCACGACCTGCGCAACGAGTACTGCGTCAAGGTGACCGGCGAGGTCGCGCCCCGCGACCCCAAGGACGTCAACCCGAATCTGCCCACCGGTGAGATCGACGTCGTCGCGGCCGAGATCGAGGTGCTCTCCGAGGCCGCGCCGCTGCCGTTCCAGATCGACGAGCGGGTCACCGTCGGCGAGGAGGCGCGCCTCAAGCACCGCTACCTCGACCTGCGCCGACCGGGTGCGCACAACGCGGGCCACGCGGTCCGCCTGCGGTCGAAGGTGAGCTCGGCCGCGCGCCGCGTGCTCGAGGCCCGCGACTTCGTCGAGATCGAGACTCCGACCCTCACCCGTTCCACCCCCGAGGGTGCTCGTGACTTCCTCGTGCCGGCGCGCCTCTCGCCGGGCTCGTGGTACGCCCTGCCGCAGAGCCCGCAGCTGTTCAAGCAGCTGCTCATGGTCGCGGGCATGGAGCGGTACTACCAGATCGCGCGCTGTTACCGCGACGAGGACTTCCGTGCCGACCGCCAGCCGGAGTTCACCCAGCTCGACATCGAGATGAGCTTCGTCACCCAGGACGACGTCATGGAGCTCGGTGAGGCCGTGATCCGCGAGATCTGGTCGCTCATCGACGTCGATCTGCCGACGCCGTTCCCGCGGATGACCTACGCGGAGGCGATGCGGCGTTACGGCTCCGACAAGCCCGACCTCCGGTTCGAGGTCGAGCTCGTCGAGTGCACGGAGCTGTTCGCGGACACGAGCTTCCGGGTGTTCCAGGCTCCCTACGTCGGCGCGGTCGTCATGCCCGGCGGTGGCAGCCAGCCGCGTCGGCAGTTCGACGCGTGGCAGGAGTGGGCCAAGCAGCGCGGCGCCAAGGGCCTCGCGTACATCACGGTGGGCGAGGACGGCACGCTCGCCGGACCGGTGGCCAAGAACCTCTCCGAGGCCGAACTCGCGGCGCTGCCCGGGCACACCGGCGCCAAGCCCGGCGACTGCATCTTCTTCGCCGCCGACACCCCCAAGGCGGGTCGCGCCCTCCTCGGTGCGGCGCGACAGGAGATCGCCCGTCGGTGCGGCCTCATCGACGAGAACGCCTGGAGCTTCCTCTGGGTCGTCGACGCGCCCCTGTTCGAGCCCGCCGACGACGCGACGGCCGCCGGTGACGTCGCCGTCGGCTCCGGGGCCTGGACCGCGGTGCACCACGCGTTCACCTCGCCCAAGCCCGAGTTCCTCGACACCTTCGATGAGAACCCCGGCGAGGCGCTCGCCTACGCCTACGACATGGTCTGCAACGGCAACGAGATCGGGGGCGGGTCGATCCGTATCCACCGCCGCGACGTGCAGGAGCGCGTGTTCGCCGTCATGGGTCTCACCCAGGAGGAGGCGCAGGGCAAGTTCGGGTTCCTCCTCGACGCGTTCAAGTTCGGCGCCCCGCCGCACGGCGGTATCGCGTTCGGCTGGGACCGCATCGTCATGCTGCTCGGTGGCTACGAGTCGATCCGCGACGTCATCGCGTTCCCCAAGTCCGGCGGCGGTTACGACCCGCTCACCGACGCGCCGGCGCCGATCACCCTGCAGCAGCGTCGTGAGGCCGGCATCGACGCCAAGCCCAAGAAGCGTGACGCCGACGGCGAGGGCGGCAAGAGCGGCGGCGCGCAGGGCGCGGGAGCGACGGAGGCCGCCGCCCAGGACACCTCCGCCGTGGCACCCACGCAGAGCTGACCCTCGCGGTCTCCGGCGAGGGGGTCTCGACGCGCGGCGCGACGGCGCCGGGGAATCTGCTTCCCCGGCGCCGTCGTCCGTGCCGGATGCGCCGGGTGCCGCATACCCCTGGTGGCGGTGGTCGGGTGGAGGCACACGGTCGGGAACCTGCACGGGTGGCGCGGGAGGTCTCTGTGCGGTTGGCTGTGCCCATGCGCCTCAACGACATCGTCCGCCGTGGTCGGCAGTTCATCGAGAGTGACCAGGGCCGTGCCATCGGCCGCAAGGTCGCCGACGGGGCCTCCGGCGTGGCCCGCAAGGTCGCCCCCTCCCAGGCCTCCACCATCGACAAGGCCCAGCGGGCCGCCCACGACTACCTCGACCGGCCCGGTGCGAGTGGTGGACCGCGCGCCGGCAGCGGCCGTGGTGACACCCAGGGCGTCGGTGACGAGCACGGCACCCCGGGCCGCCCCGGGAGCACCGACGACGGCAGACCCGGTCCGGCCGGCACTCCCTGATCGGTCCCCTCCGAGTGGCTCGCCCCGCTCCCCGGTTGACGGGGCCCGCGCGTCAGGGGGAGTTCGGCCAGGCTCGCTCACACCTGAGCGTCCACCGCCGGTGTTCGTGGGCTCACTCGGCACGGCCCGGCGCCCTCGATGCCGGATCCCGCCGCGTGCGGCGCCGAGCTGACCTGGATGGAGTCGCCGAGGCGGGCGACTCGACGCCCGTCCGCGGCCGTGATCGTCACGAGGCCGTCCTCGAGGACCGCGGTCGTCCCCGCCGGCCAGAGCACGACGTGACGTCCCGCCTCGGTCGACGCGACGACGCACCCGTTCTCCAGGGCCAGCCTGCCGGGGACGGCCGGGTCGGGCGCGCCGGGCGCGCCGTCCGGTCGGGCGGGCAGGGGGGCGGGCGAGGCGAAGCGCTCCCGGTAGGGCGTCATGTCGACGACCGGTGGCAGGGCCTGGAGCTCGGCATGGTCGGTGCCGGCCTCGATCCCCGGTCCGGCGAGGAGAGGCCAGGCCACCGTGCTGCTCCCGACGAAAGCGACGAGGAGCAGCACCGCGACGAGTGACCGCGGCCCACGGGTGCGCTCGTCGAGGCGACCCGCCTGGTCGGGCTCGATCCGTGTCATGGGTGACCTCCTTGTCGGGCCGGCGAGGGACGCCGGGTCGATGCCTGGTAGACGTGCGGTGGGGCGTTCGGGTTCCCTCGACCGCCGTCGCCGCGGGGGGCCGGGGGCCAGGCCGTTCGCGCTCCCGGGGGCGCCACCCGGCCCGTCGGGGGAGACCCTTCCCGTCGGCAGGTACGGTGCGGGGGACCGCCGCGAGGCCCCTCACGGGCCCGGTACCGCGGCACGAGAGGGAGACCCATGACCGCTCCGCACCCCGTCCACACCGTGCTCCTCGACGCCGACGGCGTCCTGCAGTGGCCGGAACCCGGGTGGCTCGAGGTGTGGCGCCCCCACGCCGGGGACGACCTCCGCGGGTTTCTCGCCGGGTTGTTCGAGGCGGAGAAGCCGGCGTTGCGGGGCGAGGCCCCGCTGCACGCGTGCATCGCCGCCTTCCTGCGCGCGTGGTGGGGCCGTGAGCCCACCGACGCCGAGGTCGAGGACGTCGCGTCGGCGTGGTCGATGATCGAGGTCTTCGACGAGGCGTTCGCGCTCGTCGACGACGTCCGCGCCCTCGGGGTGCACTGCCACCTCGCCACCAACCAGCAGGTCTACCGTCGCGACATCATGCTGGGGCTCGGCTACCCCGAGCACTTCGACCGGCTCTTCTTCAGCTGCGATCTCGGCGTCGCCAAACCGGACCCGGCGTACTTCGAGGCGATCCTGGGAAGGCTGGGTCACGGGTCGGAGGGGGTCGTGTTCGTCGACGACCGCCCCGACAACGTCGAGGCGGCGCGCTCGGTGGGTCTGACGGCGTACGTCCACGACACTCACACGAGCGCCGACCAGGGACTCTCCGACCTCCGCGAGATTCTGCACCGAGCCGGGGTCACGGGCCTGTCAGCCGTGCGGCGACCGGACCCCGGGGACGCACGCGCCGAAGGGTGAGGCGGTGACCGGGGGCGTCGTGCGTCAGTGCGCGGACGCGGGAACCGAACCGAAGGCGCCCTCGCCGTCACCGAGCCACGTGAGGTGGGGCAGCGGCCACATCACCGCGACCGCGCGACCGACGACATCGTCGACGGGCACCGACCCGTCGGTGCCGTTGTCGGAGGGGTGGTCGTGCTCGCGGGAGTCGGCGGAGTCGTCGCGGTGGTCGCCCATCACCCACACCCGGTCGGCCGGGACGCGGATGTCGAACGCCGTGTCGCTCGGGGCGCTGCCGGGGTGCAGGTAGGGCTCCTCGACGGGAGTGCCGTTGACCGTGATCGGCGCGCCGCCCCCGGTGCAGGCGACGTGATCACCGGGCAGACCGACGACGCGCTTGATGAGGTGGTCGCCGGAATCCTGCGGGAGGATGCCCACCCACGTGAGGCCCTGCTCGAGCGCGTGGGGGAGGCCGGTACGCGGGGCCTCGGCGGGTGGCTGGACCCCGAGCCAGCCACCCGGGTCGGAGAACACGACGATGTCCCCGCGCTCCAGGTCCGAGAACCGGGGGGTGAAGAGGCTGACGACGACGCGGTCGTTGACGCGCAGGGTGTTCTCCATCGACCCCGACGGGATCCAGAAGCTCTGCACGACCCAGGTCTTGAGCACGAGGGAGAGGACGAGAGCGAGGCCGACGACGATGAGGACCTCGCGGATGAACGACCACACCATGTGGAGGAACGAGCCGTGGGCGGCGGCGTCGTCCTCGGCGGGGCCGGCGCCCGGCCGTTGCGCGGTCGATCCCATCGAAGCCCCGTCCTCGTCGTCCACCTCACGCGGCCCCGGGGGCCTTCGCGAGACGCCCGCTGCCCGCGGGCCACCCGAGAAGTATGCGCTCCTCGGGGCCGAAGGCGGCCGTCGCATCGCCGTGTGCGGCCGTCGTCGACGGCCACCGACGACGACGGACGCGGTCACCCACGGGGCCATTCGGCGAGCTCGCGCCTCATCTGAGGTCGACGGTGCGGCTCGCCCACGCCTTGTCCACGACGTATCCGAGCCTTTTGTAGACGGAACGGGCGGCGTCGTTGTCGGCGTACATGCCGAGTGTGCAGACACCGTCGGTGGCGACCGCCCGGGCGGTGAGGGCGGCGCTGACGGCCGTCCCGAGACCCCGGCCCCGCCACCGGGAGGCGACGAGGATCCCGCCGAGATGCGCCACACCGCTCGGCAGACGTTGGGTCGCCCCGCAGGCGATGAGATGCCCGCCGTCGTCGCGCCACCCGATCCACGACTCGCTCGTGCCCGTGCCGGGGTAGCCCTCGAACCGGGGGTTCTCCGCGGCGAGCGCGGCGATCTCGGCGGCGTCCCGGGTGTCGTCCAGATCGACGAGCGTGAGATCGGGGTCGGGGACGGTGACCCGCGTGGTCCACATCCAGTCCCAGTCACCCCCACCCAGGACGGTGAACCGCCGCGTGAGGGCGTGGAGGTGGTCGCGGGGCACCGAGATCCCCGCGATCCCGAGCGTGGGAAGCCGATCGGTCAGCGCGTCGAGGAGGGGTCCGACCTTCGCGCCCCAGACGAACAACGAGGGCGGACGTCGCCCCGCGGTCCGGATGATCGCGACGGCGTGGCCGTCGGCCCACCCCCGGACCTCGGCGCGGGGGTCGAGGCGGGCGAAGGCGTCCTCCGGGCCGGTCAGCCGTGTGAGTTCGTCGCGGGTCGAGATGGGGACGAGGCCGTCGCGGGCGAGGGAACCGGGTCCGCCCCCGGTGGTGATCGCGGGGCCGTCGCCGGTCGTCGCGGGAATCGGGGGTGTGTCGTCGGGAGGGGTGTCGAGCGGGACCACCGGGCCAGCATGACGGACGCGTGCCCCGGCGAGGGTGGCGGGTCGCCTCCGGGCGCGAGGCGACCGGTGCACCGGCGGGGCGGCGGCGAGGGATCAGCGCGCGGACACGGACACCGGGTGGGCGTGGCGTGACGACGCCTCGCCCGGGGGGTGCCACCGGGACGGTGGGGCGGACGCGGGGCGCTCGGTGAGGGGACGCGCGGGGGCCGGCCGAGGGGTGGTCCCGAGCCACCAGGCTCCGGCCACAAGTTGCCCGAGCAGCAGCCACCACAGCGGGGTCGTGAGCACCGTGGCCGAGGCGAGACCGAGAGCGACGAACGGGACGAGGGCACCGAGGGTCTCGACGCGGACGAGTGCGGCCCGGCGTCCTGCACGGCGCGGACGGACGACGGCGAACGCGACGACACCGAGCAGGGCGAGCAGGGCCGCCGTGGCGAAGGCGCCGTACTGCAGCAGCAGTTCGAGGAACGTGTTGTGCAGCCAGGTGCGTGACGCCACTCCGGGTGCGGGGTCCCGCGCGAGCAGGACCTCGAACGAGGCCGCACCGGTGCCCATGCCGTCCGAGCGGTCGTAGTACCGGACGGCGGCGCGCATGAGGTCGATCCGCAATCGGTCGGATCGCGCGGTGCCGGGCTGGGCCGCTGCGGTCATCATCGCGACGACGGGGTTGCGTGCGGCGAGAGGGGGGACGAGGAACGTCGCCGCGACGGCCGCCATGGCCACGACGGCCGTCACCGAAACGAGGAGGCGGGGGCTGCGGGCCGCAGCGGCGGTGCGGGTCGGGCCGCGGGGCGCCGTTCGCGCGTCGAGGCGGGGAGAGTGGCCGCCGTCGACGTGGCGGTGACGACGCCAGGCCCCCACGGCGTGCACCGCGGCCACGAGCGCGCAGGCCAGGAGTCCCGAGCGGCTCTCGGTGAGCACCACGCCCACGACTCCCGCCGCCACGAGGAGGGCGAGCCCGAGGTGGCGGAGGGTCCACCGAGGGAGGCTCGCGGCGAAGGCGAGGGTTCCGGAGATCATCGCCGTGAGCGCGAGGGCGAAGTCGTTGGGGTTGCGGAACGCCCCGGCGATGATCGTGCGCGACGTCTCCGCCCAGGAGAGTCCCGGAGGGATCCACAGGTGACGGCCGGTGACGAGCTCGACGGCGCCCACGACGACGGCCAACCCGAGGGCGAGGACCCACCCCCGACGGAGCCCGGCGAGCCCCCGGGAGGTCCCGCGCGAGAGCGCCACGGCCGTGAGGGCGATCGCGAGGCCGGCCGCGAGGCCCTGCACCTCCGTGCGGCCCTCGACCGGGTCGGGCGCGCGCACGAGCGCGATCACCGCAGAGCCCGCGACGACGGTCACCATCATGAGGAGGGCGAGCGGAGCGGGCGCCCGCCACCGCGCGTTCCGGGCCGACCAGAGGGCCGAGACCGCGACGACCAGCGGCAGGAGCGTGCCCGCCCGCACCTGGATCAGTGGGTACAGCGTGAGGTCCCCCGCCGCCACGGCGAGGACGAATGCGGTCGCGAACAGCCCGGCCCGCGCCTGCGGCGAGCCCTCCCCCCGACGTCTCTGCACGCGCGCAGTCTAAGCACGAAACATGCCGTCACGGCAGGTCCGGCGGGACGTTTCTGCAGGTCACATGGGGCAATGCTGGGAGACAACGTGATTGGGGACGAGGTCGACGACACACCGACCACCCGGAGTCGGCCCGCTCATTGGCCCCCCTCGCCCCGTGCCCGTGGCGTCCCGACGTCGGGGCACGCCCGTGTGCGTGCCGCGGTCGCGGGCGCGGCCGGAAGCCCTGTCGGCCCCGCCGACTAGCGTGGGTGTGGTGAGTGACGATCTGTTCGCCGTCGGGCGCGAGGACACACCTGCCGCCGGGGAGGTGCGGCCCCCGCTGGCCGTGCGGATGCGTCCGCGCACGCTGGGGGAGGTCCGGGGTCAGGCGGACGTCCTGCGGCCCGGCAGCCCGTTGCGCCGTCTCGTGGAGGGCGGCCAGGGCTCGGGGCACGTCGGACCGATGTCGGCGATCCTCTGGGGTCCCCCGGGCACCGGCAAGACGACGCTCGCCCACCTCGTCGCCGCGGCCGAGGGTCGCAGCTTCGTCGAACTGTCGGCCGTCACCGCCGGGGTCAAGGACGTGCGGGCGGTGATGGAGTCCGCAGCCCGCGACCGGGACCTCTACGGCCGCGCGACCGTCCTGTTCCTCGACGAGATCCACCGGTTCAGCAAGGCTCAGCAGGACGCCCTGCTGCCCGGCGTGGAGAACCGTCAGGTCATCCTCGTCGCGGCGACGACGGAGAACCCGACGTTCTCGATCGTCGCGCCGCTGTTGTCGCGGTCGGTGCTCGTCGCGCTCACCTCCCTCACCGACGAGGAGATCGGCGAGGTCGTCGACGCCGCGCTCGCCGACGACCGGGGTCTCGCCGGCGCGTTCACCCTCGCCGACGACGCCCGGGATCACCTCGTGCGGCTCGCGGGTGGGGACGCCCGTCGTGCCCTCACCGAGCTCGAGGCCGCGGCGGGTGTCGCGCTCGACGACCTGCCCGGCGGCCGTGGATATCCGGAGGCGTCCGATCCCGCGCCGATCACCCTCGTGCACGTCGAGCAGGCGCTGGCGCACGCGGCCGTGAGGTACGACCGGGCCGGTGGCGAGCACTACGACGTCGCGAGCGCGTTCATCAAGTCGATGCGTGGGTCCGACGTCGACGCCGCCCTGCACTACCTCGCCCGCATGCTCGAGGCGGGGGAGGACCCGCGGTTCATCGCGCGGCGCATCGTCATCTCCGCAAGCGAGGAGATCGCGATGGCCGACCCCACCGCACTCCAGACGGCCGTGGCCGCGATGCACGCCGTCGCCCAGATCGGCATGCCCGAGGCACGGATCATCCTCGCCCAGGCCGTCGTCCACAACTGCCTCGCCCCCAAGTCGAACGCGGTCTATCGGGCGGTCGACGCGGCGATCGCCGACGTGCGCGTGGGCGGCTCCGGCCCGGTCCCGGTACCGCTGCGTGGCTCGGGGCACACTCGCGCGGCCAGGGCCTCGGGCCAGGCTCACGGTGGGTACGTCTACGCGCACGACGAACCCGACTCCGTCGCCACCCAGCAGTACCTTCCGGACTCCCTCGCGGGGGCCGACTACTACCACCCCAGGGATCGCGGCTTCGAGGCCCGTCTCGTCGACCGATGGGCGTGGCTGCGTACCCGACTCCGCGGATGACGCGCGCCGCCGGGCGCAGGACCGAGGGGTCCCACGCCCGGCGGCGGCTCGACGGCCACGTCGGACGACGCGTCAGCCTCGGCGGGGGCGGCGCGGGTCGGGCAGCGCCGGCGCGACTGCCGGCGGGTGCTCCTCGACCCGGGCCAGCAGGTCGGCGATGGCACGGTCGAGCTGTGGGTCGGCCGTGAGTTCGTTCTCGGCGTCGGTGGGGGAGAAGACGATCTCGATGTCGGGATCGACACCGTGGTTCTCCACGCCCCACCCGAACTTCTCGAACCAGAGGGCGTACCGCGGCTGGGTGACCCCGGTGCCGTCGACGAGGTCGAAGCGGCCGTCGATGCCGACGACCCCGCCCCAGGTGCGCTCGCCGATGACCGGTCCGATGCCGTGGATCCGCGCGGCGGCGTTGACGATGTCGCCGTCGGAGCCCGACCACCGGTTGGCGAGGAACGCGACCGGCCCGCGCGGCCCCTGGGTGGGGTAGCTCGCGTTACGGCCGTGGCGCATCGTGCCCCACCCGATCACCCGGCGCATGAGCCGTTCGACGACGAGCTCGGAGGTGTGGCCGCCGCGGTTGTACCGCATGTCGGCGACGAGGCCGTCCTTGGAGGTCGCCTCGTCGAGACCCCGGTGAAACTGCGCCCACCCCTTCGACATCATGTCGGGCACGTGGACGTACCCCAGCCGCCCGCCGGACCTCTCGGCGACGTACGCGCGACGGCTCGCGACCCAGGCCTGGTAGCGCAGGGCCTCCTCGTCGGCGAGGGGGACGACCGCGACTCGTCGGCGCACCCCGTCCCGCTCGAGGGTGAGTTCGGTGGGGCTTCCGGCACGTCCGGTGAGCAGACGGCCGAGGGAGGTTCCCGCGGTGGGGCGTCCATCGATGGCGAGGAGGCGGTCGCCCACCCGCGCATCCACCCCTGCGGCCCGTAGCGGGGACCGCGCCGTGGGGTCGGAGGACTCTCCGGGCAGGATCGCCTCGATGACGACGACCCCGTCCTCGTCGCGGCCGACGTCGACGCCGAGATGGGCGACGGCGTCCTCCTCGTCGCCCGCGGCCGGCATGACGTAGGCGTGGGAGGTGTCGAGTTCTCCGACGGTCTCCCAGAGCACGTCGACGAGGTCATCGTGCGTGGCGATCCGGTCGAGGGTGTCGCGGTAGCGATCGAGGACGGCGTCCCAGTCGACGCCGTTCATGTCGGCACGCCAGTAGTGCTCGCGCATGAGGCGGCCGTTGTCCTCGAACATCGCCCGCCACGAGGTGCGCAGGTCGATCTCGCGCCGCAGCCGCCCCAGGTCGACCGGGACGATCCGCTCGCTGTCCGAGTCGACCTTCTCGGTCGCCGGGCCGACGACGACCTTGTCGTCGTGCCGCACGACGACGGCGGTCCCGTCGCCGCTCACCTCGAACGAGTCGACCTCGCTGAGCGTGGTGAGGGTGCGGGCGCGCAGGTCGTACCGTTCGAGCTGGTCGTCCGGGGTGTCCTCGACGCCGTCGTTCCTCGCGCCCAGTTCGCCGCGACCGGCATGCCGGATCCACAGGACACCGTCCTTCGCCGCGGTGAGGCAGGAGAGGGTGCCCGAGGCGACCGGGAACGCGACCACGCGGTCCTCGAAGCCCTCGACGTCGACGTCGGGGCAGCGGGCTCCCGCCTCGTCCTCGGCGTCCGCACCGGGCGTGTCGCCACTCCCGGTGCGGCCATCGCTCCCGCTCGTGGCGGACGAGCTCTTCTTGTCCCCCCTGCCCGACTCCTCGTCGTCGATCGGACGACCGTCGGCGGCGGGCCCGAAGGGAGCGGGTGCGTCGGCGGCGAGCGGCACCAGCCACGGACGGGTCGCGTCGGCGAAGGCGAGGTCGAACCCGAAGGCGGAGTACTGCGGGTCGAGGGTGCGCGCGGAGAGGAACGCGAGGTGTCGGCCGTCGAGGGTGAACGCCGGTGAGCTGTCGTCGAACCGGCCGGACGTGAGCACTCGCGCGGGGAGGTCCTCGGCCCAGTCGTCGCCCTCACCGCGTTCGCCACCGCCGGCGGTGTCGAGGTTCGCGGTGTCGACGATCATGAGGCGGCGTTGCCCTTCCGTCGTGACCGGCTGGGCCCACACGAGGTAGCGGCCGTCGGGGGAGAAGGTGAGGCCCTCGGGCTCTCCGTGTTCACAACGGCCGACGTCACGAACGTGGCCGTCGCCGACCTCGCCGACGTCGACGAGACGCACGACGCCGTCGTGGGACGCCACGGCCGCCGTACGGCCATCGGGCGTGAGCGCGAGGTGGAGCACCCGCCCGAGGCGCCCCGACGCGAGGCGGCGCGGACCGGTGCCGGTCTCGCCGTACTCGCCGTGGACCCCGACGACGACGAGGGCGTCCTCGCCGTCCTCGTCGGTGGCGGCGACGACCCGGCCGCGGGCGACCTGGGCCTCCCGGATGCGGGTCGCGTCGTCACCGAGGAGGTGGCGCGCCGGGCCGCCGCGGTGGGTGAGCCACCATGCCTGGCCGTACCACTCGGCGACCGAGCCCCTCGCGGACTCGTCCGGGCGCAGTGCGTGGAGGCGGTCGCCGGCGGTGATCGTGCGACGGGGCCGCGCCGATGGGCCGAGGTCGATGTCCACCCGGCGCGGAGGCTCATCGAGCGAATCCATGACGTAGACGTGTCCGCGCGCGTGGTAGGTGAGGCGCCTGCCGTCGGTCGTCGTGTCGCGGACGTACCCGTCGGCCACGCCATGCTCGGTGTGTTGCCGCAGGTCACCACCCGCCGCGTCGACCGACCAGACCTGCGCCTGCTCGTCGGCGTGGTCGGGGAAGGAGGCCCCGAGGTCCCCGGTGAACACGAGACGATCGCCGACGAACACCGGCGACCAGAGTCCGGCCTCCTCCGTGGGCAGGACGCGGGTCCAGTCGGCGTCGGGGCCCGGGCGCAGCCACATCATCGGAGCCGTGCCGCCCCGATAGCGCTTCCACATCGCCGCGTCGCGGTTGTTGGGGGAGGTGACCGCCTCGGTGCCGTCGTCCGCGACGGCGAGGGACAAGGCGTGTCCGTAGGGGAGCCGCGTCACGGCGCCGTCGAGGCCCACGGAGAACAACCGTCGGCGTTGGGAGAACGGCTCGCCGTGGTCGGAGGCGACGAGGACATGGGTCGCGTCGACCCAGCCACGCACCCGCGTCGAGGACCGACCCCACCACGTGAGGCGCTCGAGCGTTCCCGCCTCGCGGTCGAGGACGAAGACCTCCCAATCGCCGTCGCGGACGCTCGCGTAGGCGATGCGGGTGCCGTCGGGGGAGAAGAACGGGTGGGCGCACGGCTGCCGGTCCGCCGTGAGGCGGGAGGCCAGGCCGCCCGCGACCGGGGCGAGCCAGAGATCGTCGTCGGCGACCATCACGAGGTCGTCGCCGTGCAGATGCGGATAGCGCAGGTAGCCACAGGTCATGACCCATGTCTACCCGAGCCCACCGACGACGGCCCCGGAATTTCCGCATCCGGCGCCGGCCTCGCCCCCCACGGGGATGGGGGATGCGGACATGTCCGGAGAGGGGGGGCGACAAGACCGAGGGCCGTCCTGCGGGAGGCGGGACGGCCCTCGGTCGAGTGCGGAGGTCGCGGTGGCGAAACTCAGGGGGAGTCGGGCCCCCGGCCCACGGCGGTCGAGCCCGTGCCGGAGTTCCCCGGGGTCTGCCGCGGTGACTCGAGCGGGTCGCGCGCGGTGGTCGTCTCACCGCCACGATCGGCGGTCGCGGCCTCGATGCGCTCGAGGGTCGAGGTCGGCGGCTCGTCGGAGACGTCGACGGTCTCGACGACCTTGAGGACCTCGGGGAAGTGGCAGGCGCTGCGGTGACCCTGCGCCCCGTCGGGCCGGTCGATGAGCTGCGGCTCCTCGACCCGGCACTTCTCCTGGGCCTTCCAGCACCGCGTGTGGAACCGGCAACCCGAGGGCGGGTTGGCGGGAGAGGGCACGTCGCCGGTGAGGACGATCTGCTCGCGGGTGCCGCGCAGTGTCGGATCCGGCACGGGCACCGCGGAGAGCAGGGCTTGGGTGTACGGGTCGGTCGGCCGCTCGTAGATCTCGTCCTCGGTGCCGAGTTCGACCATCTTGCCGAGGTACATCACGCCGACGCGGTCGGAGATGTGACGCACGACGGAGAGGTCGTGGGCGATGAAGAGGTAACTGAGGCCGAGCTCGTCCTGCAGCTTCTCCATGAGGTTGACGACCTGGGCCTGGACCGAAACGTCGAGCGCGGAGACCGGTTCGTCGCACACGAGCACCTTGGGCTTGAGCGCGATGCCGCGGGCGATCCCGATGCGCTGCCGCTGACCGCCCGAGAACTGGTGGGGGTAACGGTTGATGTGCTCGGGGTTGAGCCCGACCATGTCGAGGAGGTCCTGCACCGCCTTGCGGCGGCCCTTCCTCGGGACGACGTCGGGGTGGATGTCGAACGGCTCGCCGATGATGTCGCCGACGGTCTTGCGCGGGTTGAGCGAGGTGTACGGGTCCTGGAACACGATCTGGATGTCACGGCGGATCCGCCGCATCTCCGCGCCCGACTTGGCGTACATGTCGATGCCGTCGAAGTCGACGCTGCCCGACGTCGGCTCCTCCAGACGCATGAGGAGGCGTCCGAGCGTCGACTTGCCGCACCCGGACTCACCGACGATCCCGAGGGTCTCGCCCTTGCCGAGTTCGAAGCTCACCCCGTCGACGGCCTTGACGTGGCCGACGGTGCGGCGCAGGACGCCGCCCTTGATGGGGTAGTGCTTGACCAGGTCCTTCGCGACGAGGATGGGGTCAGCCACGGTGGAGCACCTCCTGGGCGAAGTGGCAGGCGGAGAGCCGCCCGGGGGCGACCTCGCGCAGCTCGGGACGGTCGGCGCGGCAGACGTCCTGCGCGAACCGGCAACGGGGGTGGAACTCGCAGCCCTGCGGCAACCGCAGGAGGTTCGGCGGGAGGCCGCCGATGGCCGCGAGCTCCTGACCCTTCTGGTCCAGACGGGGGATCGACTCGAGCAGACCGAGGGTGTACGGGTGCGCCGGCTTGGCGTAGAGCTCGTACACGTCGGCCCGTTCCATGATGCGACCGGCGTACATGACCGCGATGCGGTCCGCGACGTCGGCGACGACGCCGAGGTCGTGGGTGATGAGGATGAGCCCCATCTGCCGCTCCTCCTGGAGCTCGGCTAGGAGGTTCATGATCTGCGCCTGCACGGTGACGTCGAGCGCCGTGGTGGGCTCGTCGGCGATGAGCACCGCCGGGTCGAGCGCGATGGCCATCGCGATCATGATGCGCTGCCGCATGCCGCCCGAGAACTGGTGCGGATACGCCTTCACCCGGTCCTTGGCGCCGGGGATCTGCACGCGCTCCATGAGGCGGATGGCGTTGGCCTGGGCGTCGGACTTGTTCGTGCCGCGGTGCTTGCGGAACATCTCCGCGATCTGCCAGCCCACCGGGAACACGGGGTTGAGCGAGCTGAGCGCGTCCTGGAAGATCATCGAGATCTCCGGGCCGCGCGTGCGGCGACGCTGGTCCTCCGGCATCGTGAGGAGGTTCTGCCCGCAATAGCGGATCTCCCCCTTGGGGATACGCGCCGGAGGCATGTCGAGGATGCCCATGATCGCCTGCGCGGTCACGGACTTGCCGGAGCCGGACTCGCCGAGGATGGCGAGGGTCTCCCCGGCCCGCAGGTCGAAGTTCACGCCGTTGATCGCGTGGGCGACTCCCTCCTCGGTGTGGAACTCGACGTGGAGGTCGTCCACCTCGAGCAGGAGCCCGTCGGGACCGGGGCGGTAGCCCGTCTCGGTGCGCGTCGACGAGGTGGGTTTCGTGGTCGTCATCGGGATTCCTTGCTCACCGGGACTTGGGATCGAACGCATCGCGCGCGGCGTCGCCGAGCATGATGAACGCGAGGACGCAGAGGCTGAGGAACAGGCTCGGGAACAGCGGGATGTGCGGGAAGGTCCGGAGGAACTTCAACCCTTCGTTGATCGCGACGCCCCAGCTCACGGCCGGCGGCACGAGGCCGATGCCGAGGAAGCTCAGGGTCGCCTCGGCGACGATGTACACGCCGAGGTTGATCGTCGCGACGACGAGGATCGGGGCCAGGCTGTTCGGGAGGATGTGCTTCATGACGATGCGCCAGGGACTGGCGCCGAGGGCACGGGCCGCCTGGATGTAGTCGTTCGGCAGGACCTGCAGGACCGCGCCGCGCATGAGGCGCGCGAGGCTGGGCCACCCGAGGAGGGTGAGGGCCGCGACGACCTTGAGCACGACGACGAGGTACGGCGTGGACTGGTCGTTGGGGAACGCGCTCATGAAGAGGATCCCACCGAGCAGCATCGGGATTGCGAAGAACACGTCGGTGATCCGGGAGACGAGAGCGTCGACCCAGCCGCCCCGATAGGCCGCGAGGATGCCGATGGCCCCACCGAGGATCGTCGTCGCGATCGTCGTGAAGATGCCGACGAGGATCGAGGCGCGGGCTCCCTCGATGGTGCGCGAGTAGATGTCGTACCCCTGCCCGTCGGTGCCGAACCAATGCTCACCGCTCGGCTTGAGGCGGACGTCGAACGTCTGTCGCGGGTCGGTCTGCGTGAACAACCCGGGCGCGATGGCCATGAGGACGAAAAGGAGGATGAGGACGGTCGCGAACCAGAACGCCGGCTTGCGACGGAGCTGACGCCAGGCGTCCGAGGTGAGGGAGCGTGCCGGGCCCGTGTCGGCGGGAGCCGTGGCAGCCGCCGGTTTGAGGGCCTCGGCCGAGGCGTCGCCGGGTCGGGTGTCGGCAGCCGTATTGCTGTCAGTCATGGCTGATCCTGGGGTCGAGAACGCCGTACAGCAGGTCGACGATGAGGTTGACGATGAGGTACACGATGACGAGGGCGGTCACGGCGCCCACGACGGCGAACCCGTCGCGGTGGTTGATGCTCTGGAAGATGTACCCGCCGACGCCCTGGATGTTGAAGATGCGCTCGGTGACGATGGCGCCACCGAGCAGGGCGCCGAAGTCGTACCCCATGAACGTGATGACCGGGATCATCGAGTTGCGCAGGGCGTGCAGGCCGATGGCGCGGCGCTGGGTGAGGCCCTTCGCCTTGGCCGTGCGCACGTAGTCGGCGCGGAGGTTCTCGGCGAGGTTGGTGCGGGTCAACCGCGTCACGTAGGCCATGGAGAGGGCCGCGAGGACGACCGCGGGCAGGGCCAGCTGGTACATGGACGGGTTCTTGCTCGTCACGGTGACGGGGAACCACCCGAGCTTGACGCCGAGGTAGTACTGCCCGAGCACACCGAGGACGAAGACGGGCACCGAGATCACGACGAGAGTGCTCACGAGGATCAGGGAGTCGAGGAACGATCCCTTCTTGATCGCCGCGAGGACACCGGCCGCGATGCCGATCACCGCCTCGATGACGATCGCCATGAGGGCGAGTTTCGCGGTGATCTGGTAACGCTGGGACAGGTCCTTCATGACCGGCACGCCGTAGGTGTTCTCACCGAGATCACCCTTGGCGAGCTTGCCGAGGTACTTGACGTAGGCGACCGGTAGGGGGTCGTCGAGGTTGTACTGCTCGCGGATCTGCGCCACGACGGCAGGTGGACACGCGCGGTCGCCGCACTTGCCGGCGGACGGGTCACCCGGTAGGGCGAAGACCATCGCGTAGATGATGAACGTCGTCCCCAGGATCACCGGGATCATCTGGAGAACGCGTCGGACGACGTACTGGCCCATGACACCTCCATGGTCGAGGGCTGCCCTCGTGGGGCGCGGGGTGGTGCGGTGATGTGCCGGCGACGACGAGGAGCCGACACCGGGTGGACGCCCGTCCGCCCGCCGTGGGGTCCGTCGACACGGACCCCACGGCGGGCGGATTCGGACTCGTCACATCACTGCTTGGCGGTGACCTGAAGGAGGTCGGGGCGTCCGGAGGACTTGTTGACCTTGACGTTCTCGACCTTCTCCGACCACCCGATCTGGGCCGTGTAGTACCACATCGGGATCGCCGGCATGTCTGCGGCGAGGAGCTGCTCGGCCTCCTGGTAGGCGGCGAGGGAGGCCTCACCCTGAGCCTTGCCCGCCTCGGTGAGCTTCTTCTCGAACTCGGGGTTGTCGTACTTGTTGTCGTTGCTCGCGCCACCCTTGCCGAAGACCGGGGTGAGGAAGTTCTCGATGTGCGGGTAGTCCGCGATCCAGCCGGAGCGGAACATGCCCTTCATCTTGCCCGCACCGATCTGGTCGCGGAACGTGGCGAAGTCGGTGACCGGGGTGGCGACACAGTCGACACCGAGCGCACCGCGGATCGAGTTGCAGGTGGCCGTGACCCAGTCCTTGTGGGCGGAGTCGGCGTTGTAGGAGATCGTGAGCTTGCCGCCCTTGAAGCCGCCGGCCTCCTGGAGCAGCTGCTTGGCCTTCTCCGGGTTGTAGGTGCAGAACTCGCCACACGCACCGGCCTTGAAGCCCTCGACGCCGGGAGCGGCCCAGCCGTCGGCCGGCTGACGCGCGCCGTCGAACTGGTCGTCGATGACCTTCTGCCGGTTGATGGCCATGGAGATGGCCTGGCGCAGCTTGGGGTTCGCGTAGTCGGGGGACACCTTGTCGGGGGCGAACGTGACCGTCTGGATGGCCGGGTAGGGAGACTGGGCCCAACGGTCGGGCAGGTCGCTCTGGTACTTCTTGCCGACGAGCGCGCTGCTCGGGATCTCGTCCGTGACGTCGAGGTTGCCGGCCAGCAGGTCGTTGTAGGCGGCCTCAGAGTCCTGGTAGATCCGGAACGTGATCTTGTCGACGTGGCCGCCGAACTCGCCGTTGTAGTTGGGGTTCTTGACGAGGACGGCCTGGCGGCCCTGCTCGTAGGTCTCGACCTGGTAGGGGCCCGCGCCGATCGGCTTCTTGCCGAAGGCCTCGGGGTCCTTGAAGAAGGCCTCGGGCTGCGGCGCGAACGCCGTGTAGCCGAGGCGCACGGGCAGGTTCGAGACCGGCTCGCTCGTCTCGATGGTGAAGGTGGTGTCGTCGACGACCTTGAGGCCGGACATGGTCTTGGCCTTGGGCTCGGGGGCCTTCTTCGGGCCGTCCTCGCCGTCGGGGTCCTCGGAGGTGACGTCGGCGTAGCCCTTGATCGGGCTCATGAAGTAGGCGAGGTACTGGCCGTTGGGGCTGTACGCCGTGTAGTTCCAGGCGTCGACGAAGCTCTTGGCGGTGACGGGGGTGCCGTCGGAGAACTTGCGGTCGCCCTTGATCTTGACGGTGAACTTCTGGTTGTCGGTGGTCTCGACGGACTCCGCGAGGTCGGGGTGGGGCTCGCCCGTCTCGGGGTCGTACTTGAAGAGGGTGGAGGTGAAGAGTTCCACGATGTCGTGGCCGCAGGATTCGCCCGTGTCGCCACCGACGAGGGGGTTCTGAGGCTGGCAACCACGGGCGGTGATCTCGCCGCCGGAAGCGCCGCCGCCCGTGGCGCCGCCGCCTGCCTGCTGGTCTCCGCCGCCCCCGCCGCCACAGGCCGCGAGAAGGGCCGTCGCCGAGAGAGAGGCCACGAGGGCCGCGCGAGTCTTGGAATGCATGGGTTGTGACCTCCTGCTCCGTTCGGGTGGGTGACCCGTACGGGTGGTTCGATGCGGGGGTGACGACGCCCGGGGCTCGGGGCTGATGGACGGCGTCCACGCCTGACGGCGTTGCCTCAAGTTAGAGCCACTGCACGTGTCGCGGGGTGTAGTCTCCGGGAATGTCGGCGTCGTGACCTAATCGTGACCCCACGTTCGATCCTTCGGCGGCCTTCCGACACGGGACGCTCACGCGATCCGCCGAACTCCTGCTCTCGCGGGTGCGGGACCACGGCGTCGCGCGGCACGTTCGCACTCGCGTTCGTCCCGGACACCCCGACCCGGGCGGGCCGGGGGCGGAAGGGCCGACCGGGGCCGCGCAGCGTGGCAGGCGAGACGGCGGGGGAGGGGCCGTCATGACGACCACGTCGCCGCATCCTCGCCTGCGTCCTTGAAGGGAGGGGGTGAGGAGTCTGGGAGGGGGGTGGGAGTTCTCGGACGATCTGGGGGAGTCGTGAACGGTGGGACCCCGGGAACGGCGTGCGAGACCCGTGGAGGGGGGCGGCGGTCGCCGGCGTGCGGGGTCGCGCGGAAGGATCGTGGGCGGCGCGTCTTACCCTTGGTCGAGACTCACCGACGGCGACGTCGGGTGAGAGCCGAGACGAGAAGGACGACACATGGAAACCGCCGAGATCAGGCGCCGCTGGCTCCGTTTCTTCGAGAGCAAGGGGCACGCCGTGGTCCCCAGCGCCTCCCTGCTCTACGACGACCCCAACCTGTTGTTCGTCAACGCCGGCATGGTGCCGTTCAAGCCCTACTTCCTCGGCCAGGAGACCCCGCCGTGGGACCGGGCCACGAGTGTGCAGAAGTGCGTGCGCACCCAGGACATCGAGGAGGTCGGCAAGACCTCCCGCCACGGCACGTTCTTCCAGATGAACGGCAACTTCTCCTTCGGCGACTACTTCAAGGCCGGGGCCATCGAATACGCGTGGGAACTGCTCACCACCTCCCAGGGTGCGGGCGGTTACGGCCTGGAGCCCGAGAAGCTGTGGGTCACCGTCTTCGAGAACGACGACGAGGCGGCGGACCTCTGGGTGCAGCTGACGGGCATCCCGCGCGAGCGGATCGTCAAGCGGGGCATGGCCGACAACTTCTGGTCGATGGGCGTGCCGGGCCCGTGCGGCCCCTGCTCGGAGATCTACGTCGACCGCGGCTCGGAGTACGGCCCCGACGGCGGCCCGGCGGTCGACGAGGACCGGTTCATGGAGATCTGGAACCTCGTGTTCATGCAGTACGAACGGGGCGCCGGGCAGGGCAAGGACGACTTCCCGATCCTCGGTGACCTGCCCCGGCAGAACATCGACACCGGTCTCGGACTGGAGCGTCTCGCCTCGATCCTGCAGGGCGTCGACAACATGTACGAGATCGACGAGGTGTACCCCGTCCTCGACAAGGCCGCCGAGATGTCGGGCAAGCGCTACGGCGCCACCGGTGGGCAGACCGCGCAGGACTCCCACCCCGACGACGTACGCCTGCGGGTCGTCGCCGACCACGTCCGCAGTTCGCTCATGCTCATCGGCGACGGCGTGACCCCCGGCAACGAGGGCCGCGGGTACGTCCTGCGCCGCATGCTGCGCCGTGCGGTCCGCTCGATGCGTCTGCTCGGGGTCGCCGACCCCGTGCTGCCCGAGCTGCTCCCCGTGAGCCTCGAGCGCATGAGGCAGTCCTACCCCGAGTTGCAGCGCGACTGGGGCCGCATCAGCGACGTCGCCTACGCCGAGGAGGAGGCGTTCCGACGCACCCTCACCTCCGGCACGACGATCCTCGACACCGCGGTGGAGCGCACCAAGGCCGCGGGCGGCACGACGCTCGGCGGCGAGGAGGCCTTCCGCCTGCACGACACCTACGGCTTCCCCATCGACCTCACCCTCGAGATGGCGGCCGAGCAGGGCCTCTCGGTCGACGAGGAGGGCTTCCGCCGCCTCATGACCGAGCAGCGCACCCGCGCGAAGGTCGACGCGAAGGCCAAGAAGAGCGGTCACGTCGACACCCATCTCTACCGCGAGATCGCCGACTCCCTCTCCGCACCCGTCGACTTCCTCGGCTACGAGGGGGTCGGCGGCGAGGGCCGCGTCGCCGGTCTGCTCGTCGGCGGGGCGACCGGGGGACGGGCGCGCGCGGGTGACGAGGTCGAACTCGTCCTGGACCGCACCCCCTTCTACGCGGAGAGCGGTGGTCAGCTCGCCGACCAGGGCGTCATCGAGCTCGACGGGGCACGGGTGCGCGTCACCGACGTCCAGAAGCCCATCACCGGCCTCATCGTCCACCGCGGTGTCGTCGAGGACGGGGAGCTCGGCCTCGGCGACCACGCCGTGAGCCGCGTCGACGCCGACCGTCGGCGGTCGGTCTCCCGCGCCCACACGGCGACGCACATCCTCCACCAGTCGCTGCGAGACGCCCTGTCGAGCACCGCCACGCAGGCCGGCTCCGAGAACGCGCCCGGCCGCCTGCGGTTCGACTTCAGCTGGGGGCAGCCCGTCTCGCCGGCCCTGTTCTCCGAGATCGAGGCCCGCATCAACGAGGTCGTCCTCACCGACCAGCCCGTGAGCGCGCAGGTCATGGACAAGAAGACCGCCCTCGAGTCCGGCGCCCTCGCGATGTTCGGTGAGAAGTACGGCGACGAGGTCCGGGTCGTCTCGATCGGCGACGGCTCGTGGAGCAAGGAGTTCTGCGGCGGTACCCACGCGCTCACCGTCGGTCAGCTCGGCGTCGTCAAGCTGCTCGGGGAGTCCTCCATCGGTTCGGGCGTGCGACGCGTGGAGGCGCTCGTCGGCGCCGACGCCTACGGTCACCTCGCCCGCGAGAGCGCCGTGCTCTCCCAGCTCACCGACATCGTCAAGGCCCGCCCCGAGGAACTCGCCGACCGCATCTCGACGATGCTCACGCGCCTCAAGGACGCCGAGCGTGAGATCGACGCCATCCGCCGGCAGCAGGTGCTCGGGCAGGCCGCGCAGCTCGCCGAGACGGCGGGCGACGTCGGCGGGGTCCTCCTGCTCACCCACCACGTCGAGGCCGCGGTCTCCGGCGACGATCTGCGCAGCCTCGTGCTGGATCTGCGCTCTCGCCTCGGAGAGGAGCGGCCTGCGGTCGTCGCCCTCGCCTCGGTCGCGAAGGGCCGCCCGGTCGTCGTCGTCGCGACGAACGCGGCCGCCCGGGAGAAGGGGATCAAGGCCGGTGCCCTCGTCAAGGTCGCCGCCGGAGTCCTCGGCGGTGGCGGCGGCGGGAAGGACGACCTGGCCCAGGGCGGCGGCACGGACGCGACGCGGATCGGCGACGCGCTGGGCGAGATCAGGTCCGCGATCACCCGCCTCGGGGCATGATGCCCAGGTGAGAACCGGAGTACGGATCGGCGTCGACGTGGGCGCGGCCAGGGTCGGACTGTCGAGGTCCGACCCTGCCGGTGTCCTCGCCACGCCGGTCACGACCCTCGTCCGCAGCGACCCGGACGACGTCGACGGCGACGACATGCGGGCCCTCGTCGACGCCGTCGGCGAGCACCGCGCCCTCGAGGTCGTCGTCGGTCTGCCACGCTCCCTCTCCGGTGAGGAGGGCGCGGCCGCCGGTCACGCCCGTTGCTACGCCACGGCCCTCGCACGCGCCGTGGCGCCGGTGCCGGTCCGGCTCGTCGACGAACGCCTGACGACGGTGGCGGCCCACCGGAACCTCCACGACAGCGGGCGGCCCGGGCGACGGCACCGCGAGGTGGTCGACCAGGCTGCCGCGGTGCTCATCCTCCAGACCGCACTCGATCACGAACGCGCCGGCGGAGCGCCGCCAGGCGAGCTCGTCACGACGCGCAAACCCCGACGCAAAGGAACCCAGGGATGACCGACCGAGACGGTGCCGACGCGGACGACGTCCGACGCGGGCGCTCCGCGAAGGACGACGTCCCGCAGCCGGGCCACGACGACCGGTCGCTCGACGACCCGGACGCCGGGGGTGCGGGCACGAGCGACGAAGACGCGAGCACGGAGAGCGTGACCGAGCGGGACGCTCCCCGCTACGACGCGCTCCTCGCCGCGCAGCGCGGGGAAGGGCACCTGTCGGCCCGTGACGAGGCGCACGACGACGAGCCCGACGTCCACGAGCACGAGGGCGAGCACGTGGACGAGGTGCATCCCGAACACGGTCACCTCGAGCATGAGCACGAGCACGAGCACGCCGAGCACGGGCACGACGACGACCCGCACGGAGACCTGTTCCACGCCCACGGAGCCACGTCGGTGAGCGCCGACCACGGGCGCGGGCGCCGGTTCGCCGTGCTCGGGATCGCCGTGGCCCTCGTGCTCGCCGGGGTGTTGCTGGCGGTGCAGTTCCTCGCCCCGATCGTCGGTGGGCTGCTGGAGAGCAAGGACTTCGAGGGACCGGGATCCGGCTCGGCCACCGTCGTCGTCCATCAGGGCGACACGGGCCGCGCCATCGGGGAGACGCTGCAGCAGGCCGGGGTCGTCAAGACCCCCGAGGCGTTCGAGAAGGCCCTCGCCGAGAACCCCGGCGACGAGATCCAGCCGGGCACCTACGTCCTGCCCACGCAGATGAAGGCCGCCGACGCGCTCAGCCGACTGCGCAGCGGAGAGGCGCGCGACGAGAACACCGTGACGCTGCGCGAGGGGCTGCGGGCCACCGACGTCTTCGCGGAGCTGTCGAAGGCGACCGGCGTCCCCGTCAAGGACTACGTCGCGGCGTCGCGGAAGCCGGCCGAGATCGGCCTGCCCGCGGCGGCCAAGGGCAAGGTCGAGGGGTACCTGTTCCCGGCGACCTACACCTTCGCCCCCAAGGCCACCGCCGCCGAGCAGCTCAAGGAGCTCGTCGGTCAGGCCGTGGCGCGGTACTCCGCGCTCGGCGTACCAGCCTCGAAGATGCAGGAGATCGTGACGATCGCGAGCATCGTCGAGTCCGAGGCCCGTCTCGACGCGGACCGGCCCAAGGTCGCCGCGGTCATCGAGAACCGCCTCCGGATCCGCATGCCGCTGCAACTCGACTCGACGGTGTCCTACGGCGTCGGCAAGCGCACGATCACGACGACCGACGCCGACCGCAAGGACGACAACCCCTACAACACCTACCTGCACACCGGACTGCCCGCGGGGCCGATCGGCAACCCGGGTGCCGCCTCCGTGCAGGCCGCCCTCAAACCGGCCGAGGGCAAGTGGCTCTACTTCGTCACGATCAACCCCAGCACGGGCGAGACCGTGTTCGCGGAGACCCACGACGAGCACAACGCCAACGTGCGCAAGTTCCAGGCGTGGTGCCAGGCGAACCCGGGCAAGTGCTGACTCACCGCGCCGGAGTCGTCGGAGCACCGGTCGAGCACTCGCTCTCCCCGGTGCTGCACCGGGCCGCCTACGCCGCCCTCGGGCTCACCGGATGGTCCTACGAGCGGTTCCGCATCGGCGGGGAGGGCGACCTGGACCTGCGCACCTTCGTCGAGGATCTCGGTGGTGACTGGGTGGGGCTCTCGGTGACGATGCCGAACAAGGAGCCGGCCCTCGAGCTGGCGGTCGCGGCCACCGAGCAGGCCCGTCGCATCGGCGCCGCCAACACCCTCGTGCGCCGCGAGGACGGGTGGGTCGCGGCCAACACCGATCCCGACGGCATCGTCGGGTCACTCCTCGAGGCCGGGGTCGGCACGGTCCGACGGGCCGTCGTCCTCGGCTCGGGGGCCACCGCCCGGTCGGCCCTCGACGCCCTCGCCCGGCTCGGGTGCCGGGAGGTGCGTCTCGCCGTCCGCGGGGAGGTGCGTCCGCCGACGGCGGCACTCGCGGCCAGGCTCGGCATGACGGACGGCCGCGGCGAGCCGGTGACCGTGCGTCTCGGCGATCCGGGTGCGGTGTCCCGGGCCTGCGCGGAGTCGGCGGTCGTCGTCTCCACCCTGCCCGCCGGGTCACCGCTCGGTGCCGAGGCCGGCTTCGACCCCGAGACGGACCTCACGAGTACCGTCCTCCTCGACGCCGTCTACGCCGACTGGCCCACCCCACTTGCGCGGTGGGCGGGGGCGTGCGGGGCGCGCGTCGTCCCCGGCTCGGAGATGCTGCTCCACCAGGCCGCGGCGCAGGTCGAGCTCATGACCGGACGTTCGGCGCCGGTCGAGGCCATGCGGGCCGCTCTCACCGAGGCGCTGGGGTCCCGACTCTCCTGCCGCTGACCGGTGGCGCCGCGTCCACCGCCTGAGCAGTGCGAAGGCTCGTCGGTAGGACGTGGAACGATACGGCCATGCGTTGGTTGACCGCCGGAGAATCACACGGTCCGGCGCTCATGGCCGTCCTCGAGGGGTTGCCCTCGGGGGTCGAGGTCACGAGTGCGGACATCCAGGAGGCGCTCGCGCGCCGTCGTCTCGGCCACGGGCGCGGAGCCCGGCAGGCGTTCGAGCAGGACGAACTGGAGATCATCGGTGGCCTGCGCCACGGCGTCACCCTCGGCTCGCCCTTCGCGCTGCGCATCGGCAACAGCGAGTGGCCCAAGTGGCGGACGGTGATGAGCCCCGACCCGGTGCGTGAGGAGGAGTACGCCGCGGCGGACGACGTCAACGCCCCCAAGGAGATCGCCCGCAACCGACCGCTCACCCGTCCGCGGCCCGGTCACGCCGACCTCGCGGGCATGCAGAAGTACGCCTTCGGCGACGCCCGTCCCGTGCTCGAACGCGCCTCCGCACGCGAGACGGCCGCCCGGGTGGCGCTCGGTGCCGTCGCCGCGGCCTACCTCGAGCAGACGGCGGGCATCCGGCTCGTGTCCCACACGGTCGCCATCGGCGGAGCGGGGGTGTCCGACGCGGCGCCGCTGCCGGGCCCCGACGACGTCGTCGCCCTCGACACCGACCCGGTGCGGGCGTTCGAGGCGGCCGGGTCGGCGGCGATGGTCGCCGAGATCGACGCCGCCCACAAGGACGGCGACACGCTGGGCGGGGTCGTCGAGGTGCTGGCCTACGGGTGCCCGCCCGGCCTCGGCTCACACGTCCACTGGGACCGGCGGCTCGACGCCCGGCTCGCCGGTGCACTCATGGGCATCCAGGCGATCAAGGGCGTCGAGGTCGGGGACGGATTCCGCACGGCGACCCGCCGCGGCTCGGCCGCCCACGACGAGATGGCCCGCGACGAGCAGGGTCGCATCCGGCGGGCCACCAACCGGGCCGGCGGCACCGAGGGGGGCATGTCCACCGGTGACGTGCTGCGGGTGCGCGCCGCGATGAAGCCGATCAGCACGGTGCCGCGGGCCCTCGCCACCGTCGACGTCGTGAGCGGTGAGGCGGCCACGGCGATCCATCAGCGCTCCGACGTGTGTGCGGTCCCGGCCGCCGGTGTCGTCGCCGAGGCGATGGTCGCCCTCGTCCTCGCGGAGGCCGTCGCCGAGAAGTTCGGTGGCGACAGCGTCGCCGAGGTGCGGCGCAACGTCGAGGGCTACCTCGACTCGATCCCCGAGGGCATGCGATGAGCGCGCCCACGCAGGCCGGGACCTCCGGTCCGGGAGAGGTCCGTCCGCTCGTCGTGCTCACCGGCCCGCCGGGGGCCGGCAAGTCGACGGTGGGGGCCGCGCTCGCCTCCCGACTCGGGGTCGACCTCGTCGACACCGACGACCTCGTCGAGCAGCGCGCCGGGGTCAGCGTGCCCGAGATCTTCGTCGAGCAGGGCGAGGCCGCGTTCCGCGGGCTCGAGAGGGACGCGGTCGCCGACGCCCTCAGCGGGCACCCCGGGATCGTCTCCCTCGGTGGCGGGGCGATCCTCGACCCCGACACCCAGGCCCGCCTCGCCGGGCACCGTGTGGTCTTCCTCGACGTGAGCCTGCGCCACGCGGCCCGACGCTCCGGGTTCGACCAGGGCCGCCCGCTGCTCGCGCTCAACCCGCGCGGGCAGTGGCTGCAGCTCATGGCCGACCGACGACCGATCTACGAACGGCTCGCCTGGGCGCGGGTCGACACCGACGACGCGAGCGTCGAGCACGTCGTCGAGCAGATCGTCGCCGCCCTCGAGGGGCGGGAACCGGAGGTGGGGGAGTGATGACGGAGCACACGACGCCCGGGGGCACGACCGGACCCGAGGCCTCCCCGGCCACGGAGACCGTCGTCCACGTCGGCGGCGAGCCCGGCACGGCCGGGGCGTACGACGTCGTCGTGGGCCGGGGGATCGCTGCGCGGGTCCGCGACCTCGTGCCCGCCACCGCGGCACGGGTCCTGCTCATCCACGCCGCGCCGGTCGAGTCACTCGCGCGACGTCTCGCGGACGTCCTCACCGCGCGGGGGGTCGAGGTGCACCTCGAGGAGCTGCCCGACGCCGAGGCGGGCAAGACGATCGACGTCGCCACGGGGCTGTGGGGCGTCCTCGGACGCGCCGGGTTCACGCGCACCGACGCCGTCGTCGCCGTCGGCGGTGGGGCCGTCACCGATCTCGGCGGCTTCGTCGCCGCCACCTGGCTGCGCGGGGTGCCGCTGGTCAACGTGCCCACGACTCTGCTCGGCATGGTCGACGCGGCCGTCGGGGGCAAGACCGGCATCAACACGGCGGAGGGCAAGAACCTCGTCGGCGCGTTCCACCCGCCCGTCGGCGTCCTGTGCGACCTCGACGTGCTCGCCACCCTGCCACCGCGCGATCTGGCGGCGGGGCTCGCCGAGGTCGTCAAGGGCGGATTCATCGCCGACCCAGTGATCCTCGACCTCATCGAGGGCGACCCGCAGGCGGCGCGCGACCCCGCCTCCCCGGTGTTGCGGGAGGTCGTCGAGCGCAAGATCGCGGTCAAGGCGCACGTGGTCACCGCCGATCTGCGGGAGTCCTCGCTGCGGGAGATCCTCAACTACGGCCATACCTTCGGCCACGCGATCGAGCAGGCGGAGTCCTATCGGTGGCGGCACGGCGACGCGGTCTCGGTCGGCATGGTCTTCGCCGCCGAACTCGCGCGGCGCACCGGACATCTCGACGAGACGACCGTGGCCCGGCACCGCCGGATCCTCGCCTCCCTCGGCCTGCCGACGTCCTACGACGGTGCGAGCTGGGAGGAGCTGCTCGTCGTCATGGGCCGAGACAAGAAGACCCGGGGGGCGACCCTGCGATTCGTCGTCCTCGACGGGGTCGGGGAACCCACCCGCCTCGTCGGTCCGTCGCCCCAGGATCTCCGCGCCGCCTACGACGCCGTCCGCAGCCCCGGGGCCTGAGCGCACACGCCACGTCCGCGCCGCTCGGTCACGACCAGCCGTCGAACCCGACTACGCGAGCGTCGTCGGGTTCGACGACCACACGGGTCACAGGAGGCCGGCGTCGTGCACCCGCACGGCGATCTGCACGCGGTTCTCGACGCGGAGCTTCTCGAAGATCTTCGAGACGTGCGCCTTGACCGTCGCCACGCTCATGTAGAGCTCGGCGGAGATCTGCGCGTTCGACAGGCCTCGACCCACCGCGACCGCGACCTCGTGCTCACGCTCGGTGAGCACGGACAGCGCGGTGAGGGCGTCGCGGCGACGGTCGCCACCGTCCCCCCGGGTCGCCGCGGCGACGACCTGACCGATGACGGTCGGGGAGAACGCCGGCTCACCCGCGGCGACGGCGAGGATCGCCGCGACCATGCGCTCCGGGGGCGTGGCCTTGAGGAGGAATCCCGACGCCCCCGCACGGAGGGCGTCGAGCACGAGGTCGTCGGCATCGAACGTCGTGAGGACGAGCACGGGCGGCGCCTGGGGGCGGGAGCGCAACGCCCGGGTCGTCGCGACGCCGTCGCGGCGCGGCATGCGGATGTCCATGAGCACGACGTCGGGGCGGGTGCGTTCGACGACGTCCTCCGCCTCGATGCCGTCGGCGGCCTCGCCGACGATCCGCACGGGGCCGTCGCCGCCGAGGATGAGCGCGAGGCCCTGACGCACGAGGGCGTCGTCGTCGACGACGACCACCCGGACCGGCTCGGTCGCCCCGTCCGGGGCGGGGCCGTGGGCGCTGGGAGGGGGCGTGCTCATGAGGGACTCCGTTCGGGCCAGGGGACGACGAGGCGGGTGAGGTACACCTCACCGGTGGGGCCGTGCTCGAGACGCCCGCCCGCGAGGTCGGCGCGTTCACCCAGGCCCAGGAGTCCGAGGCCGCTGGTCGGCGCGGTCTGCGGCGTGGCGACCCCGGCGGGGTCCCGGCGGGGCGGCAGGGCGGAGAAGAGTCCGCTCGCGTTCGGGCCGTCGCGGCCCTCGGGCACGGGCAGGGGGTTGCTCACGGTGACGACGAGGTCCTCCCCACGCCGTTCGACCCCGATGTCGACCGGCGTCCCCGGCGCGTGCTTGCGAGCGTTGGTGAGGCACTCCTGCACCGACCGGTAGACGTGGCGACCCAGGGGGTCGGGGACGTCGGCGGGGTCGATGTCCAGGTCGAGGCTGACGCTCTGACCGGCGGCGACGGCGTCGGCGACGAGGGTGTCCAGGTCGGCGATCGTCGGCTGTGGCGGTTCGGGGGCGGTGCCGCTGCTCGGGGCGTCGGTGCTCGCGGCGTCGGCCTCCGCCGGCTCGCGCAGCACACCGAGGATGTCGCGCAGCTCGACGAGCGCCGTGTGGGCGTTCTCCTGGATGAGCCGTGCCGCGCCGCTCACCTCCTCGGGGCTGAGGTCGGTGCGATAGGCGAGCGCACCGGAGTGCATGGCGACCGTGGAGATGCGGTGCGCGAGGACGTCGTGCATCTCCCGCGCGATCCGCGAGCGCTCCGCGGCGCGCGCCTGCAGGGCCCGGGAGTGCTGTTCGCGTTCGGCGGTCTCGGCGCGCTCCCGCAGGGAGTCGAGCAGGTCGGCGCGGGCGCCGAGGTAGAAACCGACCGCGAGGACGAGGCTGTGGGCGAGGGCGACGAGGACGCCGATGAGCCACCACCACGTGGGGTTCAGGTCACCCGCCTCGCCGTTCGGTTGCCACGCCTCGGCGGCGAGGGCGGCGCCGGTCGCGAGGACGAGCACGAGGACGGCCGGGGCGACCCGCCGACGCTTGCCGAGGGAGACCGCGGCGAACGCCCAGGCGCCGGTGACACCGGCGGAGACGGCGAGGCACAACGAGAGGACGACCGAGAGCGCGACCGGGAACCGGTGCCGCAGCGGGAGCAGGAACAGGGCCACGAGCCCGACGACGAGGTCGAGCCACACGATCGCCGTCTGCAGGTCGCTCGCCGCGGCCGGGTCGACATCGGGGAGGTTCAGCGCCCACACGCCCAGCGTGATGAGCAGGGCGAGGGCGTACTTCCCGAGAACCGACGGGCGTGCGGCCCATCGGCGCGGGACCTGCGGCGCGCTCGTCATACGTCCAGCGTACGGAGGCACGGCCGGACGACGACACGGTCTCCGGTCGGTGATGGGAGCGACCAAAGTCGGGGCGCCCGATCGTCGTCCGGCGATCGTTCCGGGGCGAGCGGCGGTGTCGCGAGCTGCTCCTGCGGTCCGGTGCCGGCGCACGGATCCGAAAATCGGGTGAGGCTGTCGGTGGCGATGCCTACCATCGATGCACGTGACCACCACTGCGACCGCCGCGCCCGCATCCGCCCCGGCGTCAGGGCCCTCCGCACCGACCCGCACCGTGACGTGGCGGCGCCTCGCCTCCGTCACCGCGGGGGCGGCGCTGTTCGCCCTCGCGCTCGGCTCGGTGGGCACATCCCTGGGCGCGGTCGTCGCGGGGCGGCTCGCCGAAGGGGTCACGTGGCCGCTCGTCGGTGTGTTCGCCGCGTGCGTCGTCGGCGGCGCCGTGCTCGACACCCTCGGCCGTTTCCTCTGGGCCGGGGTCGCGGACCGCGCCGAGGGCGCCCTGCGCGAGGACCTCCTCGACGCCGCCCTCGGGCAGCCGCTGCCCGCGCTCTCCGAGCAGGCGGTTGGCGAGGTGCTCGACCGCGTCGACGACGACAGCCGTGAGGTCGGCTCTCTCGTGCGTCTCCAGGTGTGGATGATGCTCCGCGCGATCATCTCGGTCGTCCCGATGCTCGTCGTCGCCACCGCGACGTGGTGGCCCTCGATCATCGTGTTCCCGCTGTTCACGGTCGCCGCGTTCTGGTCGATCCGCGGCCTGCTCCCCCCGATCACCGAGCGCAAGGTGGTCGAGGAGGCCGCGTGGACCGATCACGCCGCCGTCCTCGAGGAGGGCATCGCGGGTCGCGACGACCTGCGCACGAGCCTCGGGCAGTCGTTCGCCGTGCGGCGGCTCGCGGCCCTGTCGGCGGAGGTCCACCGCCGCTTCCTCGACGTCCTCGTCCTCGAACGGTCGGTGGTCCTGCGCACCGGGCTCATCCTTCACGGACTCCTCGCGGCGGTGTCGGTGGCCGGGGTCGTCCTCGCGGTCACCGGCCGTCTCTCCCTCGCCCAACTCGTCACCCTGTTCCTCATCACCGCGACGTTCGTCGGCTCGGTGGGCCGCGTCGCCGAACAACTCCCGGATCTGCAGGCCGGGCTCGGTGCCGTCGTGCGCCTGCGGCAGATGCTCGCCGTCGAACCGGAGCCGGTCGGCGGTGAGTCACTGCCCGACGGGCCCGTGGGGCTCGAGTTTCGCCACGTGTCCTTCGCCTACGCCGAGGGCACGTTCGCCCTCGAGGACGTCGACCTCGCCGTGCCCCCCGGTGCCACCCTCGCCCTCGTGGGACGGACCGGGTCGGGCAAGTCGACCCTCGCCTCGCTCGTGTCCCGCGCCGTCGAACCGCGCCGCGGCGACGTCCTCCTCGGCGGCACCGACGTCCTCGACCTCGACCTCGAGGCCCTGCGGCACGCCGTCGGCGTCGTCACCCAACGCACCGAGATCCTCGCCGGCACCCTCGCTCAGAACATCACCCTGTTCGCCGAGATCCCCACCGACCGCATCGAGGCCGTCGTCGACGAACTCGGCCTCACCGACTGGGTGGCCGGGCTGGAGAACGGCCTCGACACCCTCCTCGGCCCGGGCGGCACGACGCTGTCGGCCGGCGAGGAACAGCTGCTCGCCTTCGCCCGGCTGCTCATGCGCGACGTGCAGCTCGTCGTCCTCGACGAGGCCACCGCCCGCATGGATCCGCTCACGGAGGCACGCGTCGTCGCCGCGTCCGACCGCCTGCTCCGCGGCCGCACCGGCATCCTCATCGCGCACCGTCTCTCGACGATCGCCCGCGCCGATCTCGTGGCCGTCCTCGCCGCCGGCCGGGTCGTCCAGGCCGGCCCCCGCGCCGAGCTCGCCGAGACCGCCGGCCCCTACCGTGACCTCCTCGACGCCGCCGCCACGACGCCGGACGGTGTCGTCGACGTCAGCCCGCAGGCCGAGCACCGTGGGCGGGACGCACACGGCGGTGCGGGTGGGGTGGGCCCCGACGACGAGACGACACCCTCGGGCGCGAATCCCCGGCACCCGGCCGTCGCCTCGGTGTATCCCGACCTCGACCCGGCCGAGGCCGCCGGCGGCACGACCGGCCCGGCTGCCGCCCCGGATCCCACGGTGCGCGCCACGACCGACGCCGTCCTGGCCGACGACGATGTCCACGTCCGGGTGCCGACGTGGGACGCCGATGCACCCGACGTCGATACACGCGAGGTCGGCTCACCGGACGGCGTCGAGGACGAGACGCGTTCGGTCACGGGTGAGGCACCGGCGGCCCTCGGCACGGCGCGGCGCCGCGGCGAGGTGCCCGAGGCCCGCGACCCCGGTGACGGGCCGTCGCTCGCGCGCGGCGTCGTCAGTGCGCTGCTCGTGCGTCCGCCGTGGGGCCTCGTCGCCGTCGCCCTGTTCTCCGTCTTCGCGCTCACGGGCGCGACGGGCAGCCTCACCGGCTACGCGTGGGGTCACACGGTCGAGAGCATCTCCCACGGTGGGCGACCGTGGTGGTGGCTCCTCGGGGCGGTGGCCTCGACACTCGTCGGTCCGATCGCGTTGGCCGTCGCGATCGTGCGCTACCCGCGCTGGTGGGTTGAGGTGTTGCTCCGGGTTCGCATGGCGGTGCTCGTGGGACAGACCGACCAGCGTCGTCTCGCCAAGGTGCCGCCGGGTGAGGTCGTCGCCCGCGCGATGGACTCCGACCGGTACGCCCGATACGCCGACCGCTGGGTCGACTTCCTCAACGGTCTCCTCGTCGCCGTCGTCACCGCGGTCGCCGCCCGCACCTGGCTCGCCGGCCTCGTGCTCATCGTCGTCATGGTCGCCTCCGCGTCCGCCTCGGCGCTCGGGCGGCCCGTCGCGGGTCGATCAGCCGCTCGCGCCTCCGCGGCGCGGGCCACGTTCGGACGGGTGCTCGTGTCCGCACTCGAATCGGCGCGCACGGTCAAGCTCGCGGGGCGCACCCCGCAGATCCGGCGCCACCTGCGCGCCGTCGACGCCGGGCGCGTCGAGGCGGCCGTGCGCGAGCACCGCGTCCAGGCCCTGCTCGACGGAGTTCCCACCGTCATGGTCCAGGCGGGCGCGGTCGCCGCGTGGGCGGCCGTCATCGGCGGCCGGTGGGGTCTCGCGACGGCGCTGCTCGTCGTCAACGCCGTCAACGGCTTCGACTGGTTCGGGCGGGTCGCCGGCGCGGTCGTCACCGAGGCCCCCGGCACGCGGGCGTGGCAGGTCGCGACGAGCCGGATGGCCGGAGGGGTCGACCTCGTCGACCTGCCGCCCGGGGTCGACCTCCTCACCGGAGAGGCACCCGAGCCCCCGCACGTGCCGCGGGTCCCCCTCGAGCGGCTCTCCCTCCGCGGTCTGTCGGCGGTCCACGAGGACGGCACGATCGGCGTCGAGGACGTCGACCTCGACATCGACCGCGGCGAGCTCGTGCTGCTCGTCGGCCAGGTGGGCGCGGGCAAGTCCAGCCTGCTGCGGGCGCTCGCCGGACTCACCGACCACCGGGGGTCGATGCGCTGGAACGGCCGTGACATCGACGACCCCGAGCTGTTCCTCCGCCCCGGGCAGGTCTCCTACGTCGCCCAGGTACCGAGGGTGCTCTCGGGCACGTTCGCCGACAACATCCGTCTCGGCCACGACGACCGTCCGTTCGGGGAGCCCGTGAGCGACGCCCGTCTCGACTCCGACGTCGAGGCCGCGGGAGGACCGTACTCCGTCGTGGGACACCGCGGAGTGCGCCTCTCCGGTGGGCAGGTGCAGCGCCTCGCCCTCGCCCGCGCGCTCGCGGCCGAGGCCGAACTCCTCCTCGCCGACGACGTGTCCTCCGCGCTCGACGCCCGCACCGAGATCGAGCTCTGGCAGGCGTTGCGCGTCCGCTCGACGACGGTCGTCGGGGCGAGCTCCAAGCGGGCCGCCCTCGCGCAGGCGGACCGGGTCGTCGTCCTCGTCGAGGGCCGCGTCGCGGCGGTGGGGCCGTGGGCGTCGTTGGCGTCGAGGTGGAGTCACCTGGCCGGCTGAGTCGCCGGACACCGGGGGAGTGACCGCGCCCGCGGGTGCGGGCCGGGTCACTTCTCCCGGGGCCGGGTGATCTGCGTGTACGCCGGGTCGCCGAAGACGTCGTAGCGCACGTCGGTGACCCCCGGCGAGGAGACCGCCGCGACGTGGACGTCGAACAGTGGCACGACGGGCATGGCGGTGAGGATGCGCCGCTCGGCGGCCTGGAGCCGGGCGACCCGTTCGGTGCCGTCGAGGGTGACCGCGCGTGCGAGGGCGACATCGGTCGTCGGGTCGTCGTAACCGGTGTCGTTGGTCATGGCCCCGCTCGCGAACCGCGGCGTGAGGAAGTTCTCCAGGAGCGGGAAGGCCATCTGCCAGGTCGTGAGGCGGGGCCCGGTCTCGGTACCGGTCGCCACGGCCTGCCGCAGCGCCTCCGAGGAGGGGTAGGCGCGCCCGGTGCACGCGATGCGCAGATGGGTCTGCAGGTCGGCGCAGATCGCCGTGACGGCGGGACCCTCGTCGTGGTCGGCGGCGTAGGCGATCGTGAGGCCGCCGGGCAGCCCGCCCGCACCCTCGAGGAGGTCCTGCGCCGCGTCGGCGTCGAGGCGGCAGGCCGCCCCGCAGAGGTCCTGGTAGTGGCCCTCGACGACGGGCGGGGCGAGGTCGGTCGCGACGTCGCGGGTCCGTCCGTACACCTCGCGCCCGAGGGTCTCCCGGTCGAGCGCCATCGAGATCGCGGTGCGGCGGGCACTGCCGGCAGGCCCGGTCCACGGTTCGCGCGTCACCGGGAACGCGATCCCCGTGGCTCGGCCGACGGGCTGGTCGACCGCGTGGGTGCCGAACGTGTCGAGGTAGGTGGGCAGCGCCTCGGTGGGGAGCACGTCGAGGACGTCGAGGCGCCCCTCGCGCACGTCGCGCAGGGCCACGGCCGGGTCGGTGTAGGTGCGGAACTCCAGACCGGGGTTGAGGGCCGGGTCGCCCGCCGTGTAGGCCCGGTTCGGCTTGAGGGTGAGGGTGTCCCCGGCGTTCCACGTCCCCTCGAGGAGGTAGGGCCCGTTGCCCACGGGTCGGTGGGCGAACCCGTCGGGGTCGGTGAACGCGACGTCGGGAAGCGGCGCGAGCGCGACGTCGCCGAGCCGCTGCTCGAACCCCGGGTGAGTGTGGGTGAGGGTGATCGTGAACGTGTGCGGACCGGTCACCGTGAGGCCCGACAGGCCGGGGGAGCGACCGGCCGGCAGCCCGGGGGGTGCGGCCGCGCGCGTCGGTGCGGCGGCGGGGTCCACCGGGACGAAACCGTGCACGGGCGCGAGCAGGTCCCGCTGGCGCCTGGGACGGGTGGGGTCGGCGAGACGGTTCCACGCGTCGACGAACGAATCCGCGGTCACCGCCTCTCCGTCGGAGAACCGCCACCCCTGCGCGAGGGTCACCTGGTAGACGCGGTGGTCGGTGGTCTCCACGGCGGTCGCGACCTCGGGGATCGCCTTGCCCTTGGTGTCGTAACGGAACAGGCCCCGCTGCAGGAGGTCCGCGATCCGGGCGGTGCCGGGATCCTGGGTGTCGGTGGGATCGAAGCGGCCGGGCCGAGGGAGGGCGCCGACGACGACGGGGTCGCCGGCCTCGGGGGTGTGGGTCGGTGAGGTGGCGGCCGGTGGGGTCTGCTCGTCCGGCGCCGAGCACGCGGTGAGGCCGACGGGCAGCAGGGCGGCGACCACGGCGACGCCCAGCGATCGGAGGCGGCCCCGCGGGTCGACACGACCGGCGACCCGGCGAGGTCGCCGGGAGGCGCTGCCGGGGCGTGGCGGGCGCGGCTCGCTCACGACACCTCCTCGGGCCGGTGGCGGATGGCTGGGGCACGCCCGGGAGCCGGGCGCAGTCGTCGTCATTCTCGCAGGGCGAGGAGGCCGCAGGGGACGCCTGGGCGGAGCGGGCGCGCGGCCCCGGTAGAATCGTGCGGGTTCCGCCGCGATCGACCTCGCGGCACCCGCGCGAGCTGCCGCTCACGACCGAGCCCTCGCGCCCCGACGCTCGATCCCGACGACAGAGAGATCCTTACGTGGCGACCACGAACGACCTGAAGAACGGCATGGTGCTCAAGATCGAGGGCCAGCTGTGGACCGTGCTCGAGTTCCAGCACGTCAAGCCGGGCAAGGGCCCGGCCTTCGTCCGCACCAAGATGAAGAACGTCATGTCGGGCAAGATCATCGACAAGACCTTCAACGCGGGCACGAAGGTCGAGACGAGCAACGTCGACAAGCGCACGATGCAGTACCTGTACAAGGACGGCGACGAGTTCGTCTTCATGGACGGCAAGACCTTCGACCAGATCCACGTGAGCAACACGGTCGTCGGCGACGCCGAGAAGTACATGCTGGAGAACCAGGAGGCCGTCGTCGCCACGCACGAGGGCAGCCCGCTGTTCGTCGAGCTCCCGACCTCGGTCGAGCTCGAGATCACCTACACCGAGCCGGGTCTGCAGGGCGACCGCTCGACCGGGGGCACCAAGCCCGCCACCCTCGAGACCGGCGCCGAGATCCAGGTGCCGCTGTTCCTCGAGACGGGCACCAAGGTCAAGGTCGACACCCGCGACGGCAGCTACCTCGGTCGCGTCAACTGATGACCGACCGGCTCGAGTTCTCCTCGGCTCCCGTGCCCGACCCGGCGCGGGAGCCGCGGGACGCCGCCGACCCCTCGGCCCCCTCCGCCGGGCGCGGGATCGACGAGCTCGCGTTCCGTGAGGCCCAGGCGCGCGAGGCGCAGGCGGAGGCCGAGCCCGGTTCCGGAGCCGCCGAGGCCGCCGGTGCGCCGGAGGGCGACGCCGGGCGGGAGGTCGAGGCCCCTCACGAGGACGACCTTCGCGACGCCGAGCCGGACGAGGAGGAGGAATGGTCCTCCGGCCCGCTGCCGGTGCCGTCCTCCCTTCCGGAGGGCGCGGTGCTCTCCGAGGAGACGCCGCGGCGCGGCGAGCGTGGCCGACTCACCTCGGCGCGCAGCAAGGCCCGCAAGGCCGCCGTCGAGCTGCTCTACGAGGCCGAGCAGCGCGGCATGAACGCCGGCACGCTGTTGGACGAGCGGGTGGCCCGTCCGACGACGCAGACCCCGTTGCGGGAGTACACCGTCGAGTGCGTGCGTGGCGTCGTCGAGCACTGGGTCGAGATCGGCGAGACCCTCGAGACCTACAGCCGTGGATGGCGCCTCTCGCGGATGCCCGCGGTCGACCGCGCCATCCTGCGCGTGGGCACGTGGGAGATCCTCCACAACGACGACGTCCCCGGCGGCGTCGCCGTGTCGGAGGCCGTCGTCATCGCCCAGGTGCTCTCGACCGACGACTCTCCCTCGTTCGTCAACGGGCTCCTCTCCCGCATCGAGGAGACCGCCTGAGAAGGCGCCGGGTCTCGGGTGCAGACCGCGCCGACGTGGTCGGCGCCCGCTGACGTGCATCCGGCGCCGGGCGGTCGTCGGTCCCCCGCTCTAGGGTGACGACCATGACCGACGACACCATGCCTCAGCGCGATCCCGACGACCAGATCACCGGCCCCGACGACGTCATCGGTGGTGGCAACGCCGTCGCGGGTGGCGACCCGGCCCGTGGCGCCGCCCACCCCGATCAGCGGGGGGAGGCGCCGACCGACTCCCAGGGCGAGGTCATCGGCGCCGGCGCACCGGGAAACTCCACCGAGAAGGACCCCTCGCAGTGGGTCACCGGCGACGAACCGATGACCGGTGCGCAGAAGAGCTACCTCGACACCCTCGCGCGGGAGGCCGGGGAGACCCTCCCTGCCGACCTCACCAAGGCCGAGGCCTCCGAGCACATCGACCGTCTTCAGGGCAGGACCGGGCGGGGACGGAACTCGTGAGCCGCTGACCTCCGCCGACCCCACGAGCGCGGCAGGTCCCGCCATACACGACCGGCCGGCACGGAGGTGCTCCGTGCCGGCCGGGTGCTCGTGGCGCCGTGTGCGGTCAGGCCTTCTGGACGGTGATCGTCCAGCTCGCGTCACCCGTGCGGTCGAAGTGGGTGACGGGGTAGCCGTTGTCGGCGGCCCACGTGGGGATGGCCTCGGTCGCCTGGGTGCAGTCGAAGCCGATGACGAGGTCGTCGCCGATGGCGAGTTCGCTCATCGCCTGCTTGGCCTCGACGAGAGGGAACGGGCAGACCTGACCTTCGGTCTCGAGGATGCGGGTGGCCATGGTCGGCCTCCTTCCTGACCGGGGGAACCGGTCGACGGGAACAGGGAACAGGGAACGGGGAACAGGGGACGGGGACCGTCGACCGGCGGAGCCGGCGGTCGCCATCGGGCTCAGACGCCGGCGGTGACGGTGGTCTCGGAGGTCTCGGCGGCCGAGGTGCCGGGGCGGACCTGTTCGGCGCCGCGGTGACCGATGATGAAGACCTTGGCGGCGGCACCGGTGCCGAGGAGCATGAACGCGAACGCGAGCCACCCCTGGTAGGTGAACTGGGCGGTCTGCACCATGGCGTTGCCGATCGTGCAGCCTCCGGCGAGCGAGGCGCCGACCCCCATGAGCACACCGCCGGTGACCGAGCGCACGGCGATCTGCGCCGAGGGCACCCGGACGCGGAACTCACCACTCGCCTTGGCGGCGATGAACGAACCGACGAGCAGGCCGAGGACGAGCATCGTCCCCCAGTCCAGGTACGTCGCCTCGCCCGTGACGAGCAGGTTGACGAGGTTGCTGCTCGGGGTGGTGATGCCGAGGCCGTCGTTGCGCCCGGTCGCGGTCGACAGCGGCCATGCGGCGATCGCGATGGCGCCGATGACGAGCGCGGTCGCGAAGGGGTGCCAGGGCTTCTCGAGCAGCAGGTGGGCGAGCCCGGTGCGGCGCGGGGGCAGGGTCGCGACGACGCGCTTGGGCTTGCTCAGGTGGTGGTGGGCGGCCATCCCGACCGCGGCGACGAGCACGGTGACGAGCACCCACGGCGAGACACCGAGCGTCTCGTGGATCGAACGCAGCGGCACGGTGACCGAGCGGACCCCGTCGTTGAACCCCTTGAGCAGGCCGGTCTTCATCATCGCGCTGGCCCCGGCGTACGTGATGAGGGCGAGCCAGCTACCGACGAGCCCCTCGCCCGCGCGGTAGTACGTGCCGGTCGCGCAGCCGCCGGCCATGACGATGGCGAACCCGAACACGAACCCGCCGAGGATCACGGCGAGGATCGGGAGGTCCTTGGTCACGGGGTGGATCGCCCCGAGGCCGACGAGCGCGAAGATCCCGACGCTCTGGACGGCGACGACGATGAGGAACGCGGTGAGCCAGCGGGTGTTGCGGGTGACGAACACGTCCCGGAACGCGCCGGTGACGCAGAAGCGACCCCGCTGGAGCACGAAGCCGAGCACCGCGCCGAGAAGCAGGCCGGTGATGATCATGGGGGGAACTCCTCGAAGGTGAGAGGCGGACGCGGCGGACGGCAACGACCTGAACGGCGCTGCCACCGTGTGGGTCCGGCGCCGGAGGGGCGTCATGGGGCGGCAACGACCATCTCGCCCGAGGTATTCCAGATCAAATGGATCTCATAATGCAGACTTATGTACAGGATCTGACGGAGCCCCGTGTCGAGGCAGCCCGGACACGCCTCGGGGGCGCCGTGACGACCTGCGTCGCGGCGCCCCCGAGACTCCGGTATGGGGATGTGTCAGGCGGTCGTGCGGTGCTCGCGGTAGTAGGAGATGAGCGCCCGGGTCGAGGGGTCCTGCGCCTCGAGCGCCTCGGCGTCCCCGGCGACCGCGGGGGTGATGCGGGTGGCGAGCTGCTTGCCGAGCTCCACACCCCACTGGTCGAAGGAATCGATGCCCCAGACGATGCCCTGGACGAACGTGATGTGCTCGTAGAGGGCGATGAGCTGGCCGAGCACACTGGGGGTGAGCGCCGGCGCCATGATCGACGTCGTCGGCCGGTTGCCCTCGAACACGCGCGCAGGGATGACGGATTCGTCGGTGCCCTCGGCGCGCACCTCGTCGGCGGTCTTGCCGAACGCGAGCGCCGCGGTCTGCGCGAAGAAGTTGGCGAGGAACAGCTCGTGGACGTCGGCCTCGCCGTCCTTCAACGGGTGCGCCGGGTTGGCGACGGCGATGAAGTCGGCCGGCACGATGCGGGTGCCCTGGTGGATGAGCTGGTAGAACGCGTGCTGACCGTTCGTGCCGGGCTCGCCCCAGAAGACCTCACCGGTGAGGCAGGTGACGGGCGTGCCGTCCCAGCGCACGGACTTGCCGTTGGACTCCATCGTGAGCTGCTGCAGATAGGCCGGGAACCGGTGCAGGTACTGCGCGTAGGGGAGGACGGCATGGGTCTCGGCCTCGAGGAAGTTGACGTTCCACACGTTGAGCATCCCCATGAGGACCGGGACGTTCTTCTCGAGCTCGGTGGTGCGGAAGTGCTCGTCCATCGCGTGGAACCCCGCGAGGAGGTCGGCGAAGTGCTCCGGCCCGATCGCGACGGCGAGCACGGTGCCGATCGCGGAGTCCACGGAGTACCGGCCGCCGACCCAGTCCCAGAACCCGAACGCGTTGTCGGTGTCGATGCCGAACTCGGCGACCTTGTCCAGCGCCGTCGACACGGCGACGAAGTGCCGGGCGACGGCCTCGCCGTGCGACTCGGCCCCGGAGATCGCCCCGGCCTCCTCGAGGCTGCGCAGCAGCCAGGACTTGGCGAGGCGCGCGTTGGTGAGGGTCTCCAGCGTCGTGAACGTCTTGCTCGCGACGATGAACAGCGTGGTCTCGGGGTCGAGGCCGCGGGTCTTCTCGGCGACGTCGGTGGGGTCGATGTTGCTGACGAAGCGGCACTCGAGGCCCTCCTGCACGTACGGCTGGAGCGCCTCGTACACCATGACCGGCCCGAGGTCGGAGCCGCCGATGCCGATGTTGACGACCGTCTCGATGCGCTTGCCGGTGACACCGGTCCACTCCCCGGAACGGACCTTCTCGGCGAACGCGTAGACGCGTTCGAGGGTGGCGTGGACGTCCTCGTCGACCTTCTGCCCGTCGACGGTGAGCGCGGGGCTCATACCGGTGGGGCGACGCAGCGCCGTGTGGAGGACCGCGCGGTTCTCGGTGACGTTGATGCGCTCGCCGGCGAACATCGCGTCGCGGCGCTCGGTCAGCCGGACGTCACGGGCGAGCTCGAGGAGGGCACTGACGACCTCGTCGGTGATGAGGTTCTTGGACAGGTCGACGTGCAGGTCGGCGGCGGTGAACGACAGCCGCTCGGCACGCTGGGGGTCCTCGTCGAACCAGCGGCGGAGGTCGGCGTCGAGCCATCCCTCGAGCTGGGACAGCGTGGCCCAGGCGGTGGTCTCGGTCGGGTCGATCGGCGTGGTCATTGGACGGTGGCCTCCTCGCGTCGCGGCCGCGCCCGCGTCGAGCGCGTTCGCGTTCAGCCTAGTCGGCCGGCCGCGGGCCGATCGTGATCGGGAGACGCCGGGGGCCGAAGGTACCGGGCGATTCCTCGAAGACCCCGGGGACGACGTGCCCACACCGGGGACAGCGGCCCCGTGCGTGGTCGTATCGCCGGGTCCCGTGCTCGGATCCGCGCCTGTCATCGTGCGCGTCGCGGGCCTCGTGCCGCCCGCGGGGGACGCGGGGATCGACCCGCAGGCGGTAGGCGAGGACGCGGTAGCGGTCGCGTTCGACGACGTCGAGGCCGCACCCCGGACAGCGGGTCGCCTCACCCTCGGGGTTGACGACGTTGCCCGTGTAGACGTACCGCTCGCCGGCGGCCCGGGCGATCTCGCGGGCCCGCAGCAGCGTGGCGAGGGGGGTGCGGTCGACGTCGGTCATCCGGTGATCGGGGTGGAACGCCGAGAAGTGGTGGGGAACGTCGGGCCCGAGGTGGGCGACGAGCCAGGAGGACATCGCCTCGAGTTCGGCGGTCGAGTCGTTGACGCCGGGGATGAGCAGCGTTGTGATCTCGAGCCACACGCCGCTCGAGGCGAGATGCGTGAGGGTGTCGAGCACCGTGGCCAGGCGGCCCCCGGTGACCCGCGCGTAGAACTCCTCGGTGAAGCCCTTGAGGTCGACGTTCGCCGCGTCCATGTGGGCGAAGAACTCGCGCCGTGCCTCGCCCTGGACGTAGCCCGCGGTCACGGCGATCGAGGCGAGTCCGCGCTCCCGGCAGGCCCGCGCGACGTCGATGCCGTACTCGGCGACGATCACCGGGTCGTTGTAGGTGAGCGCGACGCTGCGGCAGCCGTGTTCCCGCGCCGCGACGGCGATGGCCTCCGGCGAGGCCTGCGCGGCGAGGGAGTCGGTGTGGCGCGAGGTGCTGATCTCGTGGTTCTGGCAGAACCGACAGCCGAGGTTGCAGCCGGCCGTGCCGAACGAGAGGACCGACGTGCCCGGGAGGAAGTGGGCGAGCGGCTTCTTCTCGATCGGGTCGATGCAGAAGCCGGAGGACCGCCCGTACGTCGTGAGGACGAGGCCGTCCTGCCCGGCCGCGCGGACGAAGCAGAAGCCGCGCTGACCGGGTCGCAACCGGCACTCTCGCGGACAGAGGTCGCACTGCACCCGGCCGTCGTCGAGGGTGTGCCAGTACCGGGCGGGGACGCCGGAGGGGGCCTCGCCCGGGGTGCTCACGACTCCTCCCAGGACGTGACGGTGTACGTCGAGACGACCGTCTCGTCGTCCCAGAACCCTTCGGGCAGAACGGCCTTGGCGCGCAGGTGATCGAGGAAGGTCGCCGGGTCGGGCAGCTGAGCCCACACCTGCGGCAGGAACGTGCCGCGTCGGCCACGGTGTTCGAGGACGACGCCGTCGACCCCCGGCCGGAGTGCGGCGCGCACCTCCGCCTCCGCCGAGACCGGCAGCCGGACCGGCGCCGAGAGCACGGAGACCTCGATGCGCACCTCGGCGAGCTCGGGCGGCGTGAGCGGTGAGAACCGTGGGTCGCGGAACGCGGCCGAGCGGGCGTTCGCCTCGACGTCCGTGCGCAAGGGTCGGTACGCCTCGAGGCTGCCGATGCAGCCACGCAGGCGACCAGCCCGGTGAAGTGTGACGAACGAGGCGCCCGGAACGTCCAACCACGAGGTGTCCGTTGGGGATTCGGCGACGGGTGGGGCAGGGAGGTCGAGGTCGCGAGCGATCGCCGCCCGGGCGAGGGGGAGCAGGATCGCGCCCGCGTCGTCGGGGAGACGGTCCGCATCGGTCCGCGGGTTCACGGCGCCGCTCCGTCGGGATCGCTGAACGTCACCGACGCGTATCCGACCACCCGCCGCCGATCACCCGCGGTGTCGCCGGAGTTGCACGCCTCGACGAGCCGTGGCACGAGTCCGTGTCGCCGCGCCCAGGCGAGGACGCCGGTGAGTGGGGCGGCGCCGCAGGCCTGTTCGGCGCGGATCGACGGGTCGAGCGCCTCGACCTGAGCGAGGGTGCCCGCGTCCACGCGGACGGCCTCGTCGTAGGGAAGGTAGTGCGAGAGGTCCGAGCTGACGACGAGCATCGTCGCGTCGTCCCCGACCACGGCGTCCAGGACGTCGGCGACGGAGTCGGCGTCGATGCCCCCGACCACGAGGGGGAGGAGAGTGAAGGACGTCAGGACGCGTTGGAGGAACGGGACGTGCACCTCGAGGGAGTGCTCCTGGGCGTGGGCGAGACGCGAGTCGAGCAGCTGAGGGAACGCGGTGCGCAGGGCCGCCGGGACGGGCTCGACCGGCACCTCGCCCAGCGGCGTCGCGAACGCCTGCACCTCGGGGTGGGCCAGACCGCGGACGGGCACCCGATGGACGGGCCCGAGGAGCACGACGCGGGAGATCCGCTCCCGACACCGCCCCACCCGCAGGTATCCGGCGGCGGCGGTCGGCCCGGAGTAGACGTAGCCCGCGTGCGGGGCGAGCAGGGCCCGGAGCCTCGCGGGCTCCTCCGCGGGCGTGAGCGGCACCCGGCTGCGCGCCTCCGACAGGAGCCGATCGAGCGACTCCTGCAACGCACCCGGATCGTCGTCGTAGAACAACCCCGCCACGGCGGGCACACGCACACCGGTCGTCATGGTCCCCATGGTGCGCCCTCGGGACCGCCGGCGTCCGAGGCGGAGGACACCCGTGCCGGTGACGTTCCCCACCGGGCGCGTCGCCGGTTGGTGTCGTCGTGCTGCCCCGGCACAATCGGGGCGGATGGTGAGGTCGACGAGGGAGCCCCAGAGATGATGCCGAAGAGCCGCAGCGCGCGGCACGCCCTCATCACCGACATCCTCGGGCGCAGTGCCGTCCGTTCCCAGAACGAACTGCTCGACCTCCTCGCCGAGGAGGGCGTCGTCATCACCCAGGCGACACTGTCGCGGGATCTCGTCGACCTCGGCGCGGTCAAGGTGCGTCAGGGGCGGGTGCTCGTCTACGCGCTGCCGGGCCTCGGTGGTGACACGACACCGCGACCGGCGCCGGATCCTCGCTTCGTCGAGGAGCGCATCCGCAAGGTCTGCGGCGACCTCCTCGTGTCGGCCGTGCACGCGGGCAACCAGGTCATCCTCCGCACCCCGCCGGGTGCGGCGCAGTACCTCGCCTCCTCACTCGACCACACCCCCGGGCTCGACATCGTCGGCACGATCGCGGGCGACGACACCGTCCTGCTCATCATGCCGGGGGAGCGGGAGGCCGCCGCATGCGTCGACCGACTCCTCAGCCTCGGCAGCGGCGCCTGAGCGAACCGCCCGACGGGCCGGAGGCGCGCGCCGCCTGCGATCTCAGAGCGCGAGCTCGAAGGTCCCCTGCGCGATCATCGTGAGGCCCCAGACCGCGCCGGCGAGGACGACGGCGAGGACGGCGAGCTCGCCGGGAGCGAAGACGCGGACCCGGGACTCGCGGCGCGCCCACACGTAGAGCAGCGTGCCGACGGCGTAGAAGATCGCCGCGAGGCCGAGGTACTCGGGGCCGGCCGCGTAGACCAGCCAGATCGCGTACACCGTGCCGAGCAGGGCGACGGCGAGGTCGCGCCCCCTGCCGTGGGAGTCGTGCTCGTAGGACTCCCCGGTGAGGACGAGCTTGAGCTGGTAGAGGGTCGCCCACAGGTAGGGCAGGAGGATGAGCGAGGACGCGAGCAGGATGAGCGAGTCGTAGGCGTCGGGCTGGAAGGTCGACCGCAGGAGCAGCGCCTGGGTGCACAGCCCGGTGACGATCAGGGCCACCACGGGCGATCCCTTGGCGTTGTCCTTGGCGAACACCCGCGGCATCACGTGCTCCTGGGCGGGCAGGCGGAGGATCTCGGCGCACAGCAGCGTCCATGAGAGGAACGCGCCGAGCACGGAGATCGACAGGCCGAGGGCGATGAGGGTCGCGCCCCAGGGTCCGACGGTCTCGGCGAGGATCGAGCCGAGGGCGGGGTCGGTGACGCCCGCGAGCCGCGCCTGCTCCATGACGCCGTAGGAGAGGAGGTTGACGAGGATGAGCAGGGCGAGCACGGCGACGAAGCCCATCACGGTGGCCCGGCCGACGTCCTTGCGGGTGCGGGCGCGCTGGCTGAAGACGCTCGCGCCCTCGATGCCGATGAACACCCACACGGTGACGAGCATCATGCCCTTGATCTGGTCGAGGGTGTTGCCGAGGGCCATGGGCCCGTCGTCACCCGGGACGAGGGTGACGTGGCCCCAGATGTCGGCGCTGAAGAGGTCCATCCGGAACGCCAGCGCGGTGAGGACGACGAACATGAGGATCGGCACGACCTTCGCGATCGTCACGACGACGTTGACGATCGCCGCCTCACGGACGCCCGCGATGCAGAGGGCCGTCGTCGCCCACAGCACGACCGACCCGAGCGCGAACCCCACCCACGTGAGCTGACCGTCCTGCACGAGCATCCCCGGGGCGAAGTGCCCGAGGGCCGTGACGAGCAGGACGAGGTACCCGACGTTGCCGACCCAGGCGCTGATCCAGTACCCCCAGGCCGAGTTGAAGCCCATGAAGGGGCCGAATCCGGCTCGGGCGTACCCGTACACGCCGCCGTCGACGTCGGGGCGGCGGGTGGCGAGGGTCTGGAAGACGAACGCGAGCATGAGCATCCCGGCGCCCGTGACGAGCCACCCGATGATGAGCGGCCCCGGCGCCGCGCTCTGCGCCATCTGCCGCGGCAGGTTGAAGATGCCGCCGCCGATCATCGACCCCACGACGAGGGCGGTGAGCGCACCGAGCGACAGCCCGGCGGCGGCGACGGGGGTGGCCGACGCGGCCGTGTGGGCAGCGCCGGGACGGGACGAGGTCGTGCTCATGGCGATCGATCCTTCGGGAGTGATCCATCGGACCGCCGGGTGAGCGGTCCGGTGCCGCGGGGGCGCCACACGCCCCCGCGGCGCGACGTGTCACACGTCGAGCGTCAGTTCGTGACGCGGGTTGAGGTCGTCCGGGCCGCCGTAGTCGCCACCGGGCGTGATGATCGTGCCGGCCACGCCCTCGAGCATCGCGACGGCGTCGTCGAGCCGGCCGATGGCCGCGAGGTCGCCGGTGAGCTCGACGAACCGGCACGCAGCCTCGATCTTCGGGCCCATCGACCCGGCGGGGGCGCCGAGGCTGCGCAGGTACCCGGGGGTCGTCGTCGTGATCGGGGCGGCGTGGTCGGTGCCGAAGTCCTTCATCACGTTGGCGACGTCGGTGAGGATGATGAGCGCGTCCGCCTCGAGGGCCTCGGCGAGCCGACCGGCGGCGAGGTCCTTGTCGATGACGGCCTCGACACCCTTGAGCTTGCCCCGCTCGTCGCGCACGACCGGGATGCCGCCCCCTCCGGAGCACACGACGACGGCGCCCGAGGACAACAGCAACCGGATGATCCGGGTCTCGACGACGCGCTGCGGGGTGGGGGAGGCGACGACCCGACGCCACTTCTCACCGTCCTGCTTGACGACCCAGCCCATCTCCGCCGCCTTGGCCCTGGCGGTCGCCTCGTCGTACACCTCGCCGACGAACTTCGTCGGGTCCTCGAACGCCGGGTCGTGCGCCATGACGAGGGTCTGGTTGACGAGCGAGGCCACCTGCCGCCCGGGCAGATTGTTCTGCAGGGATTGCAGGAGCCAGTAGCCGATCATGCCCTGGGTCTCCGCACCGATGGTGTCGAGCGGGTAGGCCCGGCTCAGCGCGGGATCCTTCGCCGACTCCAACGCCAGCACGCCCACCTGCGGGCCGTTGCCGTGCGTGATCACGAGCTCGTGCTTCTCTGCGAGCGGCGCCAGCGATCTCATCGCCTTCTCCGCGTTCGCCCGTTGGATGTCCGCGTCGGGCGTCTGCCCTCGCTCCAACAGGGCGTTGCCACCCAGGGCCACGACGATCCTCATCCAGCCATCTCCTTCGACGGACTCATCACGCAGGGGTGCATCAGGTACCGACCGGCGATGACGGCATCGCTGTCGGGGGGCGAGGGTGGTGGCGGGCCGGACGACCCGCCACCACCACGACTCGCGTCAGGACCCGAGGGTCGCGACCATGACCGCCTTGATCGTGTGCATGCGGTTCTCGGCCTGGTCGAACACGATCGAGGCGTCGGACTCGAAGACCTCGTCGGTGACCTCGAGGGCCGCCATACCGGTCTTCTCGTAGATGTCCTCGCCGACCTTGGTGTTGCGGTCGTGGAACGCGGGCAGACAGTGCATGAACTTGACGTCGGGGTTGCCCGTGGCCGCCATCGCCTCGCCGTTGACCTGGTAGTCCCTCAGCAGCGCGATGCGCTCGTCCCACACCTCCTTGGGCTCGCCCATCGACACCCACACGTCCGTGTAGAGGAAGTCGGCGCCCGCCACGCCCGCCGCGACGTCGTCGGTGATCGTGATGCGCGCTCCGGTCCTCTCCGCGATGCCCCGGGCCGTCTCGACGATGTCGGCGCTGTTCTGCAACTCCTTCGGGGCGACCATCCGCACGTCCATGCCGGCGAGGGCGCCGGCGACGAGCAGGGAGTTGCCGACGTTGTTGCGGGCGTCGCCGAGGTAGGCGTAGGCGATCTGGCGGCGCGGCTTGTCAGAGTGCTCGATCATCGTGAGGTGGTCGGCGAGCATCTGCGTCGGGTGCCACTCGTCGGTGAGGCCGTTCCACACCGGCACGCCCGCGTACTCCCCGAGGGTCTCGACGTACTCCTGCTTCGAGCCGCGGTACTCGATGCCGTCGTACATGCGCCCCAGCACCCGCGCGGTGTCCTTCATCGACTCCTTGTGGCCGATCTGGCTGCCGCTGGGGTCGAGGTAGGTGACGCCCGCGCCCTGGTCGTGCGCCGCGACCTCGAAGGCGCAGCGGGTGCGGGTGGAGGTCTTCTCGAAGATGAGCGCGATGTTCTTGCCGACGAGGCGCTTGCGCTCGGTGCCGGCGTACTTCGCGGCCTTGAGGTCGGCCGACAGGGTGAGGAGGAACTCCCACTCGGCCGGGGTGAAGTCGACCTCCTTGAGGAAGTTGCGGTTGCGCAGGTTGAACGCCATGTCAGATGTCCTCTCGCTCGATGGGGCAGCTCATGCAGCGCGGGCCGCCGCGTCCGCGGCCGAGTTCGCCACCGGCGATCGTGTGGACCTCGATGCCGTTCGCGCGCAGGTAGTCGTTCGTCACGGTGTTGCGCTCGTAGGCGACGACGACGCCCGGACGCACGGTGAGCACGTTGCACCCGTCGTCCCACTGCTCGCGCTCGGCGGAGCCCATGCTCTGCGGGGCGGTGAGGGTGCGGATCTCGTCGATGCCGAGCGCGTCGGCGATGGCCGCGTGCATGTCCTCGGGCGCGTGCTCGGTGACCCGGAACCCGGCCTCGTTGTCCTCGGGCTCGAGGGTGTAGGAGGGCAGCATGCCCAGGCCGGCGAACTTGGTGAACGACCGCTCGTCGACCATCGACATCACGGTGTCGAGGTGCATGACCGCGCGGTACTTGGGCATGTGGAGGCCGACGATCTTGGTCGCCGCCCCCTTCTTGAACATCTGCTGCGCGAGCCGCTCGACGGCCTGTGGGGTGGTGCGTTCGCTCATGCCGACGAGGACGGCGCCGCGGCCGATGACGTGGACGTCGCCGCCCTCCATCGTCGCGAGCCCGGTGCCGAGGCCGCCGCCCCAGTACTCGAACGGGGCGTCGGCGCGCGAGAGCGCGGGGTGGTAACGGTAGATGGCCTCGTAGTTCATCGACTCGCGCATGCGGGCGACCATGCGCATCGAGTTGACCGAGACGCCGTTGTAGACCCAGCACGAGGTGTCGCGGGTGAACAGGTGGTTGGGCAGGGGGGCGAGCAGGTAGTCGCTGCCGGCGTGGGTCTTGAGGACCATCGACTGCGGGTCCTTGTCGGCCCGGCGCAGCGCCTCCTCCTTGCTGAGCCCGCCGATGAGGACCTGGGCCAGTTCCTCGCTCGACATCGCGTCGAGGACGGTCATGAGCGGGTCGATCGCCGCGGGCCCGAACACCTGCGAGTCGAGCAGCGAGGTGAGCAGGAACTTGCGGGCCTCGGGGACGTCCATCGTCTCGGTGAGCAGCTTGTCGAGGTACATCACCTCGACGCCGAGTCCCCTGAGGACGTCGGCGAACTCGTCGTGTTCCTGCTGGGCCCGGGGGACCCAGGGCAGCTCGTCGAAGAGGAGGTCGTCCTTGTTCGAGGGGGTGAGCCTCGCGAGTTCGATCCCCGGCCGGTGGAGGATGACGCGCTTGAGCTGGCCGACCTCCGATCCCACGTACATCTTGCTCATGAGCAGACCTTTCTCGTCGCCGTCCTCGGCGCGGACACGAACGTGTGTGCGCCGGGAAGAATCATGGGGCCGGAGGACGCCTCTTCCGCCTCGCTGTGCGAACACGACGCTAGGTGTCGCGACGAGCCGGCGTCCCGGCTTTCCCGGACATCGCCGGAGCCGGGTGAGTACTCATGCACGCGGCGGCCGGGGCCGACGGGTCGCACCGAATAGGTATGCGTCGGGGGGTATCGACACGGCCCGTGATCCTCGTCACGTGTGGGCGGGCCCCGACTCGCTGACCTGCGGACGGGCACGCACCCAGGTGTCGTCGTCCGACCACGACGTCCGACGCGAGTCCGACCGACGTCGTCGTCCGACACCGCTGCGCCGCAGGGCAATTGCGGTTCTCGGCGGGTGCCACGGGCGAGGAGGCTCCGCAGACGTCCCGGAGAACTTGCACGGTTCCCCGCCGTCGCCCCTCGCGTTCCCGGAGGGGACGCCGACGCCCGGCGCGCGCGGGGCGGCCGGGCGTCGGAGGCGGTGCACCGGAGGGTCGGGTCGTCTCGGCGGGGCGGGTCAGTCCTTGCGTACGGGGGTGCCGGGCTCGGCGCCGGGCTCGAGGACCTGCTCGTCGGTGACGGCGTCGCCGACGATGTTCGTCGCCGACTGCGGCCACGCGAAGTATCGGAACGCGGTGTTGACCATCGCCTGCAGCCGGTTACGACCGCCGAGCAGGGTGGCGAGGTGGACGCCGACCCACAGGGTCCACGCTGGGAACCCGGTGACGGTCTTGCCGCCGGGGAACTGGACGACGGCGGCGTTGCGGCCGATGGTCGCCATCGTCCCCTTGTCGTCGTAGGCGAACGGGACCGTGGCCTCGCCGTTGCCGGCGGCGACGATCTGGCGACCGACGTGGGTGCCCATCTGCATCGCGGGCTGGGCGAGCTGGGGCAGCGGGCTGTCGGGCTCGATCGCGCAGTCGCCAATGGCGTAGATGCCGGGATGGCCCTTGACCTGCAGGTCGGGCTCGACCTCGATGCGGCCTCCGCGGCCCTGGGGCAGTCCCCACTCCGAGACCTCGGGGTGGGCCCCGACGCCGGAGGCCCAGATGACGATGTCGACGTCGAGGGTCGTGCCGTCGGCGAGGTCGACGGAGTCGGCGCGGACCTCCTTGACGGCGGTACCGAGGCGCACGTCGACACCGCGCTTGCGCAGCTGGTGCAGGGTGTAGCGCTGCAGGCGGGGGTCGAACGGCGCGAGCAGGGTCTCGCCCATCTCGGCGAGGACGACGCGGAAGCTGTCCTGGCTGAGCTCGGGGTAGACGACCGGGATGGCCTCGGACTTGAGTTCGGCGAGGGTGCCGGCCATCTCGACGCCGGTCGCGCCGCCGCCGACGACGAGCACGGTGAAGCGGCGGTTGGGGTCGCCGAGGCTCGTCATCTGTTCCAGGCCCGAGAAGAGCAGGTCGCGGACCGCGAGGGCCTCGGCGCGCGAGTAGATCGTGCGGGCGTGCTCCTTGGCGCCGGGGATGCCGAAGAAGTTGGGGCCGGCGCCCTGGGCGAGCACGAGGACGTCGTAGGGCAGCGGGGCGCCGCGGTTGGTGAGGACGCGCTTGTTCTCGGTGTCGATGCCGGTGACGGTCGCCCGACGGAACTTGGTGCGGCCCTTGGACCGGGAGACGAAGCGGCGCAGCGGGAACGCGATGTCACCGGGGTTGAGGCCACCGGTGGCGACCTGGTACAGCAACGGCTGGAACGTGGTGTACGGGTGACGGTCGACGAGCGTGACGTCGAAGCCGGCCTTGGCCAGCTCGTGGTAGGCGTGCTGGCCTGCGAATCCGGCTCCGACGATGACGGCGCGGGATGCCATGGGCCCTCCTGAGGATGGGGATCGGGTGGGAACCGGCGTCCCCCGCGGGGACACGGTCCTCTCTGGTCCAACAGTAGGACCACCGTCCCCATTCGCCCGTCGGAGTGTGCCTCTGCTCACGGCGTCGGCCCACGGCGTCCGCTCACGCGAGCGAAGTCTGCGCGGTCGGCGGGGTGACCTGCGGCTCCTGCGTGGTCGCCACCGTCGGGTGTGCGCCGGGTCGCAGCGACCCCCGGCGGGTCGCGCGGCGACTCGGGGTAGGCTTCCAGCCGTTCGACGTCCTTTAACCACCGTCCTGTGAGGCGGGGAAGGAGGTCAGGCGCGGTGACGCGACCCGACTCAGCACAGACCCCATCGGTGAACGAGAGGGGGGCTGAGTCGCTTTCCACCGACGCCTCGGCCCCTGGGAAGACCGGACAGCAGGCGACCCCGCTGCCGGAGAACAGCCGGGTGGTGCTCGGCTCCGACGAGATCAACCGCGCGCTGCGCCGCATGGCGCACGAGGTGCTCGAGGGCAACAAGGGCGGCGAGGACCTCGTGGTCCTCGGGATCCCGACCCGCGGTGTCCCCCTCGCCGTGCGGCTGGCCGCGCTCATGAGCGAGGTCGAGGGGCGGGAGATCCCCGTCGGCACCCTCGACATCACGTTCTACCGTGACGACCTGCGCCGTAATCCCACGCGCCGCATGGAGCCGACGCGGATCCCCGACTGCGGCATCGACGACAAGGTCGTCGTGCTCGCCGACGACGTCCTCTACTCCGGCCGGACGATCCGCGCCGCGCTCGACGCGCTCGGGGACATCGGCCGACCCCGCGCGGTGCGGCTCGCGGTCCTCGTCGACCGCGGGCACCGCGATCTGCCCATCCGCGCCGATCACGTCGGCAAGAACCTGCCCACATCCAACCGTGAGCGCGTGCACGTCGCCCTGCGGGAGCAGGACGGCGAGGACAGGGTCACGATCTCCGGAGGCGACCGCTGATGAAGCTGCCCCACCTGCTCACCGTCGACGGGCTGTCGCGGCGTCAGATCACGACCCTGCTCGACACGGCGGTCGAGATGGAGGCCGTCGGACACCGCGAGGTCAAGAAGATCCCCGCGCTGCGCGGCATCACGATCGTCAACGCGTTCTTCGAGGACTCGACGCGCACGAAGATGAGCTTCGACCTCGCGGCCAAGCGCCTGTCGGCCGACACGATGGCGTTCGCGTCCAAGGGTTCCTCCACGGCCAAGGGGGAGTCGCTGCGCGACACGGTCCTCACGATCGCCGCGATGGGCGTCGACGGGTTCGTCATCCGCCACAAGGGCTCCGGCGCCCCGCAGCGGGCGATGGACTGGACCGGTCTGCCCGTCGTCAACGCCGGTGACGGCATGCACGGCCACCCCACCCAGGCCCTCCTCGACGCCTACGCGATGCGCAGCAGGCTCGGGGACCTCGAGGGCAAGCACGTCGCGATCGTCGGGGATCTGTTCCACTCCCGCGTCGTGCGCTCCAACCTCGCGTGTCTGCGTACTCTCGGCGCCAAGGTCACCCTCGTCGCCCCACCGACGCTCATGCCGCAGGGGATCGCCGAATGGCCGGTCGTCGCCGCGGGCCCGGGCGATCCCGGCGTCGAGATCACCTCCCACCTCGACGACGTCCTGCCGCACGTCGACGCGCTGATGATGCTCCGCGTCCAGCGTGAACGCATGAGCGGCGGATTCTTTCCGAGCGAGGCCGAGTACGCCGAGGGATGGGGCCTCACCCGGGCCCGGCTCGCCCGGCTGCCCGAGCACGCGGTGATCTGTCACCCCGGCCCGATGAACCGCGGCCTGGAGATCGCCCCCGAGGCGGCCGACCACGCCCGCTCGCTCATCCTCGACCAGGTCGCCGCGGGCGTGAGCATCCGCATGGCGGTCCTCTTCCACATCTTCGCCGGCGACCCGGACGACCCGGGCGAGCAGCGGAACGACGCGAACACCCCGGCCGCGACCGGGCACGAGAGCGAGGGGTCCAAGTGAGCCACGACCACGGGACGCTGCTCATCACCGGGGCCGACCCCCTCGGCGAGGGGCACCGCACCGACCTGCTGATCCAGGACGGGATCATCCGTCAGATGGACGAGGGCCTCACCGCCCCCGAGGGCGCCCGCGTCGTCGACGCCGGCGGCAAGGTCCTGCTGCCCGGCTTCGTCGACCCGCACACCCACCTGCGTGAGCCGGGGCGCGAGGACACCGAGACGATCGCCTCGGGTGCCCGCGCCGCCGCCGTCGGCGGGTACACCGCCGTGATGGCGATGGCGAACACGACGCCGGTGACCGACACGGCGACCGCCGCGGAGTGGGTGTACGACCGGGGACGGGAGACCCCGCACGTCGACGTCGTCCCGGTCGGCGCGGTCACGAAGGGACTGCTCGGTGAGGAGCTCGCCGAGCTGGGCCTCATGCACCGCAGCCGCGCGAACGTGCTCATGTTCAGCGACGACGGCAAGTGCGTCCACGATCCGCTGCTCATGCGCCGGGCCCTGGAGTACGTCACCGACTTCGGCGGCGTCATCGCCCAGCATGCGCAGGACCCGCGCCTCGCACCGCACACGGCCTGCTGCCACGAGGGTCCGTACTCCGGGCGTCTCGGGCTCCCGGGCTGGCCCGCGGTCGCCGAGGAGTCGATCATCGCCCGGGACATCATGCTCGCCAAGGCGGCCGGCTCCCGCCTGCACGTGTGTCACGTGTCCACCGCGGGCTCCGTCGAGCTCATCCGGTGGGGCAAGTCGATGGGCGTCGACGTCACCGCCGAGGCGACCCCGCACCACCTCGCGCTCACCGTCGCCGAGCTCGAGGGCTACGACAGCGTCTACAAGGTCAACCCGCCGCTGCGGGCGATGAGCGACGTCGAGGCGCTGCGCGCCGGTCTCGCCGACGGCACGATCGACGTCGTCGGCACCGACCACGCTCCGCACGGCCTGCACGACAAGCAGCACGACTTCGAGACGGCGACGTTCGGCATGCTCGGGCTCGAGACGGCGCTCTCGGTGGTCTCGAGCGTGCTCGTCGCCGAAGGACGCATGAGCTGGGCGGACGTCGCCCAGGCGATGTCGGTGCGACCCGCGCGCCTCGCCGGGCTCGACGGCCACGGTCGCCCCATCGCGATCGGGGAACCCGCCAACCTCACGCTCGTCGACCCGGCCGCGACGGTCGTCGTCGACCGCGAGGACACGCAGTCCCTCTCGCGCAACAACCCCTGGCACGGCCGGGAGCTCACCGGCCGCGTCGTCGCGACGATCCTGCGGGGACGCCCGACATTCCTCGACGGTGCCGTCACCGACCTGGGCCCCGAGCCGACGACGAAGGCGTGAACGCGATGACCAACAGGTTCCACACCGCCACCGCGGCCGTCCTCGTCCTCGAGGACGGCCGGGTGTTCCGCGGCGAGGCCTACGGCGCGGTCGGTGAGACCGTCGGCGAGGCCGTGTTCTCCACGGGCATGAGCGGGTATCAGGAGACGCTCACCGACCCGAGCTTCCACCGTCAGGTCGTCGTCATGACCGCCCCGCACATCGGCAACACCGGGGTGAACGACGAGGACGGGGAGTCCACCCGCATCTGGGTGAGCGGCTATGTCGTCCGTGACCCCGCGTTGCGGCCCTCGAACTGGCGCTCGGCCCGCACCCTCGAGGACGACCTGCGCGAGCAGGGCGTCGTCGGCATCAGCGGCATCGACACCCGGGCCCTCACCCGTCACCTGCGTGAGTCCGGCGCCATGCGGGTCGGGATCTTCTCCGGCCGGGCCCTCGAGGAGGGGGAGGGTGGACTGCTCGCGCGCGTCCGCGCCACCCCCGCGATGGCCGGCTCCGCGCTCGCCGCCGAGGTGAGCACCACGGAGGGGTACCTCGTGCCGGCCGAGGGTGAGCGCCGCTTCTCCGTCGCGGCCCTCGACCTCGGGATCAAGGCGAACACCCCCCGGTTGCTCGCCCAGCGCGGCATCGACGTGCACGTCCTGCCCGTGGGCACGACGTTCGAACAGATCGAGGCGCTCGACGTCGACGGGGTCTTCTTCTCGAACGGCCCCGGCGACCCGGCCACCGCCGACGCGGAGGCCGACCTGCTGCGCCGGGTGCTCCAGGCCGGCATCCCGTTCTTCGGCATCTGCTTCGGCAACCAGATCCTCGGGCGCGCCCTCGGTCTCGGCACGTACAAGCTCCGGTACGGCCACCGCGGCATCAACCAACCCGTCCTGGACCGCGCCACCGGCCGGGTCGAGATCACGGCCCAGAACCACGGGTTCGCCGTGCGGTGGCCCAACGAGGAGCTCACGCCGATCGACACGGAGTTCGGCCGCGTCGAGGTGAGCCACGTGTGCCTCAACGACGACGTCGTCGAGGGCCTGCGCCTGCTCGACCGACCCGCGTTCTCCGTGCAGTACCACCCCGAGGCCGCCGCCGGCCCCCACGACTCCGAATACCTGTTCGACCGGTTCGTCGAACTGCTCTCCACCGCGACGAAGGACAAGGTCTCCTGATGCCCAAGCGTGACGACATCGCGAGTGTGCTGGTGATCGGGTCCGGCCCCATCGTCATCGGCCAGGCGGCCGAGTTCGACTACTCCGGTACCCAGGCGTGCCGAGTCCTGCGGAGCGAGGGTCTGCGGGTCATCCTCGTCAACAGCAACCCGGCGACGATCATGACCGACCCCGAGATCGCCGACGCCACCTACGTGGAGCCGATCGAGGCCGGGATCCTCGAGAAGATCATCGCCAAGGAGCGACCCGACGCGGTGCTCGCGACCCTCGGCGGGCAGACGGCCCTCAACGCCGCCATCGCCCTCCACGAGAACGGCGTGCTCGAGAAGTACGGGTGCCCGCTCATCGGCGCCAACGTCGAGGCGATCCAGCTCGGCGAGGACCGCGAGGCGTTCAAGGGCGTCGTCGAGCGCTGTGGCGCGGAGTCCGCCCGCAGCCGCATCTGTCACACGATGGACGAGGTGTGGGAGGCGGCGCAGGACCTCGGGTACCCGATGGTCGTGCGGCCCAGCTTCACGATGGGCGGCCTCGGGTCGGGCTTCGCGCACACCGAGGCGGACCTGCAGCGCTACGCCGGTGCGGGACTTCACGATTCGCCGACCAACTCCGTCCTGCTCGAGGAGTCCATCCTCGGGTGGAAGGAGTACGAGCTCGAGGTCATGCGCGATCACGCCGACAACGTCGTCATCGTGTGTTCGATCGAGAACCTCGACCCCATGGGCGTGCACACCGGCGACTCGATCACCGTCGCGCCCGCGCTCACCCTCACCGACCGCGAGTACCAGAAGCTGCGGGACGTCGCGATCGCCGTCATCCGCGAGGTCGGCGTCGACACCGGCGGCTGCAACATCCAGTTCGCCGTCAACCCCGCCGACGGACGGGTCATCGTCATCGAGATGAACCCCCGGGTGTCGCGGAGTTCGGCGCTCGCGTCCAAGGCGACGGGATTCCCCATCGCCAAGATCGCCGCGAAGATGGCGATCGGCTACACCCTCGACGAGGTCCGCAACGACATCACCGAGGTGACCCCGGCGAGCTTCGAGCCCACGCTCGACTACGTCGTCGTCAAGGTGCCCCGGTTCGCCTTCGAGAAGTTCCCCTCGGCCGACCCGACACTGACGACGACGATGAAGTCGGTCGGCGAGGCGATGGCCATCGGCCGCAACTTCACCGAGGCGCTGCAGAAGGCGCTGCGCTCGATCGAGAAGAAGGGCGGGTCGTTCTCGTGGAAGCGCGGGACGCGACCGAGCGGTGAGCAGGCCCGTGCCCTCCTCGAGCAGGCCGTCACCCCGACCGACGGACGTCTCCTCCTCGTCCAGCAGGCGATGTGGGGCGGGTGCAGCGTCGAGGAGGTGCACGACGCGACCGGGATCGACCCGTGGTTCCTCGACCAGATCGAGCTGCTCGACGACCTCGCCGACCACCTGTCGGAATCGGTGTCCGTGTCCCAGGGCCGCTCGCTGTCGCCGGAACTGCTCGCCCTCGCCAAGCGGCACGGGTTCTCCGACGCGCAGATCGCCGACATCACGGGGATGAAGGAGGACGTCGTCCGCGGGGTCCGCCACGCCCTCGGGCTGCGGCCGGTCTACAAGACCGTCGACACGTGCGCGGCGGAGTTCGCCGCCCGCACGCCCTACCACTACTCCTCCTACGACCTCGAGACCGAGGTCGCGCCCCGCACGCGGCCGGCCGTCATCATCCTCGGCTCGGGCCCCAACCGCATCGGTCAGGGCGTCGAGTTCGACTACTCCTGCGTGCACGCGAGCTTCGCGCTGCGGGAGGCCGGGTTCGACACGGTGATGGTCAACTGCAACCCCGAGACGGTCTCGACGGACTACGACACCTCCAGCCGCCTGTACTTCGAGCCGCTCACGCTCGAGGACGTCCTCGAGGTCGTCCACGCCGAGCAGGTCGCCGGACCGGTCGCGGGCGTCATCGTCCAACTCGGCGGGCAGACGCCGCTCGGACTCGCCGCCGCGCTCAAGGCCGAAGGGGTGCCGATCGTCGGCACCTCGCCCGAGGCGATCGACCGGGCCGAGGACCGGGGCGCCTTCGGTCGTATCCTCGCCGAGGCCGGGCTGCCGGCGCCCCGTCACGGCATCGCGTACGCCCCCGAGGAGGCGATCGAGATCGCCCGCGGCATCGGGTACCCGGTGCTCGTCCGGCCGAGCTACGTCCTCGGCGGTCGCGGGATGGAGATCGTCTACGACGACGCCACGCTGACCCGGTACATCGACAACGCGACGACCCTCGCCCAGGGCGATGCCGCCCACCCCGTCCTCATCGACGCGTTCCTCGACGACGCCGTCGAGATCGACGTCGACGTCCTCTTCGACGGGGTCGACATGTACCTCGGCGGGATCATGGAGCACATCGAGGAGGCCGGGATCCACTCCGGGGATTCGGCGTGCGTGCTGCCGCCGGTCACCCTCGGCCCGGGCGAGCTCGAGCGGGTGCGGGAGTCCTCGCGGCGCCTCGCCGAGGGCATCGGCGTCCACGGGTTGATGAACGTGCAGTTCGCGCTCACCGGTGACGTGCTCTACGTGCTCGAGGCCAACCCGCGGGCCTCCCGCACGGTGCCGTTCGTCGCGAAGGCGACCGGGGTGCCGCTCGCCAAGGCGGCGGCGCGCATCATGCTCGGCGCGAGCATCGCCCAGCTTCGCGAGGAGGGCCTCCTGCCCGCCGAGGGCGACGGTGGCCGCATGCCGGTCGACGCGCCCGTCTCGGTCAAGGAGGCGATCCTGCCGTTCAAGCGGTTCCGCACCGCCGAGGGCAGCGTCGTCGACTCCCTCCTCGGCCCGGAGATGCGCTCCACCGGCGAGGTCATGGGCATCGACCACGACTACGGCGCCGCGTTCGCCAAGACCCAGATGGGGTCGTTGTGGGGCCTGCCGACCTCGGGCCGGATCTTCGTCTCGATGGCCAACCGCGACAAGCGGGCGATGGTGTTCCCCATCAAGCGGCTCGCCGAGCTCGGCTTCGAGATCCTCGCCACCGAGGGCACCGCGGAGGTGTTGCGCCGCAACGGGATCTCCTCGACGATCGTCCGCAAGCACTCCCAGGGTGCGGGCCGCGACGGCGAACCCACGATCGTCGATCAGATCCTCGCCGGCGACATCGACATGGTCGTCAACACCCCGGGCAGCGGTGAGGCCCGGCGCGACGGCTACACGATCCGCACGGCGACGACGAGCATGGACCGCCCGATCATCACGACGGTCCAGCAGCTCGGCGCCGCGGTCCACGGTATCGAGTCGCTGCGCGCCGGCGAGCTCACCGTCGCCTCCCTGCAGGAGCACGCGAAGACCATGCGCCACGTCCGCACGCAGAAGGAGACGTCATGACCGACAGCGAGCAGCTCGCTCCGGCCGTGCAACTCGGCAGCCGTGAACGCGGTGAGCCCGGCGTCGTCCAGGTCGAGGCCCGCGTCGTCGCGACCCGACGCGAGGGCGCCTACCAGTACATGACCTTCGCCGCGCCCGGAGTCCCCGAGCTCGCCCGGCCGGGGCAGTTCGTCGCGCTCACCGTCGGGGGCGAGACCTCAGGACTCCTCCTGCGCCGCAGCTTCTCGATCCACGCGGCGAGCCCGGCGAGCGAGGAGGGTGAGGAGGACATCCTCGACCTCGTCATCGCGCCGCACGCCCCCGGCACGGAGTGGCTGACCACCCGCGAGGTGGGCGACGTCGTCGACCTCGTCGGGCCGCTCGGGCGCCCGTTCCCCCTCCCGCGCGAGAACGTCCCGTGCGTCCTCGTCGGGGGTGGGTACGGCAGCGCCGCGCTCTTCACCCTCGCGATGGCCCTGCGCGATCGCGGTTGCCACGTCGAGCTCGTGCTCGGCGCGGCGACCAAGGACGCGCTGTTCGGCACGTACAAGGCCGAGCGGTACGCCGACGCGGTGACGATCACGACCGACGACGGTTCGGAGGGCACGAAGGGCTGGGTGAGCGACGTGCTCCCCGGCGTCATCGAACGCTGCGGCGCCGCCGTCGTGTACGCGTGCGGGCCGATGGCGATGCTCGAATCGGTCGGGACCCTCGCGACGCAGGCGGGTGCGGTGAGCCAGCTCGCCGTCGAGGAGGCGATGGCCTGCGGCGTCGGGGTGTGCATGACCTGCGTGTTGCCGGTCGTCGGCAACGACGGCGTCACCCGCATGGTCCGCTCGTGCGTCGAGGGGCCGGTGTTCCGCGGAGACCGGCTGCGGTGGGACGCGATCTCCGGTGGACGCGCGGTCGTCCCCGAGGACGCCTACGGGGCGCCGGTCCCGGCGGTCCCTTCGACCCCCGTCGCCGGCGCGGTCGAGACCGACCGGGCGGCACAGGAGGCACCCTCCGGCACCGACCTGCCCGAGGAACCCCAGGACGGGCCCCCGACCGCGACCGTCCCCGACCCGCACGGCGCCGGTGCCCCTGCCGCCACGCCGGCGGGGGAGGGGGCCGCCCGACGCGGCGGGAGCCCCGACGACTCGGGTGGCGATGTCTCGGGCCGCGACGGCTCGGCCACCGGCGGGGCCACGGGCCGGTCAGGCGCAGGCCGGTCCGACACGACGAAGGGCGGGCACTGATGTTCGAGTGGCTCAAGGGAGAGAAGAAGCCCGGCACGGAGACCGGTCGTGCCGCTGGTGCCACGGGTGCGTCGAGGGTGCCCTCGCGTGGTGGCGAGCGTGGCGACGGGACCGCGCGTGGTGCCGCGACCGGTGTCTCGACGGGTGCCGCAGGCACGCGGTCCCGGGGTGCGACCGGCACCGACGGTTCCCGCGCCGAGGAGATCGCCCGCGCCCGTGAGGCGGTGGACCTCGCCACCGAGTTCACGGCCGGGGCCGGGACGACGCGCCTCGCCAACCCCGTGATGACGGCGTCGGGCTGCGCGGCGAACGGGCGCGAGCTCGACCGGTTCTTCGACGTCACCGAGCTCGGGGCGTTCGTCACCAAGACCGTGATGGCCGCCCCGCGATCCGGCCGCGGTACTCCGCGGATGGCCGAGACGCCGTCGGGGATGCTCAACTCCATCGGTCTCCAGGGCCCGGGGATCGACGCGTTCTGCGAGCAGGACCTCGTGTGGCTCGCCGAGCGCGGCGCACGGGTGCTCGTCTCGATCGCCGGCGGTGACGCCGAGGAGTTCGCCGCCGTCGCGGCCCGTCTGCGCGAGTCGCCCGGGGCGGAGGCCGTCGTCGGTGTCGAGGTCAACATCTCCTGTCCCAACGTCGCCAACCGCGGCCTCGTCTTCAGCTGCGACCCGGAGGCCTCGGCGCGTGTCGTCGCCGCCGTCACCGCCGAACTCCCCTCGCACTGGCCCGCGTTCGCCAAGCTCACCGCCGACGTCACCGACATCGTCGCGATCGCGCGCGCGGCGCTGGAGTCCGGGGCCGCGGGTCTCACGGCGATCAACACCCTGCTCGGCATGCGCATCGACACGACGGCGATGCGGCCGCACCTCGGCGGGATCACGGGCGGTCTGTCGGGCCCGGCGATGCGACCGGTCGCCGTCCGGGCCGTGTGGCAGCTGCACGCGGCGATGCGCACCGGCGCGCTGCCGCAGGCCCCGATCCTCGGCGTCGGCGGCATCGCGACGGGTGAGGACGCTCTCGAGTTCCTCGCGGCGGGTGCCTCGGCGATCCAGGTCGGAACGGCGACCTTCCACGATCCGCAGGCCCCGGCCCGCGTCCGCGACGAACTCGCCCTCGCCCTGCACCGTCGCGGGCTGGGCTCCGTGCGCGAGGTCATCGGCGCGGCCCACGGCTGATCCCCGGACACCGGCTGCGGGCCCATGCACAGGCCACCGGCCGATGCTCAGACCACCGACCCCGGCCCCATCAAGGAGACCGACATGACGGAGACGTCGACCACCAGACACTTCGGCGCCCGCCTGCGTGAGGCGATGGACACCCACGGCCCCCTGTGCGCAGGGATCGACCCGCATGCCGGGCTGCTCTCCGCCTGGGGTCTGTCCGACGACGTGGACGGCCTCACCCGGTTCGCGCAGGCGACCCTCGAGGCCTTCGCCGGGGTGGTCGCGTGCGTCAAGCCGCAGTCGGCGTTCTTCGAGCGGTTCGGCTCGGCGGGCATCGCCGTCCTCGAGGACACCCTGCGAGGCTTCCGCGAGGCGGGCACCCTGACGATCCTCGACGTCAAGCGCGGCGACATCGGTTCGACGATGGGCGGGTACGCGCAGGCCTACCTCGCCGACTCCTCGCCGCTGCGTGCCGACGCGATCACCGTGAGCCCCTACCTCGGCTACGGCTCCCTGCGGCCGGCGCTCGACCTCTCCGCCGAGACGGGACGGGGTGTCTTCGTCCTCGCCCTCACCTCCAACCCCGAGGGCGCGAGCGTGCAGCACGCGCAGGTCGCCGCCGGGGCGGGCGGGGGCGGTGCGGCGGGTACGGGTTCGGTCGCCGGGTCGATCGTCGCGGGCGTGGCCGCCGACAACGCCGAGGCGCGTGCGTCCGGACGCCTGGGCAGCGTGGGCATGGTGGTCGGCGCGACGGTGGGGTCTGCGGTCGCCGATCTCGGGCTCGACCTCGCCGCCGCGAACGCCCCGCTGCTCGCCCCCGGTGTGGGGGCCCAGGGGGCCACGGCGGAGGATCTCCGCACGGTGTTCGGCGCCGCCCTGCCCAACGTCCTCGCCTCCTCCAGCCGCGACGTGCTGGGCGCCGGGCCCGACGTCTCGGCGCTGCGTGAGCGTGCGCGCCGCGTCGCGGCCGACGTCCGTGCCATGGTGGGGTCGTGAGCACCGACGAGCCGCACGCCGACCGCCCCGTCCCCGCCGGTGAGGGATTCGCGGAACCCCCGCCGGAGGTCCCCGAGGAGCTCCTCGAGATCCGGCGCAGCATCGACAACATCGACGCCGCGCTGGTGTACCTGCTCGCCGAACGGTTCAGCCACACCCAGCGCGTGGGGCGGCTCAAGGCCCGTCACGGGCTTCCCCCGGCCGATCCGGAGCGCGAGGCCGTCCAGATCGCCCGCCTCCGATCCCTCGCCGCCGGGGCCCGCCTCGACCCCGACTTCGCCGAGAAGTTCCTCCAGTTCCTCGTCGAGGAGGTCATCCGGCACCACCGGGCCATCGCCCGCGAGGAGGGTTCCGAGCGTCGTGACGACGGCGCCACCGGTCCCGCCGAGACGGCCGTTCACGGGAAACAGACCAGGTGATCGGCCGCTTTCGTTGCACAGGTCCCGTGCGGGCGGCTAGGTTCGACCCTGACCGGATACGGGCCCGCTCTTGACCCGGCCCCGACAAACCGGCCCCATTCTCAGTTCATCTCGCGCCGAGGAGTAAACGTGGCACTTCCCCAGCTGACCCCCGAGCAGCGTGCCGAGGCTCTCGAGAAGGCTGCCGTGGCTCGTCGCCAGCGGGCCTCCATCAAGAACGCCTTGAAGAACGGTGAGACTCCTCTCAAGAAGGTCATCGCCGACGGCAAGAAGGACGAGGTCATCGGCAAGATGAAGGTCTCCTCCCTGCTCGAGTCCATGCCGGGTGTCGGCCGCGTGCGTGCCCGCCAGATCATGGACGAGATCGGGATCTCCGAGACCCGTCGCGTGCGTGGCCTCGGCGCCAACCAGATCGTTGCCCTGCTGGAGCGTTTCGGCACCGAGTGAACGACCAGGCCAGCCCGCCCGACGCCGCCGGCCGCCGGCGGCTCGTCGTCCTCGCCGGACCCACGGCCGTCGGCAAGGGTGCCGTGAGCTCCTACATCAGGGAGCACCACCCCGAGGTGTGGCTGTCGGTGTCGGCGACGACCCGGCCGCCCCGCCCCGGGGAGGTCGACGGGCATCACTATCACTTCATCGATGCCGACACGTTCTCGCAGATGGTCGAGGCCGGTGAGTTCCTCGAATACGCCGTGGTCCACGGCCGCAACTGGTACGGCACGCCGCGCCGGTCGGTGGAGGAGAAGCTCGCGGGGGACCGGCCGGTGCTCCTCGAGATCGACCTCGCCGGCGCCCGGCAGGTCAAGCAGTCCATGCCGGATGCCCTGTTCGTGTTCCTCGCGCCTCCCACCTGGGAGGAACTCGTGCGTCGGCTGCAGGGTCGCGGCACCGAGGACGAGGACGAACGCGCCCGTCGGCTCGCCACCGCCAAGGTCGAACTGGCCGCGGTGGGGGAGTTCGACGTCACCGTCGTCAATGACGAGGTTCGGCGGGCCGCGGAGGAGCTCGTATCATTGCTCAAGGGGACGGGCGGATCTCGCCCGCACGAGCGCGACGACGCCCCGCACGAGGGCGGTCCCGCCGCCCCATAGCGGCCCCCGCGTCGGGCCCGCGCCCGCCGACCACTTCGACGAAACGAGATGCGACACGTGACCGCCACGCCGCTGCCCGAGGGCATCACCAACCCGCCCATCGACGACCTGCTCGAGATCGCCGACTCCAAGTACGCCCTCGTCATCTACGGCGCCAAGCGCGCCCGTCAGATCAACGCGTACTACAGCCAGCTCTCCGAGGGTCTGCTCGAGTACGTGGGCCCGCTGGTGGAGACCGAGATCCACGAGAAGCCGCTGTCGGTGGCCCTCCGCGAGATCAACGACGGACTCCTCACCTCGACGCCCACCGAGGGCTGAGGACACCCGCTGCGATGACGACGCCCCCGGCCGAGCCGACGGGTCGCGAGCCACACGAGGAGTCGCGACCGGCCTCGCGGGGGCGTCGTCGTGTCGTCCTCGGGGTCGGTGGCGGCATCGCCGCGTACAAGGCCGCGCTGCTGCTGCGGTTGTTCACCGAGGCCGGGGACGACGTCACCGTCGTGCCCACCGCCGCGGCGCTCAACTTCGTCGGCGCCCCCACGTGGGAGGCGCTCTCGGGAAAGCCCGTCTCCGACCGGGTGTGGGATCGCGTCGAGCAGGTGCCGCACGTGCGCATCGGCAAGAGCGCCGACCTCGTCGTCGTCGCGCCCGCCACGGCCGATCTCCTCGCCAGGGCGGCGCAGGGGTTCGCCGACGACCTGCTCACCAACGTGCTGCTCACCGCGCGGTGTCCGGTCGTCCTCGCGCCCGCGATGCACACCGAGATGTGGGAGCACCCTGCGACGGTCGCCAACGTGGCCACGCTTCGCGACCGGGGCGTCCACGTCGTGGAGCCCGCCTCCGGCCGTCTCACCGGCGCCGACACCGGACCGGGCCGGCTGCCCGAGCCCGAGGACATCCACGCCGCCTGCCTGGCGATCCTCGACACCTCGCGCGAGGTCACTCCCGAGGTCCGCAGCCACCGTGACTCCGTCCTCGCCGGTCTCCGGATCGTCGTCAGCGCGGGCGGCACCCGCGAACCCCTCGACCCGGTGCGATATCTCGGCAACCGCAGCTCCGGCAAGCAGGGCTATGCCCTCGCCACGGAGGCGATCGCCCGAGGCGCGGACGTCACGCTCGTGACGAGCGCGTCGCTGCCGGACCCGGCCGGTGCGCACGTCGTGCGCGTCGAGACGGCGCGGGAGCTGGAGTCGGCGATGAGCGCCGCAGCCCAGGAGGCCGACGTCGTCGTCATGGCCGCGGCCGTCGCCGACTTCCGCCCCGCCGAGTACGCGGAGAGCAAGATCAAGAAGACCCACGGGCCGGGGGAGGAGGAGCTCGACGACGCCCCGGTCATCCGGCTCGTCCGCAATCCCGACATTCTCGCGGGCCTCGTGCGCGCCCGCCGGGAGCTGCGTGACCGCACCGGTGAGGCGACGGCGGGCCCGATGATCGTCGGGTTCGCGGCCGAGACCGGCGACTCCTCCGGGGACCTCCTCCACCACGCGAGGGTGAAGCTCGCGCGGAAGGGATGCGACCTTCTCGTCGCCAACGAGGTCGGCGCCGGGGTGGTGTTCGGGCAGGACGACACGACGGTCCACGTCCTTGCTCCAGGGGGAGAGGTGCTGCTCACGGCCGGGCCGACGACGAAGGCTGCCGCGTCGGCGGCGGTGTGGGATGCCGTCGAAGAGGCGGTGGACGTCCGACCCCCACGGGCTGAGTAGACTCGGGACCCGACCGCCGCGCCGTGCCGCCGGACGTGTCGTCCCACCAGTGAGGAGTTCCCACCCGTGTCCCGACTGTTCACCTCCGAGTCCGTCACCGAGGGTCACCCCGACAAGATCTGCGACCAGATCAGTGACTCGATCCTCGACGCGATGCTCACCCAGGACCCGCACGCCCGCGTCGCGGTCGAGACGATGGTCACCACCGGCCTCGTCCACGTCGCCGGTGAGGTCGCGACGACCGGATACGTCGACATCCCGAGCCTCGTGCGCAAGACGATCATCGGGATCGGGTACGACAGCTCGATCAAGGGATTCGACGGCAAGACGTGTGGTGTCGAGATCTCCATCGGCGAGCAGAGCCGCGACATCGCCCAGGGCGTCGACACGGCGTACGAGAACCGCACCGGTGGCGTCGACCCGCTCGACAAGCAGGGCGCGGGCGACCAGGGCCTCATGTTCGGGTACGCCTCCGACGAGACCCCCGAGTTCATGCCGCTGCCGATCTTCCTCGCGCACCGTCTCGCCGAGCGTCTCACGGCCGTGCGGAAGTCCGGCCAGATGGCCTACCTGCGCCCCGACGGCAAGACGCAGGTCACCATCGCCTACGACGGCGACAAGGCCGTGAGCCTCGACACCGTCGTCCTGTCCAGCCAGCACGCCGAGGACGTCTCCCTCGAGGCGCTCCTGCAGCCCGACGTCGAGAAGCTCGTCATCAAGCCGGTGCTCGGTGAGCTCGCCGATTCCGGTGTCGACCTCGACATCTCCGACTACCGCCTGCTCGTCAACCCGACGGGCAAGTTCGTCACCGGCGGCCCGATGGGCGATGCGGGCCTCACGGGCCGCAAGATCATCGTCGACACCTACGGCGGGATGGCCCGTCACGGTGGCGGCGCCTTCTCCGGCAAGGACCCGAGCAAGGTCGACCGCTCCGCCGCGTACGCCACGCGCTGGGTCGCGAAGAACGTCGTCGCCGCGGGCTTGGCCAAGCGGTGCGAGGTGCAGACGGCCTACGCCATCGGCAAGGCGCAGCCGGTGGGTCTCTACGTCGAGTGCTTCGGCACCGAGACGGCGCCGCTGGAGAAGATCCAGAAGGCGATCACCGACGTGTTCGACCTGCGCCCGGCGGCGATCGTCGACCAGCTCGACCTGCTGCGCCCGATCTACCAGCCCACCGCGGCCTACGGCCACTTCGGTCGTCGCACCGCTGACGGTGTGACGAACCCCTTCACCTGGGAGCACACCAACCGCGTCCAGGAGCTTCAGCGCGCCGTCGGCAACTGACGCCACGGATCGACCATCGGCGGGTGTCCGGCTCAGGCCGGGCGCCCGCCGATCGTCGTCGTCGGGCGTGGGCTCGTCGCCGTCCAGGAGCGTGGTGAGAGCTGTGACCCGCACGGCGACCACCTGCATGGGCTCTCGTCCATGCAGGCGGGTCGACCTCGAGCGCGGCGCGCGATCGCCTCAGGCGCGGGTGCCGGGCTCCAGGCGGGCGCCGGCGCCGACCTCGACACGCGGGGCGACGGCGCTCTCGCGGCCGACGAGGGAGATGGCGTCGTCGGTCGGGAGGCGGGTGCCGGTCTCGACGCCGAGACGGGAGTTCCTCGCGAACTCCACCCGATGGTCCACGATCGCGGTGCCGACGAACGCACCCGCACCGACCGTGACGTCCTCGAACAGCACGCTGTCGACGACCTCCGCACCCGCCTCGACGACGACACCGGGACCGAGGACGCTGCGCACGACCCGCCCGCGGATCTCGCACCCGGGCGAGATCATGCTGTCGAGGATCTCGGCGCCGGGACGCACGAGCGCGCCGGGCCGGTTCGTCGTCGCCCCGAGCAGCGGCCGCTCCGGGCGGGTGAAGAGGTCGACCTCGCCGGCGAGGAGGTCACGGTGCGCCCGCAGGTAGGAGTCGGGCCGTCCGGCGTCTCGCCAATACCCCTCGTGCGGGTGGACGACGACGGTGCCGTGCTCGACGAGGTGTGGCAGGAGCGTCTCGCCGAAGTCGCCGAGGCCGGTGTCGCCCTCCTCCGGCTCGTCGGCGTCGGCGTGCAGGACCCCGAGCTCCTTCATGAGGACCTCGGCGTCGTAGGCGATGACCTCGGTACACACGAGCGAGGTCGCCGGGGTCGACGGCTTGTGGGCGAGGCTCGCCACCCGCGCCCCGGGGCGGTGCTCCCCGTCGAGCTCGACGACCGTGTGGTGTCCGGCCTCCTTCTTCGACAGGTCGTAGGTGAGCATCGTGCAGTCGGCGCCGGATTCGACATGGGTCGCGAGGAGGTCCCGATAGTCGGCCGTGTAGACGTGGTCGGCCGAGAGGACGAGGACGACGTCCGGGGCGGCCCGCCGGATCTCGTGCCGGTAGCGCCGTAGGAGGTCGGCATTACCGGTGGAGAAGCCGCTGCGCTCGGCGCCCCGGCCCTCCTCCGGACCGACGACGAGCAGACCCCCGCGGGTGCGGTCGAGGTCCCAGGGGCGTCCGCCCCCGACCGCCCGTTCGAGAGCCACCGCGTGGTACTGCACGCACATGAGCACGTCGTCGATGCCGCTGTGACGGAGGTTGGACAACGGGACGTCGATGAGGCGGTGGGTGCCCCCGAACGGCAGGATCGGTTTGGGCCGCTCGCGGGTGAGGACGTCCATGCGGGAGCCCTTGCCCCCGGCGAGGATCATGGCCAGCACACGAGGGTTCTTCACGGGTGGTCGCCTCCTGGTCGGACGGATGGCCGAGTCGGGACCTCGGTCGGGGCTCGCTCGGTAGCACGACCGTATCGGAGCGCGGCGGGTGTGTCGCGGGCTCACGGGCTGTCGGTGGGACCGGGTAGAACGGGGGTATGACGACGGCGGGGAACGACGAGGGCGAGGGCGAGGGCGGGCGCGGCGCCGCCCGCGATCTCGTGCCGCCGCCCTCGCCCGCGTCACCCGCGGCCTCCTCACCCGGCGCCGCGGCGGGGGCGGAGTCCCCTGCGCTGCCCGTGGCACTCGTCGCCGTGCAGGTGCCGCTGCCGCACCTGGACCGGGGGTTCGAGTACGTCGTCCCGCCCGAGATGGACGCCGACGCGGCACCCGGGGTGCGGGTCAAGGTGCGCTTCTCCGGGCGGGAGGTCGACGGCTTCGTCCTCGAGCGACGTGCGAAGGCCGAGCACGTCGGCACCCTGGCTTCGCTGCGGCGGGTCGTCGGGACCGAACCCGTCCTCACCCCGGAGATCGCCGCCCTCGCCCGTGAGGTCGCCGACACCCACGCCGGGTCGCTCGCCGACGTCCTGCGCCTCGCGGTGCCGCCGCGGCACGTGCGAGCGGAGACCGCACTCACCGCGCGCCCGCCCACCCCCCCGGAGGGCGACGTCCCCACCCCGGACGAGTCGCCGTGGGCGCGCTACCCGGCCGGACCCACGTTCCTGCGCCGCGTGCGCGCGGGCGAGGGGCCCTGGGCGGCCTGGTCGGCCCTGCCGAGCGTCGATCCCGCTCTCGGGTGGCCCGCCGCGTTCGCCGCGGCGGCGGCCGCGACGCTCGCCTCCGGACGCGGGGTGATCCTCGTCGTCCCCGACCACCGCGACGTCGCCCGCCTCGAGACGGCCCTCGTCGGCGCACTCGGCGCGGGACGGCACGTGCGGCTCACCGCCGACCAGGGCCCGCAGGCGCGCTACACCGCCTGGCTGTCGATCCTCCGCGGTCACGTGCGGTGCGTCGTCGGCACCCGGGCGGCCGCCTACGCGCCGGTGCACGACCTCGGGCTCGTCGCCTGGTGGGACGACGGCGACGACCTGCACGCCGAACCCCGCGCGCCGTACGCGCACATGCGCGACGTCCTGCGCCTGCGGGCCTCGCGGACCGGGTCGGCCCTGCTCGTCGGCGGGTTCGCGCGCTCGGTCGCCGTCGAACAGTGGGTCGCCGAGGGGGCGGTGCGCGAGGTCGTCGCCGACGTCGAGCCGCGCCGCGCCCTCGCCCGCGTCCACGTGGTCGGGGAGGGACACGACGAGGAACGTGACGGACCCGGCGCGCGGGCGCACCTGCCCTCGGCGGCCTGGCGCGCCGCCCACGCGGGTCTCGACCACGGACCGGTGCTCGTCCAGGTGCCGAGGCGCGGCTACCTTCCGTCGCTGTCGTGCGGGGAGTGCCGGACGCCCGCGCGCTGCCCGCACTGTCACGGTCCGTTGTCGTTGCCCGGCCCGGGCGCGCCGCCGACGTGTCGATGGTGCGGGCGCACCCCCACGCAGTTCACGTGTGCCGAGTGCGGCTCCCACCGGCTCCGCAGCAGCGTCGTCGGCGCGCGCCGGACGGCCGAGGAACTCGGTCGCGCCTTCCCCGGAGTGCCGGTCCGCACCTCGGGATCACCGGAGGTGCTGAGCGAGGTCGAGGGGACCCCCGCGCTCGTCATCGCCACCCCGGGCGCCGAGCCGGTCGCCCACGGCGGCTACGCCGCCACCCTGCTCCTCGACGCGTGGGCGAGCCTCGACCGACCCGCCCTCGACGCGGGGGAGGAGGCCTTGCGCCGCTGGCTCGCCGCAGCCGCCCTCACCCGGCCTGCCGCCGACGGGGGAGTCGTCGTCCTCGCGGGCGCGCCCGTGCACACTCCCCTGCCGGTCATCGAGGCGCTCGTCCGGTGGGCGCCGGAGTGGTTCGCCCGACGTGAACTCGCCGAGCGCGTCGAGCTCTCCCTGCCGCCGACCGTCTGGATGGCCCGCGTCACCGGCGAGCTGCCCGCGGTGCGGGCGTTCGGCGACGACATGGCCGTCGCGATGCAGGCCGTCGGGGTCCCGCTCGACCGACTCGGGCCGATCCCCGCCGGTGACCAGGCCCACCTGCTGCTCCGGGCTCCCGCCGCCGCGGCCACCCAGGCCACCGCGGCCCTCGCGGCCACCCGCCGCACCCGGAGCGCCCGCAAGGACCGCGACCAGGCCGCCGTCCGCCTCGGCGTCGCCGACGTCACCTGACGCGCGCGCCCACCCCCGCCACACCTCACACCGGAGGGGGCGCTTTCGCTGCGTCGTCAAATCCCTGCCGACGATGCGGGACGCCGCCGCTCCGCCCGCCCGGCCACCCGCCGGCACACCGCTCCCACCTCGGACCGGAGGGTGCGGCTGAGACCGGAGGATCTGGGCTCCGGTCTGAGAGCTGGCCCCCGGTTCGAGGGGGAGGGGGCGGGGTGCCGGCCTGCGTCCGTGCCGCCGGCACCCCGATAGACTGGCGAGCCGCCGCGACCAGCGTCGAGCACCCAGCACCGGAGACACCATGACAGTCCTCGACATCCGCCGCCTCGGTGATCCGGTCCTGCGCACCCCGGCGAGTGAGGTCAGCGACTTCGACACCGAACTGCGCACCCTCGTCGCCGACCTCACGGCCACGATGCTCGACGCGCCCGGCGTCGGCCTCGCCGCTCCGCAGATCGGGGTGGGGTTGCGCGTCTTCACCTATCACGTCGACGGGGTGCTCGGACACGTCGTCAACCCCGTGCTCAGCCTCGACGGCGACCTCGAGGAGACCGAGGAGGGATGCCTGTCGATCCCCGACCTCACCGCCCTGCCCCGACGCGCCCCGCGCGCCGTCGCCCGCGGGTTCGACCAGCACGGCGAGCCGATCCGCATCGAGGGCACCGCGCTGCTCGCCCAGTGTTTCCAGCACGAGACCGATCACCTCGACGGGGTCCTCTTCATCGACCGCCTCGACTCCACCGAACGGCGCCGTGCGCTCAAGGTCATCCGGTCCTCGGCGTGGGCCGGTGAGGTCGTCGTCAAGGAGTCTCCGCACGAGTCGCGGACGGGCGGAGGGAGGCGCTGATGCGCGTCGTGTTCGCCGGGACCCCCGAGGTCGCGCTCCCCTCGCTGCGGGCGTTGCTCGACTCCCGCCACGAGGTCCTCGCCGTGCTCACCCGCCCCGACGCCCGTGCGGGCCGCGGCCGCACACTGCGCCCGAGCCCGGTGTCGGCGCTCGCCCACGAGGCCGGAGTCGAGGTGCTCACCCCGCCGAACGCCCGCGACGCGGGGTTCCTCGCCCGCCTCGCCGACCTCGCGCCGGACGCCGTGCCCGTCGTCGCCTACGGCCATCTCGTGCCGCGCGCCGCGCTCGACATCCCGCGCCACGGTTGGATCAACCTCCACTTCTCCCTCCTCCCGCGGTGGCGGGGCGCCGCGCCCGTCCAGCGCGCCCTCATCGCCGGGGACACCCGCACCGGGGCCTGCGCCTTCGTCCTCGAGGAGGGCCTCGACACCGGCCCGATCATCGATTCGCTGGCGACCGACGTCGGCGACGAGGAGTCGGCGGGGGAGCTGCTCGACCGGCTGGCCCTCGACGGTGCCCCCGTGCTCCTGCGCGCCCTCGACGCGCTCGAGGAGGGCACGGCGACGTTCACCCCGCAGGTGGGGGAGCCCACCCACGCGCCCAAGCTCACCCGCGACGAGGCTCGGCTCGACTGGTCGGCCCCGGCCGCGAGGCTCCACGACCTCGTCCGCGGCTGTACGCCGGCTCCCGGTGCGTGGACGACGTGGTCGGGGACGCCGCTCAAGGTGCTCCAGACCCGCACGTGCCCGCCGGGCAGGGACGCCGACGCCACGAGCACCACCGCGCCGACGTCGTTGACGCCGGGGCGCCTTCGCGCCGACCGGTCCCGGGTGCTCGTCGGCACGGGGGAGGGCGACCTCGAGCTCGTCCGGGTGCAGCCCCAGGGCAAGAAGCCGATGGCGGCCGCGGACTGGGCACGCGGCGCCCGCATCGATGGAGGGACGTTCGACGATGAGTGAGCCGGGCGAGGCGCGCCGGCGTGACGGTGAGGACCGCCGTGACGGGCGTGAGGGTCGTGACGGTCGTGAGCGCCGGGACGACCCGGGTGGGCGCGATCGCCGCGGCGGACCCTCCCGTGAGGGCACGGGGCGGGTGAGCCACGGGGGGCGCGCCCGCACCAGCGACCCCCGGAGCCGGAGTGCGCAGCGTCCCTCCGAACGCCGTCGCCGAGCCGACCCGGCACGGACCCTCGCCTACCGCACCCTGCGCGCGGTGTCCGATGGTGCGTACGCGAACCTCGACCTCCCGGCCCGCCTGCGTGACGCGCGCCTCGATTCCCGTAACGCCGCCTTCGCCACCGAACTCGTCTACGGCGTGACCCGCATGCGCGGGTTCTACGACGCGATCCTCGCCCGGTGCGCGGGCAGGGACGTCGAGGCCGTCGACGCGCCGGTGCTCGACGCCCTCCGCCTCGGCGCCCACCAGCTGCTCGGCATGCGGGTCCCCGCCCACGCCGCCGTCGACGCCACGGTCGGGCTGGTCCGGGCCGAGATCGGCGCCGGCCCGGCGTCGTTCACCAACGCCGTCCTGCGTCGCGTGAGCGAGCGGCCGGCGGAGGAGTGGCGCACCCTGCTCGCCCCGCACGCCGACCCGGCGGCCCGCACCGAACCCGTCGAGGGAGCCGCCCCCACGAGCGGACTCGACCTGGGTGACGTCGCGATCGCCCACAGCCATCCGGCGTGGATCGTGCGGGCGCTGCGCTCCGCCCTCCTCGCGCACGGGGAGAGCACGCCGGAGACGCTCGACGCCGACCTGCTCGCGCTCCTGCGCGCCGACAACACGCCCCCCGACGTCACCCTCGTCGCCCGACCCGGCCTCGCCGAGCTCGACGAACTGCTCGACGCGGGGGCTCGCCCCGGCACGTTCTCGCCGACGGCGGCCGTGCTCGACCGTGGCGGCGATCCGGGAGCGCTGCGGGCGATCCGCGACGGCCGTGCCGCCGTGCAGGACGAGGGCTCCCAACTCCTCGTCCACGCCCTCGTCGCCGCCTCCGACGCCCTCGCCGCCGGTGCGTCCGCCGACATCCGTGCCGCCGCCCCCACGGGCGCCGATGCCGACACGGCCGCCGACGTCGACCCCGATGGTCCGGCGACCGGCGAGCCTCGACGCTGGCTCGACCTGTGCGCCGGGCCGGGTGGCAAGGCCGCCCTGCTCGCCGCGCACGCGATCCCCCGCGACGCCGCGCTGTTCTGCAACGAGGTGAGCGAGCATCGCGCCGACCTCGTCGCCTCGACGCTCGGTGCCGCGATGGACGCGGGCGCCGAGGTGTACATCGGGGTCGGTGACGGTCGCGGCATCGGCGCCGAGGAACCGGCCTCGTTCGACCTCGTCCTCCTCGACGCCCCCTGCACCGGGCTCGGAGCCCTGCGCCGCCGGCCCGACGCCCGCTGGCGTCGGACTCCCGCCGACGTCGCCGACCTCACCGCGCTGCAGGAGGAGCTCCTCGGCTCCGGTCTCGATGCGTTGCGCCCGGGGGGAGTGCTCGGCTACGCGACGTGCAGCCCCCATCCGGCCGAGACGCTCGATGTCGTCCGACACGTCCTCGCGGCGCGGGACGACGTCCGGCTCCTCGACGCCCCCGCCTTCCTCGACGGCGTCTCACGCGTGCCCGTCGGGGGCGACGGCGTCCACGGCGTGGACGGTGGACGGGCCGAACGGGGGGAGGAGGACCTCGTCGCCTCGACGGTGCAACTCTGGCCGCACCGACACGACACCGACGCGATGTTCCTCGCCCTCCTCACCCGCACCGCCTGACGGCGCCTGCGGGCCCGGCCCCATCGTGTCGGAGGCGTACGACGTGTGTCTTGCGCAACATTCTTCTCCGACGATCGACCTCAACTGTTCATCCGTGCCGGGTGCCCGGCCGATAGGCGGACAAGGAAGGGTCCGCCGACGCCGAATCGTCCGCGGCGGGGGCGCGGGCCCCGCGAGGATCCGGAGAGACGGCGATGAGACTTGTGCGGTCCCGAGAACAGGGAACGTCGGCCACGGGGATGTCCAAGGACGACGAGCTGGCCCATTACGTCGAGGCGTTGGAGCTGGTCGCCGACCGGACGTCCCGAGCGTCGTCGACGGACGAGGTCCTTCAGGCGGCGATGGACATCGTCCGTAACGCCTTCCACATGCAGTACGCCTCCGTGTGGTGGATCGCGCCCGGCTCCGACGTGCTCTCCTTCCGCTCGGAGTCCGGTCAGGTGGGCCCCGACTTCCGCCGCGTGACGATGGAGTCCTCGTTCCCGCGGGGCGTCGGTCTCGCCGGGCGCGCCTGGGCGCAGGGCAAGCTCGTCTTCGCCGACGACCTCTCGACGGTGACCGACTGCGTCCGCGCCCCCGTGGCCTCGCGCAGCGGTGTGCTCTCGGCGGTCGCGATGCCTCTGCACCTGGAGGGCGTCGTCGTGGGGACGATGGACTACATGGCCGACCCCGAGCACACGCCCGGCCCGGTGCGCCTCACCGTGCTCTCCGCCGTGGGCAAGCTCGTCTCCCAGGCGCTCGAACGCGTCGTCCAGGCCGAGCGTCGACGCGAGACCGACAAGGACATGGCAGCGATCAACGAGGTCGTCAAGCGCGTCACCGAGGCGCGGAGCGAGGAGGAGGCCGTCCAGACCGCCCTCGACACCGTGCGCGCCGAGTTCGGGTGGGAGTACGGCTCGTACTGGGTCGTCGACGAGGACACCCGGGTGCTCAAGAACGCCCGTGAATCCGGAAGCGCGGGCGAGGAGTTCCGCGAGGTCACCCGCGTGGCGACCTTCGCCGAGGGGGTCGGCCTCGCCGGGCGCACGTGGTCGAGTCGCAACCTCGTCTTCGAGCCCGACATCGGCCTCGTCACCGACTGTGTGCGTGCGCCCGCGGCGCAGCGGGCCGGGGTGAAGTCCGGGGTCTCGATGCCGATCATCATCGACAACCGCGTCATCGGCACGATCGACTTCTTCACCACCCGCGAGATCATCCTCTCGGCCGACCGCGAGAACGCCCTGCGCAACACCGCGCTCGTGCTCTCCAGCGCCGTGGACCGCAACCGGGCCACCTCCCGCACCCGTCAGGCCGGGGAGGAGCTCATGGGGTCGATCACCGAGGTCGAGAAGAACGTCCTCGATGCGACCGCCGTAGCCAACGAGGCCCAGCGCCTCACCGAGAGCGCGAGCGAGATCGTCGCCCGCCTCAACACGAGCAGCGTCGAGATCGGCAACGTCGTCAAGGTCATCACGAGCATCGCGGAGCAGACCAACCTGCTCGCGCTCAACGCGACCATCGAGGCCGCGCGGGCCGGTGACGCCGGCAAGGGCTTCGCCGTCGTCGCCAACGAGGTGAAGGACCTCGCCCGCGAGACGGCGAAGGCGACCGAGGAGGTCGACGAGCGCGTCTCCGCGATCCAGAACGACGCGGGCAGCGTCGTCTCGGCCCTGCACCAGGTCGCCGAGACCGTCGAGCGCATCAACGACGCGCAGAACATCATCTCCGGGGTGCTCACCGAGCAGAACGCGGTGACCCGCGGCGTCCTCGAGGCCACCTGAGGCCCCTCCGCGACACGTCGCGGGCCCGGTACATTCGGCGCGTGCAGATCTCACCCAGCATCCTGTCGGCCGACTTCGCCAACCTCGAGCACGAACTCGACGCGATCCGCAGCGCCGACTGGGCCCACGTCGACGTCATGGACAACCACTTCGTGCCCAACCTCACGCTGGGGCTGCCGGTCGTCGAGGCGCTGCTCAAGGTGAGCCCGGTGCCGATCGACTGCCACCTCATGATCGAGAACCCCGACCGATGGGCGCCGCCGTACGCCGAGGCGGGCGCGAAATCGGTGACGTTCCACGTCGAGGCCGCGAACGACCCGGTCACCCTCGCGCGGGAGATCCGGGCCCAGGGCGCGAGGGCGAGCATGGCCCTCAAACCGGGGACGCCGTGGGAGCCCTACGCCGAGCTGCTGCCCGAGGTCGACATGGTCCTCGTCATGACCGTCGAACCCGGATTCGGCGGGCAGGCGTTCATGGCCGACATGATGCCGAAGGTCGCCGCGGTGCGGGAGTCGGTGCGGCGTCACGGCGGCGAGGTGTGGATCCAGGTCGACGGCGGCGTGTCCGCCTCGACGATCGAGCAGTGCGCCGACGCGGGCGCCGACGTCTTCGTCGCCGGGTCCGCCGTCTACGGCGCCGACGACGCGGCCGCGAACATCGCTCGGCTGCGCGACCTCGTCCGCGGGCACACCCACCCCTGATCCCCGCGGCGGCTCTCGTCACGACCGCGAGGGTGTCGAGTGAACCGTGGTGGCTGTCGTGCCAGGCTTCTCACGACCCCGGCGGTGCCGAGTGAACCGTCGTGGTGGTGGCGGTGGCGGAGTGTGCGCAGCGTGACAGCCGGGCGCGTCGCCGGGCAGCGCGGGCCGGTGGCATACTGAACGACACGTGCTCCGGGGTCGGTGTAATTCCGAGCCGGCGGTGACAGTCCGCGACCCGCGCCACGCACGCTCCCTCGCCGGGAGCGATGTGGCCGGTTGACCTGGTGGAATTCCAGGACCGACGGTGAAAGTCCGGATGGGAGGCGCACGTGGCGGGTTCGCGCCCGCGGCGTTCGGGATGCCCCCGCATCCCGTCGCCGCCCGTGCGCGACCCCTGCCTCGCCTCCCCCTCGTCGACCCCGGACGAGCTGAGCAGGAGGCACCGATGGGCACCGCGACGACGAGCGGATCCGCCGACGAGGCGGTGATGCGTCGCGCTGTGGCCCTCGCCGGCCGGGGTCCGCTCGGCGACCCGAATCCTCGCGTGGGGGCGGTCGTGCTCGACGCCCGCGGCGACGTGGTCGGCGAGGGGTGGCACCGCGGGGCCGGCACGCCGCACGCCGAGGCCCAGGCCCTGCGGGTTGCCGGGGACTCCGCCCGGGGTGGCACCTGCTACGTCACCCTCGAACCCTGCGACCACGAGGGGCGCACCCCCGCCTGCTCGCAGGCCCTCCTCGCGGCGGGCATCGCCCGCGTCGTCGTCGCAGGCCGTGACCCGAACCCCGTCGCCGCCGGCGGCCTGGCGCGGTTGCGCGCGGCCGGCGTCTCGGTCACGGACGGCGTCCTCGCCGACGCCGCCGAAGGGCTCAACCGGGAGTGGCTGCACGCCTTGCGTTCCGGGCGACCGTTCGTCACGTGGAAGGTCGCCTCGACCCTCGACGGACGCATCGCCGCCGCCGACGGCACGAGCCGGTGGATCACGGGCCCGGAGGCCCGCCGCGACGTCCACGCCCTGCGCGCACGCGTCGGCGCCGTCCTCGTCGGCACGGGAACGGCGCTCATCGACGACCCGGCCCTCACCGTCCGTCTCGATCGGGTCGCCGGCGCCGGTGACGACCAGGAGGACGACCGCGACGCGAGCCCCCGGAACGAGCGCCACGCCGACGCCGCGCACGACGGCGGGGTGCACGCGTGGGACGGGCGGCGGCCGCTGCGCGTCGTCATGGGGGAGCGGGTCGGGGACCTGCCCGCGGACGCCCGCGTGCTCGACGACACGGCACCGACCCTGCTCCTGCCCACTCGAGAGCCCTCCGTCGCGCTCACCGCCCTGCACGAGCGGGGCGTGCGCCACGTCCTCCTCGAGGGAGGGGGTCGGCTCGCCGCCGCATTCCTGCGGAAGGGGCTCGTCGACGAGATCGTCGCCTACCTCGCCCCCACCCTCCTCGGCGCCGGTGCCTCCTGCGTCGGTGATCTCGGGATCACGACCATCGCGCAGGCCCAGCGCCTCGACGTCACCGACGTCCGCACCCTCGGGCGGGATGTCCGCCTCACGCTTTCCCCGGAAAGGTCCTGACATGTTCACCGGAATCGTCGAAGAGCTCGGCCGCGTCGCCGCGATCGAACACGGCGCGGAATCCGCCGTCCTGCGCATCGAGGGCCCGCTCGTCGTCTCCGACGCGACCCACGGCGCCTCGATCGCCGTCAACGGGGTGTGCCTCACGGTCGTCGACCACGACGACCGAACGTTCGCCGTCGACGTCATGGCCGAGACGCTGCGCCGCAGCAGCCTGGCGGACCTGCACGAGGGCTCCCCGGTCAACCTCGAACGGGCGATGGCCGCGGACGGGCGCTTCGGTGGCCACATCGTCCAGGGACATGTCGACGGCACGACGACGCTGCGCTCGCGCACCCCCGGCGACCGGTGGGAGGTGCTCGAGTTCGACCTCCCCGCCGAACTGTCCCGCTACGTCGTCGAGAAGGGGTCCATCACGGTCGACGGCGTCTCGCTCACCGTCGCCTCGCTCTCGCCCACGACGTTCACGGTGAGCCTCATCCCGACCACTCTCGCGCAGACGATCCTCGGCGACCTCGCCCCCGGCGCCCTCGTCAACCTCGAGGTCGACGTCGTCGCCAAGTACGTGGAACGACTGACCGGCCCCGGCGCGGATCCGCATGCCGACCCGACCTCGACCTCGAACCTGCGGACGAGCGCGACGGGCGCGAACGACGCGACGGACGGCGAGGGACGGGCATGACGGAACAACTCCTGCGGCTGTTCAACGCGTCGATCGACGTCGCCGGTTACCCGCTGTACTGGCGGGAGATCATCGGCAACCTCTTCGGGTTCGCCTCGGCGATCGGGGGCCTGCGGCGCCGGGTCTGGGCATGGCCGGTCGGGATCATCGGCAACATCATCCTCTTCACGGTCTTCGCCGGCGCGGCGTTCGCGCTGCCCGACGGCCGCCACCCGCTGTTCGGTCAGGCGTTCCGGCAGGTCTTCTTCGTCATCACGAGCCTCTACGGCTGGTGGCAGTGGAATCGCGTGCGCCGGGGGCGAGCGACCGACGCGCCGGCGATCACCCCGCGCTGGGCGACCGCGCGGGAGCGGACCGTGTGCCTCGTCGTCGCGCTGCTCGGCGTCGTCGTCTCGCAGGCGGTGTTCGCGGTGATCGGCGCCGGGTGGCCCGCGCCGCGCTGGTACTACTGGGCCGACGCGTGGATCTTCGTCGGCTCGATCCTCGCGACCTATCAGATGGCTCGCGGCTGGACGGACTTCTGGCTCGCGTGGATCGCCGTCGACCTCGTCGGCATCCCGCTGCTCTGGTTCTCGCACTACTACCCCTCGGCGGTGCTGTACGCCGTCTACGGGGCGCTCGTCGTCTCCGGTTTCGTCGTGTGGCGTCGCGCTGCGGTCGCCGAGGCGCCGGAGTCCGACATCGACAACAAGGGAGTTCTCGTATGACCACCCACATTCGCGGCCTCGGTGGGCGCGACGATCTCGCCCCCACCCCGTCCGCCGACGGATCCCGTTTCGCGACGATCGAGGACGCTTTCGAGGCGATGCGGCAGGGGCGCCCGGTGCTCGTCCTCGACGACGAGGACCGCGAGAACGAGGGCGACGTCGTCGTCGCCGCGCAGACGCTCACCGACGAGTGGATGGCGTGGATGATCCGGCACGGCTCGGGTTACGTCTGCGCCCCGATGACGCAGGAGTGGGCCGACCGGCTCGACCTGCCGCCGATGGTCGCCCGCAACGAGGACTCCCGTCGTACGGCCTACACGGTGACGTGTGACGCGCGCGCCGGCGTGACGACGGGTATCAGCGCCGCCGACCGGGCGCACACCGTGCGGATGCTCGCCGACCCCGGGTCGGAGGCGGGCGACTTCGTGCGTCCCGGTCACGTCGTGCCGCTGCGCGCGAGGGCCGGCGGCGTGCTGGAGCGGCGCGGTCACACCGAGGCCACCGTCGACCTGTGCCGTCTCGCGGGACTCGAACCCGTCGGCGCCATCGCCGAGCTCACCCACGACGACGGCACGATGATGCGCGCCCCCGCCGTGCTCGCGCTCGGCGCGGAGTTCGGGCTCCCGGTCGTGACGATCGAGCAACTCGCCGCGCACCGCGCCCGCCACGACCGGGTGCTGCGCACCGCCGCGACGCGCCTGCCCACCGACGACGGCGTGTTCACGATGCTCGGCTACCGCGACCTGCTCACCGGCGCCGAGCACGTCGCGCTCGTCAGCCCCCGCGGGCTGTACGGCGAGCTCGCGGCCACGGGCACCGATCTCCGGGCGGCGAACGAACACGCCGTCGACCGGCAGGCCACCGACGAGGTCGCGGCGAGCGTGAGGGGCCCGGTCCTCGCGCGCGTACATTCCGAGTGCCTCACCGGCGACGCGTTCGGGTCGCGGCGGTGCGACTGCGGGCCGCAGCTGCGCGCGGCGCGGAGCATCATCGCGGACGAGGGCGGGGTGATCGTCTACCTCCGCGGCCACGAGGGACGCGGGGTGGGGCTGCTCGCCAAACTCGCCGCGTACGAGTTGCAGGACGAGGGTGCGGACACGGTCGAGGCGCAGACCCGTCTCGGCCTGCCCGTCGACGCCCGCGAGTACGGCGCCGCCGCCGCGATCTTCGCCGACCTCGGCGCGGCCTCGGTCGAGTTGCTCACGAACAACCCGGCCAAGACCGAGGGGCTGCTCGCCGCAGGGATGACCGACGTCACCGCCCGGGCCCTGCACGCCGACGTCAACGCCGACAACGTCCGATACCTGCGCACCAAGGCCGAGCGCATGCGGCACACGTTCGCCGACACGGACCTCTGCGTTCCCGACGACCACTGATCCGACCCCTCGCCGGCGCTCCCGCGCCCGGCCGAATCCGATGACGTCGACGATGACGCCATCACATCGGGGGTCATCGGCCCCCTCGACGATGACGTCACGGTGACGTCATCGGCCTCAGGCAGGACCCCAGCTAGTGGACAGGAGTGTCGAATGAGCGGCGCAGGAGCACCGAAGATCACCGTCGACGGCCGAGAGCTCAAGGTCGCGATCGTCGCGGCCTCGTGGCACACGACGATCATGGACGCGCTCGTCGCCGGTGCGCAGGAGTGCCTCGCGGAGGCGGGATGCACCGACGTCGACACCGTGCGCGTGCCCGGCAGCTTCGAACTGCCCGTCGTCGCCGCCGAGCTCGCCAAGACCAATGACGCCGTGGTGGCGCTCGGCGTCGTCATCCGTGGCGGAACTCCCCACTTCGACTACGTGTGCGAGGCCGCGACGATGGGCCTCACGACCGTGAGCCTGCAGACCGAGACCGCGATCGGGTTCGGCGTGCTCACGTGCGACGACGAGGACCAGGCACGCGACCGCGCAGGTCTTCCCGGCAGCAGCGAGTCCAAGGGTCATGAGGCCGCCTCCGCCGCGCTGGCGACGGCGGCGCGACTTCGTGACCTTCGGTCCACGTGGCTCGAACGCGGCGAATGAACGCCCCCGCCCGGTCGCCTCGCCCGGCCGCTTTCGCCATGCGAACGCGCCCGACGGGCGATCGTCGCCGCCCGATAGTCTCGACGTCGTGAAGACCTTCGAGGACATGTACGCCGAGATCCTCCTCAAGTCGAAGGAGCGACCCGAGGGCTCCCGGACCGTCACCGAACTCGACGCCGGGGTGCATTTCATCGGCAAGAAGGTCGTCGAGGAGGCGGCCGAGGTGTGGATGGCCGCCGAGCACGAAGGCGACGACCGCTCGGCCGAGGAGATCAGCCAGTTGCTGTATCACACACTGGTTCTCATGGTCGCCGAGGGCATCACGCTCGAGGACGTGTACCGACATCTGTGAGCCGGGCCCCCGAGGCCTCCGGCTCCTCGCGCGCCCGCACCGGACGCGCCCGTTCGCTCCGTCCCCGACCGACCTCCCCCCACCTGCGGCGGCCCCTCCGGCCGCCCACCTCTCCAGGAGAGATCCATGCTGCGTGTCGCCGTCCCGAACAAGGGATCGCTGTCCGAATCCGCCGCCACGATGTTGCGGGAGGCGGGATACAGCGTCCGCCGCGACTCCAAGGAACTCGTCCTCGTCGACGCCGACAACGACATCGAGTTCTTCTACCTGCGCCCCCGCGACATCGCCGTGTACGTCGGTGCGGGCACCCTCGACGCCGGGATCACCGGTCGTGATCTGCTGCTCGACTCCGGTGTCGACGCCCGTGAGGTCCTCGGGCTCGGTTTCGCGCGCTCCACGTTCCGGTTCGCCGGACGCCCCGGCGTCGCCGAGACCGCGAACGACCTCCAGGGCCAGCGGGTCGCGACGTCCTACCCCGGACTCGTCCGCAGCCACCTCGCCGTGCGGGGCGTCGAGGCCGACGTCGTGCGCCTCGACGGCGCCGTCGAGACCTCGATCACCCTCGGGGTGGCCGACGTGATCGCCGACGTCGTCGAGACCGGCACGACCCTGCGTAACCAGGGGCTCATCACCTTCGGCGAACCCATCCTCAAGAGCGAGGGCGTGCTCATCGCCCGTCCCGACCCGGTCCACCCGGGGCCGCTCCAGGTGTTGCAGCGTCGTCTCCACGGCGTCATCACGGCGCGTACCTACGTCATGGTCGACTACGACATCCGCGTTGAGCTCGTCGAGGCCGCCTCGCGCATCACGCCCGGCATCGAATCGCCGACGATCTCCCCGCTCCGTGACGAGAACTTCGTCGCCGTCCGTGCCATGGTGCCGCGTATGGGAGTGAACAGGGTGATGGACGAGCTCTACGGCCTCGGTGCCCGCGGCATCCTCGTCACGGACATCGCCGCCTGCCGCCTGTAGTCCCCTGCCAGAGGAGGTCGGCGTGAGCACGTCGTCACCGCAGTCCAGTCCCTCGCCGGAGGGCCGCGTGCCCGGGACGGAGCCCGGCGCACAGCCCGGTGCGGGTCAGAGCGCCCGTGCTCGGCGAGATCCGTACGCGGTGATCCGACCCCGTCGTGGTCGGGCGGTCCCGGTGGGCATGGCGATCCTCGTGTTCCTCACGTTCACGGCCTCGGCCGTCATCGTCCCCGGCCAGGCCGAGCAGAAGGACCACTGGGCGATCTCCGACCGCCTGCTCATGGTGCTCATGGGCGCGGCGATCGCGTGGTTCCTCCTGCGGTTCGCCCAGATCCGTGCCGTGCCCTCCAAGGAGGGCCTCGTCGTGCGCAACCTGCTCATCACCCGGCATCTCACGTGGGCGGAGATCGTCCGCCTCCAGTTCGGTGGCGGCTCACCCTGGGCCTACCTCGACACCGGTGACTTCGAGACCGTTCCCCTCATGGCGATCCAGAAGGCCGACGGAGAGTTCGGTCGCTCCGAGGCCTCACGCCTCGCGGCGCTCATCGACTACCACTCCGCCCCCGACCCGCAGGCCGGCTCCCGGCCCCCGGCCGACGCTCGAGGACCGGCTGTGACGACGGGACCGGAGGCCACCCCGCCGCCCGGGCCGGGCGCGACCTCCGAGGACCCCCTCGGTCCTGCCGGCCGCCCGGAGTCCGAGGGCACCCCTCGTCCCACGGATGCCACCCGCCCGGACGCCGACGAGGACTACCGTTGATCCCTCGCCCCTGAGCGTCCGCGCGCCGCTCCTCACGCCTCCGAACGTCGGGACGTGCGGTCGTCCTCCCGGCGCCTCTCCTGCGCCCCGATACTGCGGGAGTCGACGATCCCGGACTCCTCCGCAGGGTCGAGGCGACCCGGGGAGTCGCCACGCCCGCGGACGTCCTCGGTCCGCTCGGCCGCCTCGTCCTGCTCGGTCTCGCGGTCCTCGTCGACCCCGTCGGACCTGCCGCTCCCGGTCTCGTCGGCCTCCTCCACGGCGAGGACATCCCGGGCCGGGGCCGGCTCGCGTGACGCGTCCTCACCGAGGGTGATCGAGGCGCGGCCGACGAGGTCGCGTGCGGCGTGTCCGCCCTGCTCCCCGCGCTCGCCCTCTCCGGCATCGCCCCGCCGGCGGGCCTCCTCTCGGCGGCCCTCCTCCCGGTGGGCGTCCCTCGCGTGGTCGTCGTCGTGGTCACGGTCACGCACCTCGGCGCGGGATTCGGGGGTCGACCCGTCGTGCTCGCCCGGTTCGTCGTCGTCGGGGTCGTCCGCGTGATGGTCGTCGACGAAGCCGGGCAGCAGGTCACCGTCGCCCTCGAGGCTGTAGGACGTCGGGATGCCCTGGAACGCCTCGTCGAAGCTCAGTCCGCTCACCATGAGCAGATCGAGGACGATCGAGCGCACCTGGGCACGGATGACCTCCGAGGAGAGCGTCGGGCGGGAGGTGACGTACGTCGTCATCTCCCCGAGCTCGTAGAGCGCGCTGCGGTGCCCGTCGGGCAGGCGGCGCGCGCGGAGGTCCTCGGCCATCCCGGCCGTGATCTGGGCGAGCTCGTCGACCATGTCGAGGTAGCCCTTGGGCACGACCTCCCCCTGCCGCAGCGCGATCGTCGCCCGGCGGACGAGGACCCGCAGGTTGCGCATCGCCCGATCGAGCGGCACGAGGAGGTCGGCGATCTCCTGGACGGCCGGCAGGTGGTGCCGCCGGAACGGGGAGGAGCGGATGACCGAGAGCCCGTCGTCGGCGAGGGACTCGAGCGTGAGGAGGGACTCCTCACTCGCGCGGGCCCGGTCGAGAGCGCGCTTGGCGCGGTCGAGGTCTCGCTCACGCAGGGAGATGGTCGTCTCGGAGAACAGGTCGGAGGCCTCCTCGACGATCTCGGCCGTGTGCTCGCGCGGGCGCCGCAGCGGGGTCGCGGGAGTGACCGTCGCGGCGATGAGGGCGACGCCACCACCCACGACCGCGTCGATCCACCGGGAGAGCGCCTGGTCGGGGGCGGCGACGAGGATCGTCACCATCGCCGACTGCACGCCCGCCTGCGTCGTCGGCAGGACGCGGCCGTCGACGACGGTCATGATCGCCATCGCCGAGAACACGATCACCGCGAGTTGCCAGTAGCCGCTGCCGATGATCGCGACCGCGATGTCGCCGATGAGGACGCCGACGGCGACGCCGACGACGATCTGCACGGCGCGTTCGAGGCGTTGCCCGAAGGAGAAACCCAGCGCGACCACCGCGGCGACGGGCGCGAAGAAGGGTTGCGTGTGGCCGAGCACGTCGCGGGCGATGAACCAGGCCACGGCGGCCGAGAGTGCGATCTGGGTGATGAAGAAGAGCCGTTCCCGCAGGCGTCGGTACCGCTTGGCCAGCGAGTCCCGCCCGTGACGACCCGCCGCGGCGGTGCGACGCGCGAACGAGGACTGGAGGTGGTCGGGCACGGACACCCCACCACGATAGGTCGACCCGGACCGCCCGGTCGCGCGCGGTGAGGAGGTCGGGGCGTCTCGCTCGGGGCGGTGCGGTCGATCCTCGGGACGCCCGTCGGAGCGTGGCGCGGGGCTTCCTAGACTGGCGCCGTGAGTCTCGCCACCCGTGTCATCCCCTGTCTCGACGTCGACGCCGGACGCGTCGTCAAGGGCGTCAACTTCGAGAACCTGCGCGACGCCGGCGACCCCGTCGAGCTCGCGCGGCGCTACGCCGCGCAGGGCGCCGACGAGATCACCTTCCTCGATGTCACCGCGAGCAGCGGCGACCGGGAGACGACCTACGACGTGGTCTCCCGCACCGCCGAGCAGGTGTTCGTGCCACTCACCGTCGGCGGCGGGGTACGCGCGGTGGACGATGTCGACCGCCTCCTGCGTGCGGGCGCCGACAAGGTCGGCGTCAACACCGCCGCGATCGCCCGGCCCGATCTCATCGACGAGGTCGCTGCGCGTTTCGGCGCCCAGGTGCTCGTGCTCTCCGCGGACGTCCGACGCCAGCGGGAGGACTCCGAACACCCCCGCTGTGAGAGTGGCTTCGAGGTGACGACCCACGGCGGTCGGCGTGGCACCGGTCTCGACGCCCTCGCGTGGTGCGAGGAGGCCGCCAGGCGAGGGGCGGGGGAGATCCTGCTCAACTCCATGGACGCCGACGGCACCAAGGCGGGGTTCGACCTCGAACTCATCGGCGCGGTGCGTGAGCGGATCTCGGTGCCGCTCATCGCGAGCGGCGGAGCGGGCGAGGTGGGGCATTTCCTCCCCGCGGTGCGCGCCGGGGCCGACGCCGTCCTCGCCGCCAGCGTCTTCCACTACGGCGAGATGACCGTCGGCGACGTCAAGCGGGCGCTCGCCGAGGGCGGCGTCGAGGTGCGCTGAGCCCGTCGCGCCGAGCCCTTCTCCGTCCTGCGCGGCCGGCGCCCGTCACGATCGGGGTGCGCGCGCGGCGTGCGGGGCCGCGGAACGGACGACGGCCCCGGTGGGGGGGACCGGGGCCGTTGGGTCCTTCACAGCCGGGGGGAGGCTGACGAACCACTGCCAGAGTACGAGGCGGACGCTCGACCCGGGGTTGCGAAAGCCATTCTCTGAGTACGGAATCGGTAAAGAAAGTCAGTGGGCGCCCGCGCGGGCCGCGTTCGTCAGGGTGATCGCCTTCGCCGTACCCGTGACCGTCCAGTGCGCGGTGGACGCCTCGGCCAGGCGCACCCGCAGGGACCGCCCGTCGAGTTCGGGGAACAGCGCCGCCGCCGTGCGGCGGGGGTGTGAGGCCGTGCCGAGGAGCGCGAGGAGCATCCGGGTGTCGGGCCGGGCGTGAGCGAGTGCCGTCGGGATGTCCTCGGCGAGGACGACCTCGCGCACCCGACCGAGGGGCTCCGTGCGTGCCGCCTCGTCGTGCAGCGGGTGGCGGACGCGCGGCAGCATGCCGAGGACGGTGTCCTCCTCCCGTCCCAGGACGCCGCGGCTCACGAGGTGCGCCCGTTCGGCCGCGAGGAGGGAGCGGCCGGTGTCGAACACCCAGCGCCAGGGGGTCCGTTCGGAGCGGACCGCGGCGACCTTCGTGAGGAGGTCGTCGAGCACCGGATGGCCGGTCGGAGCGGTGTCCTCGGCCCGCACCGTGCGGCCCGGGCAGGTGAGGCGTCCGGCGAGGGCGAGGTCGGCGAGCGCGGCGCCCCCCACGAGCGAGGGGAGGTCCCGGAGGGCGTGGCGGCCGTCGTCGGTCGTGCCGAGCAGGAGCATCTCGTCGACGATGGCCGCGGTCATGGTCCGATCGTCGCAGACCACGTCGTGATCGCGCGGGCGGGTGTCCACGCCCTGAACCCGCCGATGGTGCCGACGCGCTCCACGGCGATCCTGCTCACCGTCCCCCCATGGCGGGCATGGGCGTCGATGAGCAGGGCCTCGGTCTCGAACGTCACCGCGTTCGCGACGATCCGGCCGCAAGGCCGCAAGGCCGCCAGGCACGTCTCGAGCAGCCCGGGGACCGTGAGCCCGCCTCCGACGAACACGGCGTCGGGCGTGGGGAGCCCCGCCAGCGCCTCGGGGGCGCGCCCGAGGCGGACGTCGAGGCCCGGGACGCCGAGAGCCGCCGCGTTCGCGTTGATCCTCGCGGCACGTTCGGCGCGGGGTTCGATCGCGATCGCCCGGCAGTCCGGGTGGCTCCGCATCCACTCGATCCCGATGCTCCCGGAGCCACCACCGATGTCCCACAACAGCTCTCCGGCGCGTGGCGCGAGCAGCGCGAGGGTGACGGCTCGCACCTCCCGCTTGGTGAGCTGCCCGTCGTGGTCGTAGGCCTCGTCCGGCAGCCCCGGCGTGAGGCCGACGTCGGGGCGGTCGTCGGCGGGGCGGGGTGCGGAGGCGGGGTCGGGCGAGGCCATGCCGTCAGCCTAGGCGGGGGCCCGGGAGGGCCGGCGGGGGTGGCGCTGGATGCGTCGCGACGTCGCGTCCACGCGTCCGCCTGAGAGACTGATCCGCATGGCACCCATGCGCATCCTCCTGCTCGGCGGGACCTCCGAGGGCCGGCAGCTCGCGCGCGACCTCTCGACGCTGCCCGGCGTGGAGATCACGAGTTCCCTCGCCGGGCGCGTGAGGTCGCCGGAGCAGGTGCCGGGGGAGGTCCGCATCGGGGGGTTCGGTGGCGTCAACGGACTCATCGCCCATCTGTTCGCCGAGAACGTCGACCTCGTCATCGACGCGACCCATCCGTTCGCCGCCGAGATGACACACAACGCGGCGAAGGCGTGCAGCATCACCGGCACACCGCTCACCCGTGTCGACCGTCCCGCGTGGACACGTCTCCCGGGCGACACCTGGCACGAGGTCGACACGGTGGCCGAGGCGGCCCGCCTCGCCGACCGTGTCGGCTCGCGGCTGTTCGTCACGACCGGACGACAGGAGGCGCAGGAGTTCGCCGGGGTGTCCGCGTGGTGCCTCATGCGCAGCGTGGAGGCACCCGACCCACCGCTGCCCGCGCACCACGAGATCCTCCTCGCCAAGGGGCCGTTCGTCGTCCCGGAGGAGATCGCCCTCATGCGTGACCGCGGCATCGACTGCCTCGTGACGAAGAACAGCGGCGGCGGCGCGACCATCGCGAAGATGTGGGCCGCACGCGAACTCGGCATCCCCGTCGTCCTCGTCCGCCGTCCGCCTCTGCCGCACGGCCTCGCCTGCGTCCCCGACCCCGAGGCCGCCGTCGACTGGGTCGCCCGGCGTCTCGGGCACGCCTCGAGGCGCTGAGGCCGCCGCTTCTCAGACCTCGAACACCTCGAAGGCCACTCCGTGCTCGGTGCCCGACCCTCGTCCGCCCCCGGTGAGGATGCCGGTGAGCAGCTCGCGGGGCGTGGGGTAGTCCGGGCCGAGTGCGGACAGGTACCGGTCGTGCGCCTCGAGGCTCGCGACCGCCGCGTCGAGGTGGCCGGTGACGTCGACGGCATGCGTCGGCTCCGGAGGATTCGCGAACGCGACGAATCCGACGCCGCCCCAGGGTTCCTCCTCGGTGGTGAGTTCGGGGAAGACCCACCGGTTGCCGGCGTCCCGGACGGCGTCGAGCGTGGCGAGCCCGACGGCGCGGTGATCGGCCTGGTTCGTGCCACCTCCGGCGAAGCGCTCGCGGTGGGTGAGGGCGAACACCGCGTCGGGGCGGCGGGCGCGGACGACACGGGCGATGTCGCGCCGCAGCGGCAGCCCGTACTCGACGACGCCGTCCTGGTGGTCGAGGAAATCGACGACGTCGACGCCGACCTCGACCGCCCCGTCCCGCTCCTCCTGGGCGCGCACGACGGCCGCCTCGGTGGGGTCCATCGCGTCGATACCGGCCTCGCCGTGCGTGACGAGGAGGTAGGTGATCGTGCGGCCCTCGCCCGTCCATCGGGCGACGGCGGCGGCGAGGCCGTACTCGATGTCGTCGGGGTGGGCCGCGACGACGAGCGCGGTCGTGAAGTCGGGAACGTCGGGCAACGGGCTCATGTCGTGCCTCCTGCGGTGCGCCGCGCCGGGCGGCGTGAGCGATCTGCGGCCACCGCCAGCCTAGGGGAGCAGCCACGCACGGTGCGCGCATCGCTGCGCATCCGGGGCCTCGACCGCACCGGGCCGTTCGTGACCGGGCAGGATGGTCACCGGCGGATCGGACGGCGCGGAGGTGCGGATCAGGTGGGTGGCGAGAACGTGGTGGGGGAGAGCGCGGAGACGAGTGCACCCGTGCGGGTCGTCGGCTACCTCGGTGATGCGGCTCCCGTCTCCGCGGCGGCGCGCCGGGCGGTGGCCGAGGCCGACCTCGTCGTCGGCGGGCGACGGCATCTCGACGCCTTCGACGTGCCGGAGGACCGGCGGCTCGTCCTCGGACCCCTCGGCCCGGCCATCGAGGCCCTGCAGGCGAGGGGGGACCGGCGCGCCGTCGTCGTCGCGAGCGGGGATCCGGGGTTCTTCGGGATCGTCCGTCGGCTCCGCCACGCGGGCCTCGACCTCCTCGTCGAGCCCGCCCCGTCGGCCCTCGCCCTCGCGTTCGGGCGGCTGGGCCTGCCCCGGGAGGACGCGCAGATCGTCTCCGCCCACGGCCGCGACCTACGGCGGGCGCTCAACGTCGTACGGGCGCACGACACCGTCGGGGTGATGACGACCGTCGGCGCCGGGCTGCGCGAGATCGCCGCCGGGTTGACGGCGGGGGCGGCGTCGTGGCCGAGGCGCCTCGCGCTCCTCGAGCACCTGGGCGAGGCGGGGGAGCGGGTGCGGTGGTTCACCCCCGACGAGGCGCTCGCGCTCGACCCGAGCGACATCGCGGAGCCGAACGTCGTCGTCGCCGTGCGCGAGAACGACGGGGCCGACCACACCGACCAGACCGGAGGGGCCGGCGCCTGGACCGGGCCGGGCATGCCGTGGCGCCTGAGCGACCGGGGCCGCAGGCGGGACGAGGAGAGGTGGCGTGACGACGTCCTCGCGGCGCTCGCCGTCGGGGTCCTTGGTCCCATGCCGGGAGATCTCGTCCTCGTCGGCGACGGTCTCGAGGGTGTCGCCGGCGCCGTCGACGAGCGGGGCGCGGCGGTGCTGCGGACCGATGCCGGCCCGGCGCCGGTCGGCGTCGCCACCTGCGACGGGGTGCTGCCGACATACGTCGAGCCCGATCTCGTCTGCGTCACCTCGCGTCACCTGCCCGTGCTCGCTCGTCTCCTCGGGGCGCCGGGAACCCACCGGTGGCGCGGTGTCGTCGTCGTCACCGACGGCGCCGCGCTCGTGAGCGACGCGTCGGCGCTGACCGGACTTCTCGGCGATGTCCCTCTGCGGCAGGTCGATGTCCCCGCCCTCACCCCCCTGGCCGATCCCGTGGAGACCGCGGCGGGTGGGAGGAACGACGCGGGTGGGCGGGCCGGGCACAGGCTGCTCGTCGCGACACGGGACCGGCCGTGAGGACGCCGGGCCTGGTCGTGGGCGTCGGCTGCCGGGAGCACACCACGGCCGACGAGCTGTTCGCCCACGTCGCCGAGGTACTCGGCGCGGCGCATCTCGACCCGGGGGAGGTCGTCCTCGTCGCCACTCTCGACCGGCGATCGACCCACCCGGCGGTGCTCGGCCTCGCCGCTGCGCTCGGGGCGAGCGTCGAGGGGGTGTCGGCGCGAGGACTGGAGGCCGAACCCGCGCCGACTCCCAGCCCCGTCGTGGCGAGGGCCGCGGGCACGGCGAGCGTCGCGGAGGCCGCCGTGCTCGCCGTCGGTGCGCGCCTGCTCGTGCCCAAACACGTCGGGGCGGCGTCGACCGTGGCCGTCGGTCGTCGCGACTGACCCGCCTGCCGGGCCCCGCCGACGACCTCGTCGCGCGGCGATAGGCTCGACGGGCCGAACCCCTGCAGGAGGAGCCGTCGTGACCGTCCACTTCATCGGTGCCGGGCCGGGTGCCGCCGACCTCATCACGGTGCGGGCGTTGCGGCTCATCGAGTCGAGTCCCGTGTGCCTGTACGCGGGCGCGCTCGTGCCGCCGGAGGTCATCGACCACTGCCCCGTCGGCGCGCGGATCGTCGACACCGCCGACATGGATCTCGACGCCATCACCGCCGAACTCCTCACCGCCCACGAGCGGGGCGAGGACGTCGCGCGGCTCCAGTCCGGTGACCTGTCGGTGTTCTCCGCGGTCTCGGAGCAGATCCGGCGCCTCGAGCAGGCCGGGGTCCCCTACTCCCTCACCCCGGGCGTCCCGGCGTTCGCCGCGGCGGCGGCGGCGCTCGGGCAGGAGCTCACCGTGCCGACGGTCGGTCAGACGGTCATCCTCACGCGCGCCTCCCGCAACGCGACCGCGATGCCCGCCGGGGAGGAACTCGACGCGCTCGCCCGTACCGGCGCCCTGCTCGTGCTCCACCTCGCGACGAACCTCGTCGAGCTCGTCGTCGACACCCTCCTGCCGCACTACGGCCCCGACTGCCCCGCCGCCGTGGTCGCCATGGCGAGCCGGGAGGACGAGGTCGTCGCCCGGTGCCGCCTCGCCGACCTCGCGACGACGGTCCGCGACCGCGGCATCCGCCGTACGGCGCTGCTGTTCGTCGGGCGCGTGCTCGAGGCCGGAGACTTCGAGGACTCCCACCTCTACTCGACCGCCTGCGCCGCGGCCCGTCGCGACGACCCCCTTCCGCCTGCGCTTCTCGGTTCCTGACGTCGAGAGTTCGTGACGAGCGCATCGCCAGCCGGTGAGGGGCGCTGCGGGCACGAGGAGACGACGTCCGACGGGCGGCCCCGACGTGCCGGCCGGTCCGACGGCCGAGGCCGATCCGACAGGCGGGCCGGGCTGAAGGATGGGGCGGCCTGGTCACGTCTCGGGACGTGCCGCACTCGGGGTGGGCGTCAGACCGGTTTCACGGCCGAGCCGGCGGGCCACCTGCGTCGGGGGCTTCGTCGAAGAACTCCTCACGCAAGAGGGCGAACGTGAGGTCGTCCCACCAGGTGCCGTCCCACCCGCGGACTGCCCGCACCGAGTGCCCCTCCTCACGGAAGCCCACCTTCGCGAGGACCCGCGCCGAGGCGCCGTGCTGCGCGAAGCACATCGCCGTGATGCGCCGCACCGGCAGATGCATGAGGACGTGGGTGCACAGTGCGCGGGCGCAGACGGTCGCGACGCCCGCGCCCCAGGCGTCGGGGTGGAGGGTGTAGGCGAGGGTCCACTGCCACCATCCGCTCGGATCGCCCAGGTGCGGCGCCGGGGTGAACCGCCCGCCCATCTCACCCACGGTGCGTCCCCGTCGCTCGATCGCCACGTGGAGGCTGTCACGCTCGGCGACGCGCCCCTCGACCAGGGTGGCCGTCGCGCCGCGGTCGAGGGGACGGCGGCTGGTGAACCGGGCGACCTCGGGCAGGGCGCGCCACGAGTGCACGGCGTCGACGTCGGTCGTGCGTAGGGGGCGCAGACGCAGATCCGTGCCGACGTCGAGCGGGAACGGCAGAGCCACGACCGCGGCATGGAACGGGCCCTCCGAGACGATCGGGGTCGGCTCGGTACCACGGTGCGGGGTCGGCGGGTCGATCGCGGCGTCGCGCCCGGCCGCCGACGGGACGGTCGCCGAAGGGTCGACCGCTGATGGACCGGGTGCCACGGGACCATCCGCCGGTGGGGCGAGCGCCGGTGGCCCGGCCGACGACGATCCGGCCGACGACGACGATCCGACGGACGACGACGATCCGACCGCGGGCGTCGGCGACGCCTCGTCGGTGGGCCGCGGCGGCTCCTGCCCGGAGCCCACCCTCGTCACGACCTCAGCTCTCGTCGAGCGTGCCCTTGCGCAGCGCGATGCTCGTGCCGCGCCCTCGCGTCCCGGTGACGACGATGACCGCCGCGCCGACCATGTTCTCGTAGAACGCCGCCCGCGGCAGGACCTCGGCCTCGACACCGTCGCCGAGGATCGGCGCGTACGTCGCCCAGCACGCCGGCGCCGCCCCCTCGTCGTCGCCCAGCAACAACACCTGCTCCTCGGCCGTGGTGTCGAGCGGCATGAGGGCGAGGACACCGGCGAGGAGGTCGGCGATCTCCACCCCGTCGGCGCGCAGCACCTGCGGGTGGACGCTGTGGGCGGGCAGTCCGGCCTCCCCGAGGACGATCTCGTCCCCCTCGCCCATCTCCATGAGGGCCTTGACGAGGTCGGGGGACAGGACGGCGGGGATGTGACGAAGCATCGGGATCCTTCAGGTCGTGGGGGAGTCGGAGGCTGCGGGGGAGCCCGCGGAGACGGCGTCGCCGGAGGTGTCGGGCGTCGAGGACGCGGCGGTGGACGCCTCCGCCTCGGGGTAGCGGCGCGGGGTCCACACGACGAGTTCGCCCCCGTCGGTGGCGGTGGCGCCGACCGATCCCGGTCCGCCATGACGGTGGTCGACCCGCGTCTGACTGGAGCCGACGACGAGCATCGTGCGCATGTCGACGACGTCGGGGTCGAGGTCGGCGAGGGTCGTCACCGACACGCGCTGACCCTCGGGGTCCCCGACCGCGCGGGCGACGACGACGGGCGTGGTCGGGGCGTGGATCGTGAGGAGGTCGTCGCGGATCTGCGCAACCTGGCTGCGGCGCTCCTTGCTCGCGGGGTTGTACATCGCGATGACGAGGTCGGCTCGCGCCGCCGCCTGCACGCGCTCGCGGACGACGTCGAACGGCTTGAGGCGGTCCGAGAGGGAGATCGTCGCGTAGTCGTGACCGAGCGGCGCCCCGACGACCGAGGCCACCGCGTGCGAGGCCGTCACGCCGGGCACGACCCGCACGGGCACCCTCGCGTAGCGCTCCTCCCCGGCGACCTCGAGCACCGCCGTGGCCATGCCGAACACGCCGGCGTCACCGGAGCTCACGACGACGACCCGACGCCCGCGCAGGGCGAGGTCGAGGGCGAACTCGGCACGTTCGGACTCCACCTTGTTGTCGCTGTCGTGCTTGACCAGGCCCGGGCGGTCGGGCACGCGGCGCACGTACGTCGTATACCCGACGATGTCCGTCGCCCGGTCGAGCGCGTCCTGCGCCTGCGGTGTCCGCCACTCCTCCCCGGCCGGGCCGAGGCCCACGACCTCGACGTAGCCGCCGTCGGCGCCCTCGGCGGGCGTCTCGGTCGCCATGGTCTCGATGCTCATGGTCTCGATGCTCATGGTCTCGATGCTCATGGTCTCGGTGCTCATCGCCGCTGCGCTCGTCGCACCGAGGCGAGACGCCTCGATCCGCGGGGCCTCGGCCGTCCCGCCCGCCGTGGGCGTGGGGGACACGCCGGGTACGGCGTCGGAGTCGCCGCGTGCCGCGTCGGGCATCCACGCCGCGGCACCGACGCGGCTGGGGATGACGGCGAGGGAGAAGTACGGCACCCGCTCGGGGTCGACCTCGTGCAGGGGCATGACGTGTTGCCGGTCGCCCATCGACACCCGCTCGGCGTACCAGGCGTCGTCGAGGCGCCCGGCCTCCTCGATCGCCTGACGCACCGCGCCGAAGGTGCGTCCGAGCTTCATGACGACGGCACAGTCGGTGGACCGCAGCACCTCGACGAGGCGGTCCTGCGGCAGGGTGCCGGGGACGACCGTGAGGAGTTCGGTGTCCTCGACGAGGGGACGCCCGAGCGCGGCGCCGCTCGCCGTGACCGAGCTGATGCCGGGGATGACCGTCGTCGGGTAGCGGTGCGCGAGCCGCTCGTGCATGTGCTGGTAGGAGCTGTACATGAACGGGTCGCCCTCGGCGAGGAGCGCGACGGTCCGTCCGGCGTCGAGGTGGGCCGCGAGGCGCGCCGCGGCCTCGGCGTAGAAGTCGTCCATCGCGCCGCGGTACCCGCCGGGATGGTCGGTCGTGCCCGTCGTCACCGGGTACTGGAGAACCTCCTCGATCTGGTCCTCGCGCAGGTACGCCGCGACGATCGCGCGCGCGTTGGACGGTCCCTTGGTGCCGCGGTGGTAGGCGACGACGTCGGCGTCGCGGATCGCGTCGACGGCGGCGACCGTGAGCAGCCGCGGATCGCCCGGACCGACGCCGACACCGAGGAGTGCTCCGGTCGTGGGGGCGGGGGCGGGGTCGCTCATGGGAGTTCTCGATTCGTCGGTCACGGGTGCCGGTGAGGCGTGGGGCGGGTCGAAGAGGGGCTGGTGAGGGTCGGGCGCGGGGGCGGGAGGGTCATTCGGCGGGGGAGGCGAGGGCGTTGATCGCCCCGCAGGTGATCGCGGAACCACCCCGGCGGCCCCGCACGGTGACGTACTCGAGGCCGAGGTCGTTCTCGACGAGCGCGTCCTTGGACTCGGCCGCCCCGATGAACCCGACCGGGATGCCGAGGACGACCGCCGGGCGCCAGGGCTTGTCGCATAGCAGTTCGAGGAGGTGGAAGAGCGCGGTGGGGGCGTTGCCGAACGCGAGCACGGCGCCGTCGATGCGCTCGCCCCACATCTCCACGGCCGCCGCCGTGCGGGTGTTCGCGATCTCGCGAGCCCGCTCGGCCACGCCGGGCTCGCGCAGGAGGCAGACGACGTCGTTGTCGGCGGGCAGACGGGCCCGGGTGACGCCGCTCGCGACCATGTTGACGTCGCAGAGGATCGGAGCCCCGGCCCGCAACGCACCCTGAGCGGCGTCGGTGGCGCCAGGTGAGAACACGATGTCCTCGGCGAGGTCGACCTCACCGGCGGCGTGGATCATGCGGACCGCCACGCGTTCCTCGTCGGGCGTGAACCGGGCGAGATCGGCCTCGGCCCGGATCGTCGCGAAGGAACGGCGGTAGATCTCGGCGCCGTCGGTGATGTAGTCGTACACGTCTCGTCTCGTCCTGTCGGTCTCGGTGTCGGTGCCGGTTCGGTGTCGGTGTCGGTGTCGGTGTCGGTGTGAGTGGCGGTGGCGGCGGTCCGGGTGGGGCGCGGTGTTCTCGCCGGATCGTGGCCGCCGGCCGTCCTCGACCCGGGCGGTGGGTCCGGTGCGGGCCGGCCGCGGGTACGGGGTCAGCGGGCGGCGAGTAACTCGGCGACGGTGCCGCGTTCGGGGGACGGCGGCGCGCCCGCGGCGGGCGAGCCGTCGGTGCGGCCGACGGCGTACCCGTCCCCGGTCGCGACGGCCTCGAGGTGCTCTCGTCTCGGGTGGCCACAGCGGCGTTCGCACCCGCTGACGTGCAGCGGAAGACGGTCGTCGCGCCCGGGAGCCGCCGGCCCGTCGACGGGATCCCCGGCCCGGAGGCTGTCGAGCCCGGAGTCGCCGACAGGGCCGGCCGCGGTGTTCGCGTCGCCCGGGTGAGCGCCGGTGCCCTCGCCCATGGACGTGCCGGTGGCGGACGCGGCGAGGGCGGTGCGGAGATCGTCGCGCACGTCGGCCCGGGAGGACGCACATCCGGGCAGACCGGTGCAGGCGGTCGCCCCGACCGTCGGGTCGCCGGGGTCGGCGACGAGCCCCAGCTCCTCCGCACGGGCGAGGAGCGCGTCCCGCTCGGTGCACTCGAGGCCGGCGAGGAGGACGCTGCGCCAGGGCGTGGTACGGAGCAGGCCGTCGCCGTGGCGGGCCACCCCGGCGAGGGCCCGCCACGTGGCGGCGGGGGCCTCGCCGAGGGGGAGGACGAGGTGGACCGTGGTGGCGCCCACGCGGCCGGGGGGGACCGGCGCACCGTCATGGTGAGGGGCGGGGGCGAACCCGGCGTCGGGAACGCGGGCCAGCTCGGCATCGACGAGCGCCTCGACGATGGCCCGCACGACCGGCTCGTCGTCGTCGAGTTCGGCGAGGCGCCAGCCGGTCTCACCCGTGGCGTCGAGGGCGTCGAGGAACGCGCACGCCGCGGTGACGAGGGCCTGCGGCACGTCGCTCGCGTCGGCGACGAGGACGGCCCGGCCTCCGATCACGATCTCGACGCCCGTGTGGCCGATCCAGCGGGCCGCGAGGTCAGGGTCGAGGGCGAGGACGTCACCCCGGCCGTCGTCGAGTCCGAAGAGGAACCGACCGGACAGGTCAGCGGTGCGCGGCGTGTGAATGAGGAGACCGTCGAGCGCGCGCACGACGGCGGTGAGATCAGCGGACGCCCCGTGCTCCGACGGCTTTGCCGCCCCCGTCGACTCCCCGGTCGCTCTCGACCCCCTGGTCTTCGACGAGGCCGACGACCCTGCGGGCGCCACGGGGTCGTCGAGCCCGGCGGTCGGGCTCACGACGATGTTGCGTACCCGCTCGTGGGTGGGCGACGGCAGGACTCCCGCCCCCTGCAGCAGGGCACCGAGTTCGGCGCCGGCGGCCTCCGACAGGCCCCTGATCTCGACGTTGCCCCGGGCCGTGAGGCTCATCGTCCCCGCGCCGAGGCGCTCGGCGGCGTCGGCGAGGACGTCGACCTGGGCCGCGGTGAGCAGCCCGCCCGGCACTCTCATGCGGGCGAGACCTCCGTCCGCCGCCGGGTGGAGACGCAGTGCCCCGGGGCATCGGTCGCCGCCGGTGCGGGTGGGCTGGTCGGTGCTCGTCACGCGCCCGAGCATAGTGAGGGACGCCGACACCCCTTCGTCGTCGGACCCACCTCGGGACCTTCGTGCGCGATCCGCGCCGCCGCCGCAGAGCGCGCGGGGACCTCAGGTCGAGGGGACGACCGGGGCGGCGGTCGCCCCGCCCCCGTCGAGCTCGGGGGTCGTGCCGGCGCTCGCGTCCAGCCGCTCCCGCCGACGCACCTGCAGCCAGACCCGGTGTGCGAGAACGACGGAGAACGCCCACGCCGATCCGACGAGCAGACCTGCGATGACGTCGGTCGACCAGTGGGCGCCGAGGTAGATCCGGCTCATCCCCACGCCCATCGGGCCCACCGTGCAGACACCGACGACCGCCCACCGTGCGAGGAGATGCCGTGCGGTGATGAGGACGAGGTAGCCGACGATGACGGCGAGCACCGTCGTGTTGAGGGTGTGCCCGCTGGGGAAGGACGGCGACGTCTCGTACGGCGGGAGCATGAACTGCCGCGGGGGGCGAGCGCGGTCGGTGAGGCGCTTGCCGAGGACCGTGAGGCACAGCGAGCCCAGCAGGCCGGTGACGAGGAGCACGGTCGGCGTCCAGTCGCGGCGCCGCCAGGTGAACAGACCGAGGGCCACGAGGCCCAGGACAGGGGTGCCGATGCGTCCCGCCAGCGCGGTCAGGGTGACCGCGAGATCGGTGAGCCCCGGGCTCCGCACGTCGATCGCCGCGCGGAGCACCGGCTGGTCGAGCGTTTCGATCCCGTCCCCCGCCGCGACGGCCTCGTACACCTCCACCGTCGAGTGCACCGCGAACGCCACCACCGCCAACAGGGCACCGACGACGACGAGGAACATCACCCGCGCGGAGATCCTGGCCCGACGTGCCGCGTCGGCGGCCTGGGGAACGGTCATGTCGCCATTGTCGGTCCGAGACCTGAGCGTCGGGTGAGCTGTCGCCTCCCGCCCGAGCCTCGCTCCCCGAGGGTGCCGGGTCGGTCCCGGTGTCGCGCGCCCGGCCGTCCGCGAAGCGCCGTTCCGGGATCGCAGGTGAGGATGCGCCGCGGCGGTGGTCATGACGACCACGCGGCCACATCCCCGCCTGCATCCTTCGGACGCCACGCGCCCTCCTCCCGTCGTGGCGGCCCAGGTGCAGCGCGGCCGTGCCGCCGTCGGGACCGTGACCGCGAGCCCGGCGCGTGGTCAGCGCTCGAGGTCACCCCACCACGCGTCGAGACGCTCGGTGAGCGCCGGGCCCGCCTGCATGGGGAGTGAGTGCGTCGTGTTCGGCCACGTCTCGACGACGACTCGGGGCATCGCGCCTGCACGATCGGCCGCCCGTCGGCCGCCGGCGAGGGAGTCCCGCTCGGCGAGCGCGACGTACACGGGCATGCCGAGCTCACGCAGCGCCGTGTCGTCGAGCGGGGTGGGGGTGGGGGCGTGGCCGTCGTACTGCTCGGCGGCGACCGCGATCATGCGCCCGAGCGGGTCGTCGGCGCGGACGTCCGCGACGTCGACCCCACCGATGCGGGCGAGGGCGTGGTCCCGCCAGGAGGCCGGGACACCCGGAAGGATCGCCAGGGTGGCCCAGGCGAAGACGGCGGGCGGCGGATACGCGAACGTGAAGGCGGGTTCGAGAAGGACGAGGCTCGCGACCCGCTCGGGGTGGAGGCGCGCGTAGGTCGCCGCGAGGGCCCCGCCGAAGGAATGGCCCACGACGTGAACCTCGCGGACAGAGAGGGCGGTGAGCACCTCCTCGATCCAGGCCGCCTGGTGCTCCGGCGCCGTGAGTGGCACGGCCTGTGTCGACAGGCCGGCGTCCCCGACGGCGTCGACGGCGTACACGTCGCGATGCCGTCGCAGCTCACTGACCTGTTCACCCCACATCGGCGTTCCCGACCTGACGCCGGGAAGAAGGAGGACGGGCACCGCCGCCGCGCGGTGGATGGTGAGCGCCGCAGGGTCCGTGGCGGGGGCCCCGGTGGCCCCGGGGGCGGGTGTGGGGGCTGCGGCGCCTGCGGGGGCGTCGGCCGTGCTCGCCCACCGGTACGCGCGCACCGTGCCGTAGGAGGTGGGAACGTCGCGGACGACGTCGGGGCGTGGCAACGCCCGCATCGCCTCGGTGTAGGCGGCGAGGTAGGCCGCCCGGCCCTCGGTCGAGCGCCACGACCCCACTCGCGGCGCCCCGGAGAGCACGACGGAGATCCCCACACCCACGACCACGGCCAGCGTGGTCAGGGCGGCCACGCGTCGGCGGTGAGACGTCGGCGTCGGTCGGGTCGACTCCATGACTCCTCCGATACGATCGTATTGTCGGCGTGAATACGAGTGTATTGCTACAGTGGGTCGGTGGCAACGGAAGGCGACAGCCGAACGCAGATCGTCCAGGCCGTGTGGGCGGTGATCGCCGCGGAAGGGATCGAAGGGGTCTCCATGCGAAGCGTTGCGCGAGCGGCGGGGGTATCGGTCGGGAGGATCCAGCACCACTTCGGCAGCCGTGCCGACCTCGTCCGTGCCAGCGCTCGGGCGATGATCGACGGCGCCGCCGAGCATCAGGGCGTGGCGGATCCGGCGGTGGTCTCGGGGGTGTCTTCGGCCGCCTCACCGGCCGGCGCCCCGGCCGCGTCGACGACGGGCTCGTCGGACGGGGTCACGAGGCGAGTCAGGGGTGCGGGGGAGTCGGCGCGCGTGGCCGTCGCGCATGTCGTCCCCACCACGCCGCAGCAGCGGGTCGGGACGACGATCTGGCTCTCCTACCTCGCCGCCTCCGTCGCCGATGCGCAACTCGCCGACATCCTCGCCGACGCCAAACGGGGCCAGGAGGACGTCACCACGCAGTTGTTGCAGGCCGAGACGGGGCGGTCCGACGAGGTGTGTCGTGCGCGGGCGCGACGTCTCATCGCCCTCGCCGACGGCCTCGCGAGTCGGGTGCTCATCGGCGATCTCTCCGCGGCCTCGGCCCTCGCCCTCATCGACGAGGCGTGGGACGACTGGGGTGCGGGCGTCGAGACATCGCCGTGACGCCGGTGTGGTGAGGCCGCGGCATCGCAGGCGGGGATGCGGGGACGGGGTCGCCATGACCACCACGCGGCCGCATCCCTCCCTGCATCGTGGGCGCGTCGTCGACCTCCCGGCTCAGCCCTGATCCACCGTCCGGGGGTGGGTATTCCGGCGCGTCTTGGTAAGAG
>NZ_DAMBGD010000015.1:0-110453 GCF_032060985.1 Mobilicoccus sp.
CCCCAGCCCCAGCCACAACGGTTCACTCGGCACCCTCCGGACGGTCCCGGCGCTCCGGCCCCGGCCTCAACGGTTCACTCGGCACCGTTCGGACGGTCACGGCGCCCCAGCACCACCACAACGGTTCACTCGGCACCCTCCGGACGGTCCCGGCGCACCAGCCCCGGCCACAACGGTTCACTGGGCACCCTCTGGACGACGGGCTATTTATCCACAGACCGGCGTCCGTGCCCGGCACGCCGTACCGACATCCGTCATCGTCGGCCAGGTGAGCACCGGCACCGCACCAGTCCGCGCATCGAATGGCACCATCCCCGGATCTCGCGCTGCCGCGCCCCCGCCCGAGCCGTCGGCCACCCGCCTCGATGTGAGGATCCCGTTCACCCGCGCTCAGGCGCTCGCCGCCGGCATCACGAGAGCCCAGTTGCGGGGCGGATCCTACGAGGTGCTCGTCCGCGGGGTCTACGTGGCGGCCGGTACGCGCCGCACCCCTCTTCTTCTCGCGCAGGCCGCCGTCACCCGCGCGGCACCGACCACGGTGGTCATCGCGCGACACACCGCAGCTCGACTCTGGGGCGGCGTCGTCCCGCACTCCCCGGACGTGCACATCGCGATCCCGGCCGCGCACCGTGCGACCCTCGAGGGCGTCCGCGCCAGCCGCCACCACACCCTGCCTGCTCACCGGCGCCGCCACGGGCTGCTCGTCAGCACTCCGGAGGAGACGTTCTGCCAGCTCGCCGCCTCACTGCCCCTCGTGGATCTCGTCGTGTTGGGAGACTCCCTGGTGGCACGCGAGGTCACCACCCCGGCAGCGCTCGCGGCCGCGGTGGCCGGGCTCGTCGGACGCGGCGCCAGGCAGGCACGGGCAGCGGCGGCCTACGTCCAGTCCGGCGTCGACTCACCGATGGAGTCGCGCCTGCGACTGCTGCTGGTCCTCGCCGGGCTGCCCGAACCCACGGTCAACCACATCCTGCGGACCGAGAACGGCGACTGGCAGGTGCGCTTCGACCTGGCCTACCCGAGCATCCGGCTGGCCGTCGAATACGACGGACGCCAACACGCCGAGAACGATCGCCAGTGGGCCCGCGACATCGAACGCCGCCACCTCACCGACGACGAGGGCTGGCGCGTGGTCGTGGTGCTCTCCACGGGCATCTACGCGGAGCCGGAACACACGGTCGCCCAGGTCACCCGACTCCTCCGGGAACGCGGTGTCGCGGTCACACCGAACCCCCGGTGGCGGCGGCACTTTCCCGCACGAGGGTGAGGCGTCTGCCGGGGCCGTGAGCCACCTCGTACAGCCACAACGGTTCACTCGGCACCTTGCTGCGCCCCCTCCCGGCCCGCGTCCGCCACAACGGTTCACTCGGCACCCTCACGACGGCCACCTCCGCCCCGCACCCACCACAACGGTTCACTCGGCACCCTCGTGGCCGCACGCGCGACGATGAGGACATGCGTACCGTTCTCGAGCCCGGATCCACCGAAGATCTGCGAGGCCTGCTGCTGGACTACCTCGCCTTCTACCGCGGCGTCGTCGCGGCAAAGGCGCGCGGGTGTGCTCCGTCCGCGTTGCGGGGGTCGCAACTCCCCTCGGGCTGGACGCCGGCCGGGCTGATCACCCACCTCACGTTCATGGAGCGGCGTTGGCTGCAGTGGGGATTCGAGGGCGAGGCGGTGAGCGAGCCGTGGGGTGACCGCGCGCCCGACGGCCGAGGGTGGCGCACCCCCACGGATGACCTCGACACGCTGCTGGAACGACTTGACGAGGTCGCCACGCGCACGCGCGTGATCGTCGAGGCCCACGACCTGTCCGACCGTGCCCGACCGGGAGGCCGGTTCCCCACGCCGGAGGAGTGCCCACAGCTGCACTGGATCCTCCTCCACGTCCTGCAGGAGTACGCCCGCCACGCCGGACACCTCGACATCGTCCGCGAACTCGAGGACGGAGCCACGGGCGAGGAGGGCTGAGCGTCGCCGCCCCCGCAGACCCCACCACCATCGGTGCCCCCTCGGGCCCGCCACAGCCGGCTGTCCACGACGGACCTCGACGTCACCCCACCGATCGGACCGGTCGATCCTCCACCCCCGTACCGTGTGGCGGCCGGACACGGGCCGGTCAGGACGACGCCCGACGGGCCGCGTCCGCACGGTGACGCAGGTAGGCCTGTTCGGGGATCGAGTCGGTGAGGGACGCGGCACGGTCGTAGGACGCGGCGGCGCCGGGGTCGCCGAGGCGATCGAGGAGGTGCGCCTGCGCGGCGACGACACGGTGGTCATGGGGTCGCGCGAGCGCGAGGGGCCCCATCGCGTCGAGTCCCGCGCGCGGCCCGTGGACCTCGCCGAGCGCGACCGCGGCGGCGAGGTCCACGGCCGGGCCCGGTGCGATCGTCTGCAGCATCCGGTAGAGCGCGAGGATCTGAGCCCAGTCCGTGTCCTCGACGCGCGGGGCGTCGGCGTGGACGGCCGCGACGGCGGCCTGGAGCTGGAACGGCCCGACCCTCCCCCGCGGCAGCGCCTCCTCCAGCAGGGACTCGGCCCTGGCGATGGCGGCGCGGTTCCACCGTGTGCGGTCCTGCTCGGCGAGGGGGACGAGCCTGCCGCCGCCGCATCGAGCCGCCGAGCGGGCATCGACGAGGAGCATGAGCGCGAGAAGGCCCGACGTCTCGGGGTCACGCGGCACGGCGCGATGCAGGCGTTCGGTGAGACGGATCGCCTCCGCGGTGAGGTCGCCGTCGATGAGGGCCTCACCGGCCGCGAGAGTGGATCCGGCGGTGAAGATCAGATGCAGCACGTGACGCACGGCGTGGAGGCGGCGCGGCAACTCCGCGGCGGGGACGGGACCGAACGTCGCCCCCGCGTCGCTCAGAGCCTTCTTGGCGCGGCTGATCCGCTGCGCCGCCGTGGCCTCGGGGATGAGCAGCCCGGCCGCGACCTGCCTCGTCGTGAGCCCCGCGACCGTGCGCAGGGTCAGGGCCACCGCCGACGCCGGCGAGAGAACCGGATGGGCGCAGAGCACGAGCATCTGCAGCGAGTCGTCGATGTCGGAGGCCCGACCGGCCCACCCCGCGGTGAGGCTCCCGCCCCTGCGGTCGCGGCCCTCGGCACGGGCGCCGCGCTGCTCTCGACGCACGCGGGCGCTGGTGGCACGGCGCTGATCGACCAGCCGGCGAGAGGCGACGGTGACGAGCCACCCGCGCGGCCGACCGGGGACGCCCTCGTCGGGCCACTGGTCGAGTGCCGCCGCCAGGGCCTCCTGCGCGGCGTCCTCGCAATCGTCGAGCGAGTCACCCCGTCGCAGCAGGGCGGCGAGGACGTGCGGCGCCTCGCGACGCCACACGTCCTCCACGACCTGCCGGGGATCGGACCCGCGAAGCGTCATGGCCGGACCCGGTCAGGCCTCGCAGCCGGGGCGCATCGTGGGGCGCAGCTCGATCGTGTCGCCGGGGCAGGAGAACGCGGCCGCGATCTCCTCGGCCCGTTCCTGCGAGGCGACGTCGATGACGAAGAACCCTGCGAGGTGTTCCTTGGTCTCGGCATAGGGGCCGTCGGTGGGCAGCGGTGCGCCCTCGTACTCGAAGATCCGGGAGCTCGTGGGATCTCCCAGCGCGCACCCGTACACGATCTCCCCGCCCGCGTCCGCCTCGGCGAACACCTTCTCCCAGTGCGCACCCAGCGCCTCCTTCTCGGCCTGCGGCAGCGCCTGGTAGGCGGCGGTGTGGTCGCTGGTCGGGTGCGCCCACGGCTGCGGGTTCGAGTGGATCAGGATGACGTACTTCATGGGCTGGTCTCCTCTCGTGCCGGCGCGCCGATCGCGCCGACACCCGAACGTCGGAGCCATCCGATCAGATTCGACATCGTCGGGGGGACGATTCGACAGCACGGCTGCAGGGCGTTCACCCGCCCTCCGACGCACCGGCGCCGCGGTCAGGCGGGGGGCGGGGTCCCGTTCCGAGACCGCCGCAGCCCGGTCACGTCCGAGGTCCTCGCCCTCCCCGGGCGCCGCCCTGCGGATCTTCCGGCCACCGAGACTAAGCAGCTCTCGCCGTCGGCGCGGCGGCCCGGCTCAGGTCGGCGCCCCACCCGTCGAATGGCAGGACACGGCACGCCCGGTGTTCCCGCACGGATGACGCGGACGCGTCACCCCGGACAAGGACGTCACATGCTGCATCGCACTCCCGCCTCGGCCTCGTCGGCATCGCTCGCCGCGGGGGCGGCCGTCGCCGTTCCGCGCGCGGCCTCCGCGCAGGAGGTCGAACCCCTCGGCGACGGCGCCGGCGTCAGCGTCGCCGACACCGAGGCCCGCATTCACAGCGTGACGAACGCCCACCGGACGGCGGCCGGGCTGCCGCCTCCGACCCTCGACCCGTGTCTGCCCGAGGCGGCACGCGCATGGTCGGTGCATCTGGCCGGCGGGGGCGCCTTCGAGCACTCACCGGACACCCGCGGTGAGGCAGGTGGTCGTCCACACACCCGCGAGAACATCGCGATGGGGTATTCGTCCGCCGACGAGGTGATGGACGGGTGGATGAACTCCCCCGGCCGGTCGAACCTGCTGAACGCTCGGTGCGCCGAGATCGGCATCGGTGTCGCGCGCCGTCCCGACGGAACGCCCGACGACACCCAGATCTTCGCGGTGACGGACCGAGACCGCGTGGCCACCGACGGGGAGGGTCAGTGATGGAACGAACCGAGCGATCACGTCGGCGGTCCGCCGGATGGACGCTGGCGACGGCGGTCGTCGTCGGTCTGGTCGGCGGCTGCGGCGGGGAGGGCTCCCCGGACGCGCACCCGCCCACGGCGAGCCGGCCCGACTCGACCCCGAGTGCCTCGCCGGCGTCCCCGACCGCGGCGAGCCCGGCCGTCGCCGCGACGTCGACGGCCGGGGACGCTCAGACCGCTCCCGTCGCGGCGAAGCCCGCAGTGGCGTACCTGCCGTTGCGGACGTGGCGGACCCCCGAGTACGGAACGGGCAGGATCGGCGTCCTGCTCTCACCGTCCCGCAACATCGGGTGCGAGTTCGCCGAGGACGGCTCGGCCGGCGGCTGCGGGGTGATGGAGGACGACACGCGTCCGTCCTCGCAGGACGGGTACTCGTGGGTGTTTCTCGAGGGCACGACGGCCAGGACGTCGTCCCGTGACGACGCGCCGTATTACGGGGACGTGAGTCGCGAGACCCAGGTCGTGGAGTACGGCACGACGGTCGCCACCGACCACTTCGCCTGCACGAGCGAACAGACGGGCATGACGTGCTGGAACCGCGCCACCGGCGCCGCCGCGGTGATGAGCCGTGGGCGGGGGATCCGTGTCTTCACCAAGGACGTGTCGTCCGACGACGCGCGGGGTTCCTCGTCGAACGGCTCCGGTGCAGTGTCGACGGCGCGCGCCGGCGACCCCTCCGACGCGACCATCCTCTCGGGTCTCATCCCGTCCACGATCGTGCCCGAACACGGCCCGGCCGGCCGGATGAAGAACGGGACGTACGACGGCTTCGAACCCGACAACCCCGGCGCGTACGTGAAGATCGCGCGGGAGACCTCGGACTGGAAGAGCGCGACCGTCCGCTACGCCGACATCGCCGGGGGTCCGGAACGTGAGGCCGTCGTCCTCCTGTCCCGCTCACGAGGGGGCGTGCCCTGGCCCGATGCCGTCGTCGCCTACGATCAGGCGGGTCGCGTCGTGTGGGCCTGGGATTCCGGAGACGCCGGGGGCGACCCACGCGGTGGAGCGACCTTCCCCGCCGTCACCGACACCTCCGTGACGCTGCGCATCATCGGCACCGGAGCGAACGCCGGAGGCGCGAACCAGAGCGGCGAATCCACCTACCGTCTGTCCAAGGGCACCGACGGCAATCCCGCGTTCTCGCTGCTGAGCCATACCGACTAGCGAGGTGCGGGGCTCCGTCGCCCCTCCTGTTCACCAGGCCGGCATGCGGTCATGACGGTGACGCGCGAAGACGTCCTCACGCCCGGCGGCGCGCCGATGGGCGGTCGTCGACACCACGGGTCGGAGGGTCGCCGCACGGGGCCCGCGACGCGGACGAGCCGCCCGAGCGCGAGGCCCGCGGACACCCCGCCGCACGGCCATCGGCCGCCCGTGGCGCACCCTTTCGACCGCACGATCCAGCCCGGACCGACTCACACCCACCCGGCGGCGTGGAAGGCGGCGGCGACGAGGAGGATGACGGCCAGCGAGCCGAAGGTGGAGAAGAAGATCGCATCGCGGGTGAGGGCGACGGCACGGTCGTACCGCACGGCGTACGTGAAGATGTTCTGCGCGGCCGGGAGCGCGGACGTGACGACGACCGCGAAGAGGGTGGGTCCGTCGAGCCCGAACCCGACGGCTCCCACCGCGAGGGCGACGAGGGGCATGACGACGAGCTTGAGGGCGACGAGGGCGGCCACCTGCGGCATCGAACCACCCGCACCGGCGCGGGGACCCGTCTGGAGCGAGATCCCGAAGGCGAGCAACATGGCGGGCACGGCCATGCCCCCGAGGAGGTCGACGGGGTCGGCGAGGACGGGCGGCAACCGCAGGCCGGTGAGGGCGAGCAGCAATCCACCCACCGCGCCGAGGGTGATGGGGTTGCGCACCAACGAGACGAGGCTCCGCCCCCACGAGGGTCGGGACCGCGCCGCCGACCGGTCGAGGATCGTCATGACGATCGGCGTGATGACGAGGAGCTGCAGCAGGAGCACCGGCGCCATCCACGCGACATCGCCGAGGACGTACAGCGCGATCGGGATGCCGAGGTTGCCCGCGTTGACGTAGGAGGCACACAGCGCGGCCATGACCCGCGTTCCCGCATCGGCCTGCGGCCAGCAGAATGCGAACGCCACCAGCGCGAGGCCCCCGGTGACGGCGACGGCGATCGTCGTCACCGCCAGGTTGACCGAGAACACCTGGTCCAGCGGGGTGCGTTGCATGACCGCCAGCAGCAGGGCCGGGGAGCACACCCAGAACGCGACGAGAGACAGCACGCGCTGCGCCTCCGCGCCGACGACCCGGAACCGGGCCAGCAACCAGCCGACGGCGACGACGAACGCCAGCGTCGCGAACCCCTGGAGCACACCGAGCACCCGGCCAGGCTAGTGAGCCCGGCCCCGATCGCCACCTCGTCACCCGGGGGGCTCACGCCGGGCGGACCCCGACCCGCAGGCGGGGAGGCCGCCGCGACCGATCAGGCGTCGATGTCGGGCGCCGGGCGTTCTCCCCCGTCGACAGGTCCCTCACGCACCACCCAGCGCATGACAGCACCCGAGACCATCGCCTCCACGCCTCCGGCCCGCTGTTCGGCCGTCGCCGGAAGAGGTGAAACTCGTCAATCTTCTGGTAGGGTCTGACTACTTTTCACTCACCGCAACGACGCGAGGAGATGACGATGACCGTGTGGCACCGACGGGCGCACCGACACACGAGGCGCCACCCGTGAGGACCTCGCCCCCGGCCGAGTCGGCCTCGGCGGCACTACGCCGGGTGCTGCCGACGCTCTCGCCCGGCCCCCGGCGGGTGGCGCAGCAGATCCTCGAGGACCCGGCTTCTCATGCCGGCCTCAGCCTGTCGGCCCTCGCCGAGCGCACGGGCGCGAGCGAGTCGACGATCACGCGCCTCGCGACGACCGCCGGGTACCGCGGTTACCGCGAGCTGAGGACCGCGGTGGCCGTGGCCGCGGGCCGCGACGCCGGCCCACCCCCCACCCACGTGACCAGCGACATCAGTCGGGACGACGACGTCGAGACCACGGTCGCCAAGCTCGCCGCCGAGGAATGCGGCGCGATCACCGACACCGCCGCGACGCTCGACCACGACGCCCTCGGCCGTACTGCCGACCTGATCGTCGCCGCCCGGAGCGTCGTGGTCATCGGTATCGCCGCGTCCGGACTCGTCGCCCTCGACCTCGCGGGCAAGCTCGCGAGGATCGGCGTCGTCGCGCAGGCCGTCACCGAGGGACACGCGGCGATGACGGCGGCCGTGGTGCTGCGACCCGACGACCTCCTCGTCGTCGTCTCCTCCTCGGGGTCGACGACCGACGTCGTCGAGCCGTTCCAGCGCGCCCACGCCCGCGGGGTGCCGACGGTCGCCGTGACGGCTCGTCCGGGTAGTCCGGTGACTGCGGCGGACGTGACGCTCCTCAGCGTGAGTTCCAAGGAGAGTGCACTGCGACCTGCGGCGATGGCCTCCCGCACCGGGCAGATGTTCGTCATCGACGTGGTCTTCACGCTCGTCTCGCAACGCACCTTCGACCGGGCCCACGCCGCCATCGAGGAGTCCTGGCGAGCCCTCGCACCCCGCCACGGACACGCTCACGACCCGCAGGAGAAGTCATGATCAGCGACTCCACCGCAGCCGTAAACCAGGCCCGCGGCACCACCCACGTGCCGGTCGACGTGCGCGCCGAACGGCTCGGCGGGCTGACGACCGAGGCGGTCTCCGGAGATTTCGCCGCGGTCGACCGGCTCGAGACCCTCGACCTCATGCGGCTTCTCAATGCCGAGGACGCCACCGTCGCGCAGGCGGTGGCGACACAGTTGCCACGCATCGCCGAGGCGGTCGACCTCGTCGTCGACGCCCTCCGCTCAGGAGGCCGCCTGCTCTACGCGGGCGCCGGCACGGCGGGTCGACTCGGCGTCCTCGACGCCTCCGAGTGCCCGCCGACGTTCGACACCGACCCCTCGCAGGTGATCGGGCTGATCGCGGGCGGTCCGGCGGCCTTGACCACGGCCGTCGAGGGCGCGGAGGACGACCGCGCCGGCTCGCACGCGGACCTCGCACGTCTCGATGTGGGACCGGACGACGTCGTCGTGGGAATCTCGGCATCCGGCCGCACCCCGTACGCCGTGGGCGCGGTACAGGAGGCGACCCGACGCGGTGCCCGCACGGTGGGACTGGCCTGCAACGCCGACTCACCCCTCGGCGAGGCGGCGGACGTCGCCATCGAGGTCGTCGTCGGCCCCGAGGTGGTCGCCGGGTCCACGCGCCTCAAGGCCGGCACCGCCCAGAAACTCGTCTGCAACATGCTGACGACCGGCGCGATGGTCCGACTCGGCAAGACCTACGGCAACCTCATGGTCGACGTCCGCGCCACCAACGCCAAGCTCAAGGACCGGGCACATCGCATCGTCACGGCCGCGACCGGCGCCGACGAGCAGGCCGTCAGCCGTGCGTTGGCCGAGCACGACGGCCGCGCCAAGCACGCCGTCCTCGCGCTGCTCACGGATTGGCCGCGCGAGCGGGTCGACGCCGAGCTCGCGCGGACGCACGGGGTGCTGCGGGCGGCCGTACCGAACGCGGAGGACCGCTCCTCCGTGTCGGATCACGACGGCCCACCCCTGCAGACGGGGACCCCCGACAGGTTGCGCACCATCGTCCGGTCGCCCGGATCCAGCCCCACGTCCACGCCGAACGACGAGACCCGACACGGAGATCCGACATGAGTTCAGTGACGCCGCTTGCCCAGAAGGTGCTCGACGCGCTGGGGAACACCCGCAACGTCGAGGACATCGAGAACTGCATGACCCGCCTGCGCATCGGCGTCCGCGACGTCGACGCGGTCGACGTCGCCGCTCTCCAGGCGATCCCCGAGGTGCTCGGGGTCGTTCCGGGTCCGACGATGCAGGTCGTCCTCGGACCGGGACTCGTCGACGAGGTCGCCGACGAGATGGGGCGCCTGGCCGACGTCGCGGTGCGCGAGGAGGGCGCGCCCCACCCCGCGCAGGAGGATCCGGAGTCGGCCACGGGGGGCACGAGCGCCGAGGCGCTCGCCGCCCGCGGCGCGGACCTGCGCGCGGAGCGCAAAGCGCGCAACGAAACCCCGGTCAAGCAGTTCCTGCGCCGGGTCGCGAACATCTTCCTGCCCCTCATCCCCGCGCTCATCGCCTGCGGCATCATCGCCGGCCTCAACGGGGTCCTCACCAACCTCACGACCCGCGGGGTCACGCCGTGGGCCGCGGACGCGACGGTCGCGCTCGCAGCGATCGCGAACGGATTCATGAGTCTCATCGCAGTGTTCGTCGGGATGAACGCCGCCAAGGAGTTCGGCGGCACCGCGATCCTCGGTGGTGCCGTGGCGGCGATCATCCCCTTCGCGGGGATCGCGAAGGTCACCGCGTTCGGCCAGGCCCTCGCCCCGGGCCAGGGGGGCGTCATCGGGGCGCTGTTCGCGGCCGTACTGGCCGCCTACGTCGAACGGTGGTGTCGTCGCTGGTGCCCCCGATCGGCGGCGATGCTCGTCGTCCCCACCGTCACCGTGCTTCTCGCGGGGCTCGTGACCGTGTACGTGTTCATGACGGTCGCGGGGTGGATCGCGAGCGGGATCGGTGTCCTCGCCAACGGACTCCTGCAGACCGGCGGCGCCCCGGCGGGGTTCGTCCTCGGAGGTCTCTTCCTGCCGCTCGTCATGTTCGGGCTGCACCAGGCGTTGATCCCCATCCACACCACGCTCATCTCACAGTCGGGCTTCACGATCCTGCTGCCCGTCCTGGCGATGGCCGGCGCCGGGCAGGTCGGGGCGTCCGTGGCCGTGTACATGCGCGCCACGCGCAACCAGTCCCTGCGGACGACGATCAAGTCGGCGCTCCCGGCGGGGCTGCTCGGGATCGGCGAACCGCTCATCTACGGCGTCACCCTGCCGCTCGGGCGCCCGTTCGTCACGGCCTGCGTCGGCGGCGCGTTCGGTGGCGCCTTCATCGGGTTCTTCGATGCCATCGGCACGACGGTCGGCTCGACCGCGATCGGGCCGAGCGGCTGGGCCCTGTTCCCGCTCGTCACCGGCGACGCCGGGATCGGGGCGGCGATCCTCGTCTACGGCGGCGGCCTGCTCATCGGCTACGTCGCCGGCTGGGTCGCGACCTACTTCTTCGGCTTCTCGAAGGAGTCCCTCGCGGCCCTCAACGCCGACGACAACGACGCCCGACGCGCCGACCTCATCGGTGAGACGTCGCCGCGAGCCTGACGGACGGCAGTCCGAGCCGTCCTGCCTGCGCCAGGCCCGCGCGCAGGAGTCGGCCGCGCCCGGTCCTCGAGGCCGTCCGCGGGACCTCCCTCCCCTCGTCCGCGACGGCAGTTCCGGGACGAGCGAACACCGGCGCCTCCTCGAGGCCGGGCCACCGTGCACCGACGCCGTTCTCCCCTCGAGCTCACACGCGCGCGATTCGTCCACTCTGCGGCTGGACGGCGAGCGGTTCCTGCTCTCCCACCGACGGGGTGCATCACACTGGCCCGATGACCGACCGTTCAGACCGGGCCCGCGCCGTCGGCTATGCAACACGGGTCGCCCGCCCCGAGGACGCCGAGCAGATGGCGGACGTCCACGCCGAGGTATGGCGCGCCACCTACACCGGACTCATGCGTCAGGACGTGTTGGACGCCCTGAACCCGATCGCCGCCGCGGACCGCTGGCGCGACCTCCTCGGCGGGGACTCCTTCGACCGTACGGTCTGGGTCGCCGTCGACCCCGACGGCGACATCGTCGCTCTGGCCTCCGCGGGTCCGGGCCGTGCTGAGGACGCGCCCACGCCGCACGAACTGCGCGCCATCAACGTCACCCGCCGCGCCCAGGGCACGGGCCTGGCCGACCTCATGATGGCCGACCTCGTCGGCGACGGACCCGCCTACCTGTGGGTCGTCGAACAGAACGAGCGAGCCATCGCCTTCTACCGGCGTCACGGGTTCACCGTCGCCGACCGTCCATGGGACGAGGAGTACGGCGTCCACGAACTCCGGATGGTGCGCGGCCCGCTGCCGTGAGCGGCCACCGGTGCGGCGGCGGCCAAGGACACTCCGGGCAGCGGTGTGTGAACGGTCGGGCATCCCTGGCCGACAGCGGTCACCATGGTCGTCCCCTGCCGGTCGTCCATCGTTCGGCCGCAGCTTTCGCCTCACGCCCGATCCGCTTCCAGCGGACACCCGCTGCCGCACCCGCCAGACCAGTGGTCCCTCGCTGCACCCGCCCCCCTCGTGCCCTGGACCGGTGGCGCCCACCGCCCGGGAGTCGACCGACCGACCCCGCCTCGCGACGTTGTCGGCCGGTGGTGGTCAGCGGCCGCCGCTGACATCGAGGACGGCGCCGGTGGTGAAGCTCGCCTTCTCCGACAGCAGCCAGACGATGGCTTCGGCGACCTCCTCGGGAGTGCCGCATCGCCGCAGGGGCTGGTCCCACGCGAGACGGGCGGCCCGATCCGGGTCGCCACCGCGGGCGTGGAAGTGGGTGTCGATGATCCCGGGGCTGACGGCGTTGACCCTGATCCCCTCCGGCGCCAACTCCAGCGCCAGCCCCCGCGTGAGAGTCTCGATGGCGGCCTTGCTCGCCGCGTAGTCGACATACTCGCCCGGCGAGCCCAGCGCGGCGGCCCGCGACGACACGTTGACGATCGCCCCCCGTCGGCCCGCGGACGCATCGAGCATGCGACGAGCCGCCTCGCGACAACACATCGCCGTCCCCACGACGTTGGTCGCGAGGATGCGGGTCCACCGGTCGGCGTCGATGTCGACGAAACGCGACTGTGTCTCGGTCGTCCCGGCGCTGTTGACGAGCCCGCGCAGCGGACCCAGGGCGTCCGCCTTCGCGAAGAGGTCGCCGATCTGGGCGGGGTCCGCGACCTCGCACCGCACGACCTCGACCGGGTGGTCGCCGGTGTTCAGCTCCTCGACCAGGTCGTCTGCGGCCGCCTGGTCGGCGTGGAATCCGAGCACCAGCGCGGTGCCCGGGCGGGCGAGCAGCCGCGCCGTCGCGGCGCCGATGCCTCGGGTGCCGCCGGTGATGACGTAGACGCCCTCCATGACGGCAATCTACGCGGGTCTCGTCGGGCCGATGCGGCGATTTCAGCGGACTCGATGGCCAAGCCCGGATGTCCACACAGCTTTGACCTGCGCAGATGTCGTAGCCGCGCTCGTGGGTCGCCCGTCGAGTCCGCTGATATCGCCACATCGGTGACGAGGGCGCCACCCGCACCCGCGTGATCGTCGAGACCCACCATCCGTCCGACCGCGCCCACCGAAAGGACGCCGCAGCGCGAACCCGTTGAGGCGACCGGCCCCTCCCGATTGGCCCCTGGCCACGCTCACGTCAGCCGGTGCCCCCCCTCGCCGCGAGCACGGGGCCTGCGACCTCCCGCGCCTTGGCCCCCCACCATCGTCGATCGATCCGGTTCGGCCCGGCCGATGAGGATGACGCGACGAGACGCCGGCCCCAGCCCGAACGGTTCATCGGGCATCCTCTTGCCGGTCCCGGCGCACCAGCCCCACCACAACGGTTCACTCGGCACCCTTTGCCCGGTCCCGGCGCACCAGCCCCCACCACAACGGTTCACTCGGCACCCTTACTGCTGCGCCCCCCGGCCCGCGCCACAACAACGGTGCACTCGGCACCGTCGTGGCGTCACGCGCCGCGACGAGGACTACCGAAGCCGCCGCACGGGGATCTCGTGCTCGACCGCACGGTCGCCGACACGTTCGATGCGCAGCGCAAGGCCGTTGTCCACCTCAGCGACCGCCTCGACGAGGGCGCCGTCGCGCCAGACCAACGCGACATGGTCGTCGGCGGCATGGGTGGTCGGCAGGTCACCGGCGGCGACCCAACGGCACAGACTGTCGCGGCGCCCCTCCTCCCCGAGCAGGTGCGGGCAGGCCGCGCCGGGCAGTAAGCCGAGCCCGTCGGACAGCGGCGCCAAGGGGCCGTACGAGTCGGTCGAGGACGCCTCGAACCAGCAGTTCATCCCGGCGCTGATCCCCGCGAGAACGGTCCCCTGCTCCGCGGCACGCCGGAGGATGTCGGGGAGGCCGTGGTGACGCCAGACGGCCAGGAGGTTGGCGGTGGAGCCACCGCCGACGTAGACGAGGTCCTGCTCGAGAACCATCGCCGGATCGGTGTACCCCCACGGGGCCTGGCCGAACAGCGACAGCACCGATGTTCGTGCCCGTCCCGCGAAGACCTGCTCGAACCGCTCGCCGTACCCCACAGCGTCGCCGCTCGCCGTGGGCACGAAGCAGACGGCGGGGGACGTGACGCCCGTCCGCTCCAGAAGGTGGTCGCCGAGGGGGGAGCGACCGTCCGCCGAGTCCGAGAATCCTCCGCCCCCGAGGGTGACGATGGTGCCGCGAGCCGGATGTGGACGTCGGGCCGTCTCCATTCGCGGAGGCTACGGCACGCCGGCTCACGGCCGCACCGGCATTCACCGTCCGGCTCTCGACCGGGCGATCGTCGAACTCGGCGTGCCGAAGACGGGAGCATCCGGAGCTCGTCACGGGGCCCGGGGTGGTGCGGGGAGTCCGGCCCCACCCCGGGCCGCGCCGTGCGTGATCAGGTGGACGAGGTACGTCGCGACTGGAGGAGGCAGTCACCCCGGCCGGGGGCCTCGCGCCTCGGGGCACCGTGTTGCCCGCGCCGCGAAGTGGCGGCCGTCGCCCGACCTGCCCGGCCGCCACGCCCGACGGGTCGGGCGGCGAGCGTTCCACCATCGGCGGCAGCGGCTTGGAACGCGGGCAGGTGCTGGTCGAGCGAGGCCCGGCGCAGGTTCGTGAAGACGCGAACGACGCCGGGGTCGCCTGCCGCGGACGTCAGGAGCCGGTCGAAGAGCGCGACGTTGGCGACCTCACCCTCGGCTCCCTTCCGTGCCGCGGCCTGCAGTGTGTCCGCGGCGGGGATCGCGCCGACGTACGGGTTGGCGGGAACCGCGACACCGAGCCGGTCGAGCTGACGCACGAGGGCGTTCACGTGCCGCTCCTCGGACGCGGCGATGGACATGAAGGGCTCGACCCGGCCGTAGCGCTCGATCACGGCCGCGTACTCGGCGAGGGCCGCGTACTCGCCGTCCCGGTTCATCAGGGCCTCCCACACGGCGCGGGCGGCCGGGCCGGCCGTCGAGGGCGGCGTCGGGGCGGTCACGACCGAGGAGGACGACTCACCCGCCACCGCGGGGGTGGCGGGACTCGCGGAGGCGGGCGCGGCTCCGGCGCACACGACGAGAAGGGCCGTGGCCACGGCCTGGGACAGGACCCTCTGGGACAGAGACATCGGGTGCTCCTTCCGTGCGGACTCATACCCCTGGGGGTACGACACACCCATCCGACGCGCCGAACCTGTGAACGGGCCATGGGCGCCCTGTCCACCCCCTGTCGACATCGCGAGTCGTCCGCATGACGCCGCTCCGCCGTCGCACGAAGGGTCGCGAGCCCGCCGCGACGCGTCCGTCGATCACTCCCCGCGGGGGTGACTCACGCGACGAACACGCAGAAGGGGTGGCCGGCCGGGTCGGCAAACACGTAGAGCTGCTCGTCGGGGTCGTCGGACTCATCCGACACCAGACGCGCACCCAGGCTCTCGGCGCGGCGTCGGACGGCCTCGAGCGATTCGCGGTCGGTGACGGTCATGTCGAGATGGAGCTGCATCGGCACCTCGGGGGAGGGCCACGTCGTCGGCGTGAGCTGTGCGGTCTGCTGAAAGGCGAGCGTGGGACCGCCGTCCTGCCCGCGGAGGACCAGCCAGTCGGCGTCGTCCGGGGAGCCGTCGACCGGCGGTTCGTCGCCGGGACGGTAGGTGTACCCGAGTAGTTCGCGATAGAACTCGGCGAGTTCGCGGACGTCGACGGCGTCCAGGACCGTCTGAGACACCTGCGGATGCACGGCCATGACCCGACGCTACGGCGCCGCCCGCGCGGGGGCAACGCCCCCGACCCCCCCGATGTCCGGATCTCCGTTGTCCCGATGTCCCGCTCCTCCTGCTCCTCCTCGCGGTGCTGCCCCGCGGTCGCCGGCGGGCGCAGGCCGTGTCCTCCTCGGAGGCTCCTCGGTGGCGGCCGTGAGGCGGAGGACCGCTGTCATCGGGCACCGGGCGGCCGGTCACCCTCAGGCAGCCCACGAGGCGCCCGCCGACGGCACGGGGACGGACCCCGAGGCTCACCCCCGCGCCGGAGCGACGCGGTAGTGGTAGCGATGATGCGGACGCCACCCGCCGGCGTCGTAGAGACCGACGGCCGCCGTGTTGGCCTGGACGACCTGGAGGTAGCCGAACCGCAGGCCCAGCCGTCGCGCCTCCACGACGACCGCGTCCATCGCCGCACGGCCCAGACCCCGACGCCGGAGGGCCGGGGCGACGACGACATCGGACACTCCGCCCCAGTCGTCGACGATCGCGAGCCGCGCGCGGGCGACCGGCCGCCCGTCGTCCGCGCCCGTGAGGACGAGGTATCGGGCCGGGGCAGCCGTCAGGACGTCCTTGGCAGGACCCCGGCGGTCGGCGTCCGCGAGCGCCGACCACTCCGGAGACGGCGCGTCGCGCCACGACGTCCGCACGTCGGGCGCCGGGCCGGGCGTGAGGGTGGGGAGGCGCCGGAGGTCCGCGACGTACGTGATCGATGGCTCGACGAGTTCCCATCCGCGGCGGGCCAGCTCGGCGTCCACGTCGGTCGCCGGATCGGTCGGTCCGGTGAGGGGGAAGGAGATCTGAGCCGTCGGTCGCAGCCCCTCGGCCTCGTAGGCGTCGCGGACGGCCTCGATCGCGTCGCCGAGCGGACGATCCAACGTCCCCGCCACGAGGACCGAGTTGGCCCGCTTGGTGTCCCCACCCCCGAACCGCAGGAGCCACCCACCGAGGCGTCGCTGCGCCGACCCGGGCCAGCCGCGCGCGGCGAGCCGCTGGACGGCGTCGGCCGACGAGGCGGGACGGACGACGCGCGGCGGCACGGCGCGCATCCCGCGGACGGCGGCGACCTCGACGACCTCGGGCCCGCGATCCTCGGGGAGGAGTGTCCACGTCGACGCCTCGGCGGCGACGAGTGTCCCCACGAGGTCACGGCGCTCACCGCCCTCGTCGACGACGCGCACGGAGTACCGCTGACCGAGGCGGATGGGCGGGAGGGGCATGCGGGTCATCCTCGCAGCGGGCCCGAGTCGGCAGGAGCCCCGCCCACCACTGCGCCGAACGCCCGGGACGCTTCCCCCTCGCTCGCCTCCGGGATCCGTACGGTGGTCGATGACCTCGTCGACGGCGTCGTCGTGATGGGCGCGAGCCCTCCGTCCGGCGGCTCGCGACCATGCGCGGCGCACGCCACCCGCCACCGACCCCCACTCCCGCCCGCACCCACGTCGATCCTCGCTCCCCCGGCCCGTCCCGACGAAGGGATCACCCGATGCCCACCATCCACGAGAGCTTCCTGCGATCCGCCGCCGCCCACCCCGACAAGGCGCTCTTCGAGCGTCCGGGCCGCCCCGACCTCACCTACGCCCAGGCGAAGGCGACCGTCGAGCATCTCGCCGGGGCGCTGAGCGCGATCGGCATCACCCCCGGGGACCGGGTGGCGGTCCAGGTGCCGAAGAGCCCCGAGGCGATCTGCCTCTACCTCGCGACCCTCGCCGTCGGCGGGGTTTACCTGCCGCTCAACACCGCCTACACCGGGGCCGAGATCGACCACTTCCTCGACGACGCGGCCCCACGGCTCTTCGTCTGCGCACCGGAGACCGCCACGGAGCACCGCCGACGGGCCACGGGCGGCCTCGCCGTCGAGACCCTGGGGAGCGACGGCGATGGCTCCCTCATGGACCTCGCCGGGGCGAGCCCCCCTCGCACCGACCCCGTCCCGGTCGCGATGACCGACCATGCCGCGATCCTCTACACCTCGGGCACGACCGACCGGTCGAAGGGAGCCGTCCTGACCCACGGCAACCTCGCCTCCAACTGCGAGGCGCTCATCGAGTGCTGGCGGTTCACCGAGGCGGACCGACTCCTCCACGCCCTGCCGATCTTCCACACCCACGGGCTGTTCGTCGCCGCCGACATGGCGATCGTCGCGGGCGCGACGATGATCCTCCTCGACTCCTTCGACCCCGAGCAGGTGCTCGACCTCATGGGTGAGGCGACCGTCCTCATGGGCGTCCCGACCTTCTACACCCGACTGTTGCGCTCGCCTCGACTCTCCCCCGGGACGACGAGCGGGATGCGCCTCTTCGTCTCTGGGTCCGCGCCGTTGCTCGCCGAGGACCATCGAGCGTTCACCGAACGCACCGGCGCCGCCATCCTCGAGCGGTACGGGATGACCGAGACGTGCATGATCACCTCGAATCCCTACGAGGGCGAACGGATTCCGGGGTCCGTCGGGATGCCCCTGCGGGACGTCGAGGTCCGTGTCACCGACCGGGAGTCCGGCACCCTGCTCCCACCGGGGGAGATCGGCATGGTCGAGGTGCGCGGTCCCGGCGTCTTCGAGGGGTACTGGCAGATGCCGGAGAAGACCGCCGCAGAGTTCCGCGACGACGGGTTCTTCATCACGGGGGACGTGGGACTCATCGGCGAGGACGGCTACCTCCGCCTCGTCGGCCGCGACAAGGACCTCGTCATCTCCGGCGGGTACAACGTCTACCCCAAGGAGATCGAGGACGCCATCGACGCGCTCCCGGGGGTTCTCGAGAGTGCGGTCATCGGTCTGCCCCACCCCGATCTCGGGGAGGGCGTCACCGCGATCGTCTCCCCCGCGAGGGCCACGAGATCGACCCGCGGGCGGTCATCGACTCCCTCGCCGGTCGCCTCGCCCGCTACAAGCAGCCCAAACGGGTCGTCCCGGTGCCCGAGCTGCCCCGCAACGTCATGGGCAAGGTGCAGAAGGCCGAGCTCCGACGCACGTACGCCGACCTCTACACCTCCGCCTGACCCAGCCCCGACGTAAGGTATCTTGATATCGAGATACTTGAGGGGGCGACATGAGGGGCGATCTCTACGGCCGGTTGTTCTGGCCGGTCTACGCGCCCTCGATCCTCTTCGGGATCGCCGCCGGGGCGACGGTGCCCGTGCAGGTCGTCGCCGCGATCCACCTGGGCGCATCCCCCTCCCTCGCGGCGCTCGTCGTCGCGGTCATCGGGGCGATGCAACTGCTCACCACCGTCCACGCGGGGCGCTTCATCGACGCGGTAGGCGACCGCCGCGCGATGGTGGTCGCGTCGGTGGGTGCGGGGACACTCGAGCTCGGGTCGGTCGCAGCCCTGATGTGGAACGGGTCGTCGGCACTCGCCCTGTTCATCGCCACCAGCGTGCTCCGGGCCCCCGCCCTCAACGTCTGGAGCCTCGCCCGTCAGGCGTTCGTCGCCGAGCGCGTGGCGTCGAACGAACTCGGGCGAGCCATGACGGGACTCGGCGGGACGATGCGCCTCGGCGCGCTCGTCGGCCCCCTGCTCGGCAGCCTCCTGCTCCTGCGCCTGCCGTTGTGGTCGGTCTACCTCCTCAGCGTCGCCTGCGCCGCCCTCGCCCTCCTCGTGCTCCAGATCCCGTCGCTCGGTGGCGATGACGGGCGCGTGGGGTCGACGAGGGCGACCGGGCCCGCGGCAGGGGGCACCGAGCACGATCACCGCCTCGCCGCCGGGCTCACGGTCGACTGGACCCGGGTCGTCCTCGCGGGCGTCGCGATCACGTGCCTCGCGATGGCACGCATCGCCCAGCCCGTCGTCATCCAGCTGTGGGGCGTGCACTCGGGGTTGTCACCGGCCCGCATCTCGTTCCTCGTCGCCGTCGGCGCGGCCGTCGAGATCGTCCTCATGTTCCCCGGCGGTCACCTCAAGGACCGACTCGGGCGGGCCGTCATCCTCGTCACGTGTCTCGTCGTCTACGGCGGGGGCTTCCTCCTGCTCGTCCCCCTCACCGACCTGCTCGGCACACCCGGGCTCGTCGCGGCCGTGGTCGTCATGGCGATCGGCAACGGCCTCGGCGCGGGCGTCAACATGACGATCGGCGGCGACCTCAGCCCGAGTGCGGGGCGCGGACGGTTCCTCGGGGTCTGGGCGTTGTTCTCGAACGTCGGCGGGCTCAGCGGGCCGCTGCTCGTCTCGGCGCTGGTCAAGACGACCACGGTGGTGGCCGCGGTGATGTCGATCGGCGGCGTCGCCCTCGCCGGCGCGGCCTGGATGGTGGTCTTCGCCGGTCGGATCGGCCTGCCCGGCGGTACCGGCGGTCGTCGTGGTGGACCTGGCCGGGGCGGCGGCTCCCGGTGAGGCGTCGGCGCAGCGCCGTGAGGTCGTCGCTCCGATGCGGCAGCTCCCCCGCCCTGGCGGCATCGTCCCCGCGGGCGCCCGCGCCGCCCCTCGGGCTCCGTCCGCGCCCCACCCGCGTCGCCGTGAGAGGCTTCCCGGAAAGGCACGACAGTCCGCCCGTCCACGAGAGGTGACGACATGAGCGACGAGACCCCGAGCATCGACCCGCGCAACAACCCCGAATCCCAGATGGCCGAGGAGGGGGCGAGCCAGACCGGCACGAGCAGCACCGGGGACAGCGGCCTCGTCATGTCCGAGGCCCCGACCGCGGAGGAGGGCGCCGACGGCGTCATCGACGGCCGCATCACCGGCGCCGACGACGGTGACATCCTCGCCGGCGTCAAGGCCTCGGCGACGGACACCGAAGAAGCCGTCCCGGGTGACACCGGGCCCGAGCACCCCGGGGAGCGCAGCGAGCACCCCTGAGCGGGGGGCGCACGACGAACCCCTCCGAGCGAGCCCGTCTCGGAGGGGTTCGTCGTCTCCGCTCTCGGACCCGACGTCTGCGCGGCCGGCCGGACGACCCCCCATGTCGGTGAGCGTCGGGGTCCCGACCATCCGCCCCCACGTGGCGGGGGATCCCCGGCGCCACCGGGCGCGCACCCGAGGGTGCGGCATCATCGGAGGAATGACGGTGGCAGCGCGCTCGAGGCGTCGTTCGGCCCTGGGGCTGGTCTGGATCGCCGTGCCCGTCGTCGCGGCGGCATCGGCGTTCGGGTCCGTCGTCGACGGACATCCCGCCTACCCGACACTCCTCGCGGCGTGCCTCCTAGTCGGGGTCGTGCTCGTCGTGCACGGGCGGCGGGGCGTCACCGACGGCGACGTCGACGCCGACGTCGCTCCCGTTTCCCGGGGCCGTCGGGTCGTCCGGGTGCTCGGGGTGGCGGCGGCGTTGCTCGTCACGGTGCTCATGGTCGGGCTCGTCGTCGCCGGCCGCCCCCACCCACCGCACACCGACGCCGTGGCGGCGATGCGTGGCACGGCCGCGGTCAGGGTGACGGACGACGCCACGAGCATCACCCTCACGCCCACCCGACCGACCTCGACGGGTGTGATCTTCCAGCCCGGGGCGCGCACCGACGCGCGGTCCTACGTGCCGATCCTCAGCCGCCTCGCCGAGCGCGGCCACGTCGTCGTCATCGCCAAACAACCACTGTCGATCGCCCCGCTCGCCCAGGGGCGCGCGGAGGAGGCGTTCGCCTCCCACCCCGAGGTCACGCGGTGGGTCGCCGGCGGCCACAGTTTCGGCGGCGTGCCCGCTCGAGCCACGGGCGAATCGGGAGATGCCCGCGTCGTCGGCGTCGTCGTGTGGGCGACGTACGCCCGTGGCCACGCCACCCCGGCCGTCCCGACCCTCGCCCTCTACGGCACGGCGGACCGACTCATCCCGCCCTCCGACGCGACGGGGCCCGACACCCCGACCCTCCGCCACGTCCCCGTCGACGGGGCGGTCCACACGTCGTTCTCCGACTACGGCCCGGCCCGCGGCGACGGCACGGAGACCCGACCCCACGAGGCGATCCAGACCGACATCGTCGACCTCACCGATGCGTTCATCAGGTCGGTCGCGCCGCGACGAGATCGGCCCTCACCGGCTTGATCGGCATGATCGTGCCGATCGCGGAATGTCCGGGGCGCATCAAGCCCTTCCTCCCCCTGGATCGGCACGATCGTGCCGATCAGCCTTGCGCGAGCACCTCGCCGTCGGCGACACTCTCCAGAGCGGCACGATCGTGCCGGTGACGAAGGTGGAGTGAGATGAGCGTGAGGTGGCCATGAATCTCGGCGAAGAGATCCGCACGCGCCGCGCCACGCTCGGGCTCCTCCAGGTCGACGTCGCCGACCTGGCGGGGGTCTCCGAGCGCTTCGTCCGCGAGGTCGAGCACGACAAACCGACGGTCCGGCTCGACAAGCTCGTCGCCGTCCTCGACGTCCTCGGCCTCGAGTTGCACGCGACCCTCCGGGGGGCGGGATGACCGCCGTCGGTCCGCGCCCCGGGTCGACGAACCTCCCCCGGTCCACGAACGGCAGGGGCACGAGGGGTGGTGAGGCCGACCCCCGCCGGATCGCGCAGGCGGACGTCCTCGTCGACGGCGTTCCCGCGGCGACCCTCACCCGTCGGGACGGCCTCGTCGAGTTCGCCTACCGCGACGACCATCTCGAGGCCGCCGGGCCCGCGGTGGCGACGACGTTGCCGCTGTCGGAGGAACCCGTGCGCACCGTCGGTGGCGCCGTGCCGCCGTTCTTCTCCGGGCTCCTGCCCGAGGGGCGCCGGCTCACCGCCCTGAGGTCAGCGGTGAAGACCTCGGCCGATGACGAGCTGTCGCTCCTCCTCGCCGTCGGCGGCGACCCGGTCGGCAACGTCCAGGTCCTCCCCGCCGGCAGCGACCCGGAAAGTGGACCGCTCACCGGGAGCAGCCGCTACCCGGAGTCCGGCGCCGGCCCGGTCGTCGCCGACGACGACTGGGCCGAGCTCGACTTCGCCGACCTCGCGGCGGCCTCTGGCGTCGATCCGGGGGCGTTGGCCGGGGTGCAGGAGAAGGTCTCGGGGCGGATGCTCACCCTGCCGCTCGTCCACGGGGGCCGGTTCCACCTGCTCAAACTCACGCCCCCGGAGTACCCGAGCGTCGTGGAGAACGAGGCGTTCTTCCTCGACCTGGCCCGGCGCCGGTTGCGCCACCCGGTCGTCGAAGCGGCGGTCGTCCGCGACCGGTCGGGTCGTGCGGGTCTCCTCGTCACCCGCTTCGACCGGATCGTGCAGCACGGGAGCGTCCGGCGCCTCGCCGTGGAGGACGGCGCGCAACTGCTCGGGCGCTACCCGGCGGACAAGTACACGGTGACGACCGAGGCGCTGCTCGCCCGGGTCGGCGAGGTCGCCGCCGCACGTCTCCCCGCCGTGCGGGCCGTCCTCCAACAGGTGGTGTTGGCCTGGCTCACGGGGAACGGCGATCTGCACGCGAAGAACGTCTCGGTCGTGAGGTCGGGGGGCGAGTGGCGCGTCGCCCCGATCTACGACATCCCCTCGACGCTCCCCTACGGCGACCACCGGCTCGCCCTCACGGTGGCCGGTCGCGACGACTCCCTCTCCCGCAGACGCGTCCTCGCCCTCGCCGGGGGGGCGGGCCTCCCCCCGCGCGCCGCCGACCGCGCCGTGGACGAGATCCTCACGGCCACCGCCGATCTGCGAGACCTGCCCGCCGACGCGCTCCCCCTCGCCCCGCACGTCCTGCGGGACCTGCGACGCGTCCTGGGCAAGCGTCACGACGCCCTCACCTCCGCCTGACGCGACGGACGGCAGGGCGGCGGACACGCCGCCGGGTGCCGCTCCGACGGAGCTGTGACGACGCGCTCCTGGTTCGACCGGCAGTCGCCTCAGTCGTCCTTGCCGGACCCGTCGGAAGAGCCCAGCGCCGCCGTCGCCGCCTCGATGAACGTCCGGAGGACCGAGACGCGGGCGTACTGCTTGTCGTTGCCCGCGACGACGGTCCAGGGCGCGTCGTCGGGGCTCGTGCGTCCGAGCATCTCGTCGACGGCCGCGACGTACTCGTCCCACTTCTCGCGGTTGCGCCAGTCCTCGTCGGTGAGCTTCCACGGCTTGTCGCGCTCGCGGGCCTCGAAACGGGCGAGCTGCTCGTCGGGGTCGATGTAGAGGAAGAACTTGAGCAGCAGCCCGCCGTCGTCGGTGAACTCCTTCTCCATCGCGTTGATCTCACCGTAGGCGCGCTCCCACTCGGGGACGGTCGCGAACTCCTCGACGCGTTCGACCATGACCCGGCCGTACCAGGACCGGTCGAAGACCGCGATCCGCCCACGGGGAGGCAGGTTGTTGTAGAAGCGCCACAGGTAGTGATGCTCCTTGGCCATGTCCGACGGCGCGGCGGTGGGGTTGATGGTGAGGAGTCGGGGGTCGATGCGCTTGACGAGTCGGCGGATCGTTCCGCCCTTGCCGGCGGCGTCCATCCCCTCGAACACCATCGCCGTCGCGATGCGGGCCTCGGCCAAGCGGTAGGCGAGGGCTCCGGCCTCCTTCTGGAGGTCGTCGAGCACGTCGTCGTACTCGTCGTCGTCCAGGGCCAGGCTCAGGTCCACCTGTCCGACGATCGACGGCGGCGTGCCGTAGGCACGTTCGATCGGTGGCTGGGCGACCCCCTCGCGGGCGGCGAGAGCGGCCTCGATCGCCTCGCAGGTCACGCCGAGCACCTCGATCGAGGCCTGCTTGCGGTGTCGGGCGTCGATGACGTGCCACGGCGAGAAGGCGAAGTTCGACCGCGACAGCACGTCGGAGAACCGCTCTGAGAGCGCCTTGAACCGCTTGTTCTGCCACCGGTCCCGCTTGTCGAGCAGGACCTCGCGTGCGTCGGAGGCGTACTGCTCGATGCGCTTGGCCTGTTCGTCGCGGTCGATGTCGAGGAAGACCTTGACGACGACCATCCCGGAATCAGTCAGCGCCCGCTCGGTCGCCGCGAAGGCCGCCAACCGCGCCTCGTCGTCGGCCTCGTCGAGGTCGAGCCGGTTCATCAGCGCGGTGTAGACGCTGCGGTCGAAGACGGCGATCTGCCCCTGGGCGGGAATCGCCCGCCAGTACCGCCACGACGGCGGGTACTCCCGCTCCTCGTCACTCAGGTCCTCGAAGACGTGGACGGAGGTCGACCGCGGGTCGAGGTCGCGCAGGAGGTGGGTGAGGACGTACCCCTTGCCCGAGCACTCCCAGCCGTCGATCTGCACGAGCACCGGCAGACCCGCCTCCTCGCAGCGTCGCTGAAGGCCGGCCAGTCGTGTCTTGAGGTCACCGCGCTTGACGTCGTCGAAACGCGGTTCGTGGACCTGCGGCTGGGACAACATGGACGGCTCCTCCTGCTCGACGCTGCGCCCCGACCCTCGTCCGGCACCCGCACCTCGGGCGTACGGACTCCGGCACCCGGGCGACCGTGCTCCCCGGAGAGCGACCCGACCCCTACGAGGCTGCTCACCCATCGGGTCGTCCGGCCCCGGGCGGGGGCGCGATGGTGTGCCCACTCTGCCCGATGCGGTGCCCGGCCGCGCGCCTCCGCCTCCCGAGTCGAAATCGCAGGCAACGATGCAGCGACGCGGTCGTGATGACAGCCACCTCGCCGCATTGCCGGCTGCGATCGTGCCCGCCTCTCGGTGGACCGTCAGATCGCCTCGCGGTGGCGGCGGGCGACGAGGGAGACGATGGCGTCGTGAGCACCGATCGCGCCGGTGGCGGCGACGCTGAGGTCGGCCGCGGTCGAGGCGAGGCGCCGGAGGAACACGCCGGGGGCGAGGAGGTGCGCGGCGAGGACGATGTCGGCGGCGCCGCGGTCACGCAGGGCGGCCACCGCCTCGATCGGCCTCGTCCCCGGCCCCGAGAGGAACGCCGCGGAGACCGGCACCCCGAGTCGCACGGTGAGCGCGGCGGCGACGCCCTCGACCTCGCCGCGCGCGTCGGCGTCGGAGGAGCCCGCGGCGGCGAGGACGACCCCGTCCGGGGCGGCAGCGACTTCGGCCACCCGCCCGGCGAGGGCGTCGAGCACCTCAGGCGCGTCCCCCAACCACGGCGTCACGAGCGCCGCCGGCAGGGCCGAGCGGACGGCGGTCGGGACGTCGTGACGCACGTGGTAGCCCGCGGCCAGGAAGAACGGGACGACGACGGGCGCCTCGCCGCGCCCGGGATCGTCCGCATACCGGCCGAGCACGTCGAGGAGTTCGGGACCGCAGACGTCGACGTAGGCGACCTCGGCCCTCACTCCCAGACGCTCAGCGGACCGCGCCGCCACCTCGACGGTGACGGCGCGGCCTGCGGGATCGACGGTGCCGTGGGCGGCGAGGACCAACGGTCGGGTCATGCGACGAGAGCCTCCACGTTCGCCTCGTCCTCGAGTTTCACCGCACGCTGGTGGCGGCGCACGGTCGTCGCGACGACGGCGACCACGCCGGCGAGCGCGAGGAGGCGGACGTGCACGGCGGCTCCCGCGTCCACGCCCATCCAGCTGAGGACGGCCCCGAGGTTGAGCGTGATGATGAGGCCACCGACGACGACGCCGAGGACCTGCGGTGGGAGCTTGCCGGCGAGACGTGCCGCGACCGGTGCCGCGACGACCCCGCCGAGCCCGAGCGCGACGATCGTCGCCCACGGCAGTCCCGCGAGACCGAGACCGGTGAAGAACCCGATGCTCGCGCAGACGGTGACGACGAACTCCGACGCCGAGACCGACCCGATGACCGTGCGCGGCGGCACCGGCGCCGTCGAGAGGAGCGTCGAGGTGACGACCGGACCCCACCCGCCGCCGCCCGTCGCGGTGACGAACCCGCCGACGAGGCCGAGCGGCGCGAGGAACCGACGGCGCATCGCCCTCGGCGACCCCGTCGTCGCGGCCCCCGGTCGCCGGATGGCGAACCGCAGGATGACACCCGCGCCGAGAAGGCAGAGCAACGTCGCCATCACCGGCTTCGCGGCGGCGGTCGACAGGCCCGAGAGGAGGGTCGCGCCGACGAAGGCGCCGATGCCGCCGGTCACCGACAGGCGGCGGACGATCCGGGTGTCGACGTTGCCGACGCGGTGGTGGCTGATGCCGGAGCTCAGCGTCGTGCCGAGCTGGGCGATGTTGCTGCAGGCCGACGCGAGGGCCGGGGTGAGGCCCGAGGCGAGCAGCAGTGTGGTGGCGGTGATCCCGTAGCCCATGCCGAGGGAGCCGTCCACGAGTTGGGCACCGATACCGGCGACGAACGACAGAAGGTGGTCGATCATGCGACGGCCTCCTTCGACGGCGGGGAGGAGCGGAGGGGACGCGCCTCGCGGGCGGTGACGCGCCCAGGGACCGGGCGGCGGCGAGCCCGGAGGTCGACCGCGCCCGAGGTGAGATGGGTGGCGGCGCAGACGGCGAGGTGGTCCTGCGCGGCGCCGCGCACGGCGACGGCGCGCCGCGGGTCGTCGGCCGCGTGCACGGCGAGCGAGATGGGGCCCGACTCCGTGTCGACGACGGCACGCGCCGGCACGCGGGCGGTCCCCAGACCGGCCTCACCCGCGGCGACGCAGAAGACGCGGGACCGCTCGGCGTCGGCGGTCACCCGGGCGTCGACGCCCGGATCACCGGTGGCGACGTGGACGAGCCAGGCACCCTCGAGGTCCGCCTCCCCCGCGTAGGCGCGGGGCTCCCACGAGACGCGACCGGGCATGGTGGCGGTGGCGCCGTCCCCCGGGGCGGCATGTCCCACCCCACCACGCTCGGCCCCCGGCCCGTGGGTCTCCCGGCCGGTGGTGCCGACGCTGGTCGCGTGTCCGGTGGTGCCGGCGCCGGTCGCGTGTCCGGTGGCGTCGCCGACGGCCTTGAGCCACGGTCGCCCGGTCGCGGGGTCCGCCTGCGCCTCGCCCGACACCGACCGCACCGCCGGTGACCCAGACGGCTCTGTGGAGGCTGTCGTCGACGTCTCCACCGCGGGCCCGGACGAGACGACGAGCGCAGCGATCTCCGGCGTGATCGTCGGGGCGATGAGGTGGACGTGCGCCCCCGCCGCAGACAGGTCGGCGACCCGGCGGGCGGTGACGGGACCGCCGCCGACGGCGACGACGCGCCGACCGGCGAGCGAGAGCCCGAGCAGGAACGGAGCGGCGCTCATGCCGCCGCCTCGGACTCGCCCGCCTCCGAGGCGGCCCGCGCTCCGTCGAACCCGGCGCCGACGAACCCGGCGGCGAGCGTCGCGCCGCTCGCCGGGTCGATGACGAGGAACGAGCCGGCCGAACGCGATTCGCCGTAGGGCTCGATCGGGAGAGGCTCGGCGAGGGTGAGGTCGACCCGGACGAGGTCGTTGAGCGTCGCCTCCGTCGCGGGCTCGACCTCGAGGGTCTCGACGTCGAGGCGATCCCCGAGTGCTCCGACGCGTGCGGGCACGGTGCGCGTGCCGTGCTTGACGAGCACGCGCGACCCCGGCCGCAGCGGAGAGGTCGCGAGCCAGCACACGACGCCCTCGATCCGGGTCTGCACGCTCGGCGCGTCGGCGGCGGACGAGAGGAGATCGCCGCGGGACACGTCGACCTGGTCGGTGAGACGCAGCGTCCCGGACAGGGGGGCCTCGGCACGCTCGACGGAGCGACCGGAGACGTCGATGCCCTCGACGGTCGTCCGGATCCCCGAGGGGAGGACGACGACCTCGTCGCCGACGGAGACGGCACCCGAGGCGACGTGCCCCGCGTAGCCGCGGTAGTCGACGTAGGCGGGGTCGACGGCGCCGTGCTGGGGACGGATGACGGTCTGCACGGGGAACCGGAATCCAGCGGCACGCTCCTCCGCCGCGGGGAGCGTCTCGAGGAGATCGAGCAGTGTCGGCCCGGAGTACCACGGGGTCCGGCTCGAGCGGTCGACGACGTTGTCGCCGTGCAGCGCCGAGACCGGCACGACCGTGAGCCCGGAGAGCCCGAGCCGCGGCGCGAGATCGGTGAGCTGCGCGGACACCTCGTCGTGCACGGCGTGGGCGTCGGCGACGAGGTCGATCTTGTTGAGGGCGACGACGACGTGGGGCACCCGCAACAGACCGAGGACCGCGAGGTGACGTCGCGTCTGCTCGACGACCCCGTTGCGGGCGTCGACGAGGACGACGACGGCATCCGCGCCCGAGGCGCCGGTGACGGTGTTGCGGGTGTACTGCACGTGCCCGGGGCAGTCGGCGAGGACGAACGAGCGTGCCGGGGTCGCGAAGTAGCGATAGGCGACGTCGATCGTGATGCCCTGTTCCCGCTCCGCTCGCAGGCCGTCGGTGAGCAGCGCGAGGTCGGCGAGTTCACCGGTCCACCCGCGCCGGCGGCTCTCGACGTGGGCCGCGGCGAGCTGGTCGGCGAGCACCGACTTCGTGTCGTGGAGCAGCCGCCCGACGAGGGTGGACTTCCCGTCGTCGACCGACCCGGCAGTCGCGAGGCGAAGCAACCCTCCGGTCGCGGACGGCACCTGTGTGGCAACGTGATTCGAGGACTGTCCGTCGAGGATGGTCACGGCTTCTCCGAGCAGGTCGTGGGGGGCTTCCAAGGGCGTGGTCACGGCGCTCATCAGAAGTAGCCCTCCTTCTTGCGGTCCTCCATGGCGGCCTCGGAGAGGCGGTCGTCGGCGCGGGTCGCGCCGCGCTCGGTGATCGTCGCGGCGGCGACCTCGGCGACGACGTCCTCGACGTCGCGTGCGTCGGACTCGACCGCGCCGGTGCACGTCGCGTCACCGACGGTGCGGTAGCGCACCGAGGCGGTCCGCACGACCTCACCGGCCCGGGGGACGACGTGGGCACCGGGCGTGAGGAGCATTCCGTCCCGCTCGAAGACCTCCCGCTCGTGGGCGTAGTAAAGGCTCGGCAGCTCGATGCCCTCACGGGCGATGTAGCGCCAGACGTCGAGCTCGGTCCAGTTCGACAGCGGGAACACCCGCACGTGCTCGCCGGGCGCGTGCCGCGTGTTGTACAGCCGCCAGAGTTCGGGGCGCTGGTTCTTGGGGTCCCACCGCCCGAAGGTGTCGCGCAGGCTCACGACCCGCTCCTTCGCGCGGGCCTTGTCCTCGTCCCGTCGGCCACCGCCGAAGAGCCCGTCGAACCGGCGGGCCTCGACGATGTCGAGGAGCGGCACGGTCTGGAGGGGGTTGCGGGTGCCGTCGGGGCGCTCGGCGAGGCGTCCGTCGTCGATGTAGTCCTGCACGGAGGCGACGACGAGTTCGATCCCGAACTTCTCGACGGTCGCGTCACGGAACTCGATGACCTCGGGGAAGTTGTGCCCGGTGTCGACGTGGACGACGGGGAAGGGCACCCGACCCGGCCAGAAGGCGAGCGCGGCGAGGTGGAGCATGACGACGGAGTCCTTACCGCCGGAGAACAGGAGCGCAGGTCGCTCGAGCTCCGCGACGGCCTCGCGGATGATGTGGACCGATTCGCTCTCCAGCAGGTCGAGCAGGTCCGGCGAGGGCGTCGCCGACGAATCGGCGGCCGGGGTCGCGACGGCGGTCATCGTGTCTCCTCGAGGGGGTGTGCGGTGGCGGCGGGGTGGAGTCCGCACTCGGTCTTGGCGAAGCCGGCCCAGCGGCCGGCGCGGGGGTCCTCCCCCGGGGCGACGCGGCGGGTGCACGGTGCGCAGCCGATGCTCGGGTAGCCCTGGGAGAGCAACGGGTTGACGGGCAGGAGGTTGCGCTCGGAATGCGCGAGGAGGTCGTCGAAGCTCCACGTGACGAGCGGGTTGATCTTGACGAGTCCGAACGCCTCGTCGTAGGTGACCAGGGGGGTGTCGGCGCGGGTCGGGCCCTCCTCCCGACGGACGCCGGTCACCCACGCGTCGTACCCCGTGAGCGCCTCGCGGAGGGGTTCGACTTTGCGCATCGCGCAACAGGCGCCGGGGTCGAGGTCGTGCAGGCGCGGCCCGAACTCGGCGTCCTGCTGTGCGACGGACCGGGGCGCCTGCACGTCGATGACGGTGACGTCGAGCGCGTCGGCCACCCGGTGGCGCGTGTCGATCGTCTCGGCGAAGTGGTAGCCGGTCTCGAGGAACAGGACGTCGACACCCGGTGCCCGCTCGGAGACGACGTGGGGCAGGACGGCGTCGGCCATCGAGCACGCGACCGCGAGCCGGGCGCCGAACGTCTCGGCGGCCCACGCGCTCACGGCATCGGCGAGGGTCGCCGGGGTGAGGTCGGCCTCGAGCGGCGCGAACCGCCGCGCGCCCTCCTCGGCGAGGGCGCGGAGTCGGCGCTCCCGGTCCTCCGGGGCCTCGGTCGTGGGGCCGGGGGTGAGGGTGGTCGTCATCGGAGCTCCTCGTCGTCGCTGCGACGGACCCACGCGGAGAAGGTCTCGTCGGGGGTGCGGGTGGTGACGTAGCGGCGCACGATGCGCTCGACGTAGTCGGGCAGGCTCTCGGCGGTCACCTTGAGACCGCGGACGGTGCGGCCGAGCCCGGCCTCCTCGCGGCCCTCGGAGGCGAGTCCGCCCCCGAGGTGCACCTGGAAGCCCGGCACCGAGGCGCCGCCGTCGTCGATCATCTGGCCCTTGAGGCCGATGTCGGCGGTCTGGATGCGGGCGCAACTGTTGGGGCACCCGTTGATGTGCAGCGTGATCGGCCGGCCGAGCTCGGGCTCGACATCGGCGAGCCGGCGCTCCAGCTCCGCGATGGCCTGGGCCGCCGTCGCCTTCGTCTCGACGATCGCGAGCTTGCAGAACTCGATGCCCGTGCACGCGATCGTCGACCGGCGGAAGGGCGAGGGCCGCGCCGTGAGGCCGAGGTCGGCGGCACCGGCGAGCAGGTCCTCGACCCGCTCCGGGTCGACGTCGAGGACGACGACCTTCTGGTGCGGGGTGAGGCGGACCCGGGCGGACCCCGCGGCCTCCGCGAGGTCGGCGAGACGCGTGAGGGCGGTGCCGCTGAGGCGTCCGACCGTGGGGGCGAACCCCACGTAGCGGCGTCCGTCCTTCTGCTCGTGGACGCCGACGTGGTCGCCGGGGGTCGTCGCGACCGCGGGCGCCGGGCCGTCGGGCAGTCGGCGGTGCAGGTACTCCTGCTCGAGGACCTCACGCATCCGCTCCGCGCCCCAATCGGCGAGGAGGAACTTCATGCGGGCCTTGTGACGCAGGCGCCGGAACCCGTAGTCGCGGAAGATCGAGGCGACGGCGTACCACACCTCGGCCACCTCGTCGGGGGCGACGAACACACCGAGCCGTTCCCCGAGTCGCGGTGCGGTGGACAGGCCCCCGCCGACCCAGAGGTCGTACCCGATACCGAGCTCGGGGTGCCTCACGCCGACGAAGGCGACGTCGTTGATCTCGTGGACGACGTCGAGCGAGGGGTGCCCCGTGATCGCGGTCTTGAACTTGCGCGGCAGGTTCGCGAGCTCGGGGTCGCCGATGAACCGCTGCCGGATCTCCTCGATCGCCGGGGTGGGGTCGATGAGCTCGTCGGCGGCGATGCCCGCGACCGGGGACCCGAGGATGACGCGCGGGGTGTCGCCGCAGGCCTCCGTCGTCGACAGGTCGACCTCCTCGAGGCGCCGCCAGATCTCGGGGACGTCCTCGACGCGCACCCAGTGGTACTGGACGTTCTGCCGGTCGGTGAGGTCGGCGGTGTCACGGGCGAACTCGGCCGAGAGCTCGCCGACGACGCGCAGCTGACGAGTCGTGAGCGCACCACCGTCGATGCGCACCCGCAGCATGAAGTAACGGTCCTCGAGCTCACTGGGCTCGAGCTGGGCCGTGCGGCCGCCGTCGATCCCGGGCTTGCGCTGCGTGTAGAGCCCCCACCAGCGAAAACGGCCATGGAGGTCGTCGTCGGCGATGGAGTCGAAGCCCTCTCGTGCGTAGACCGTCTCGATGCGCTCGCGCACGTTGAGGCCGTTGTCGGCGGCCTTGAACTCCTCGTTGTGGTTGAGCGGCGCGCGGCCGTCGACCGCCCACTGCCCCTGGGGCTTGCCGGAGCGGGACGGGCGGACGCGTGCGGGAGTGTCGATCGACATGAGACCAGACCTTCGAGGACGGGGACGTGGAGGCGTCGGCGCGGGACACCCCGACGCGGGGCGTCGAGGTGCGCAGGGCGCCGGGGGACACGGCGATACGGGGCGCGGGTGGGCGAGGACGTCGGCCTCGGGTGCAGGGGCCTCGCGCAGGGGTGGGCGCGAAGGGCCGTTCACGCGCGACTGGGCCGGAGGACCGGGGTCAGCGGCGACAGCAGCACATCGGCATTCGGCGGTGGAGCCGAGGAGCCGGTGCCTGGGGCCGCGTGAGGCGGTGGTCCGGGAAGCGCATGACAAACATCATGCGGCGTTATCGGTTGGAAAACAAATTGACGTGATGTGTCGAGCATCTCTCCGCGCCTCCCCGTGGGGCCCGACGCCCACAGGCCCTTGGTCCTGCGAGCGGCCGACCACCGGTGATGTCCTGATGGGCGGGCCGTTCGTCAGCCACGACCAGATGGCTGCGACCCGGAGGCGAGGCGCTCGGATGACACCACTACTGCACGAACATCGCACCGACGCAGCCATGGAGCCTCATCTGCAGACGTTCCGGCGCACCCTGGACGCCTACCCGGTGGGCACCTGTCCACTCGCCATGGAGCTGACGATGCTCCACAACGCGAAGACGCAGTCGTGCGGCAAGTGCGTCCCCTGTCGCGACGGGCTCCCCCAGCTCGAGGGGATGTTGCAGTCGCTCCTCGACGGCGACGGGGAGCCCGCCGATCGGGAACGGCGCCTCCAGGAGATGCGGGCCCTCGCCGAGCTCGTTCGCGACACCTCCGACTGCGCGATCGGCTACCAGCCGGCAACGGTGCTGCTCGGCGCGATGACGACGTTCGAGCGCGAGTTCGACAGTCATGTCCACGACACCAGGTGTCTCACCGACCGTCGTCCGGTCGTGCCCTGCGTGAGCCTCTGCCCGGCCCACACCGACGTGCCCGGTTACATCGCGCTCATCGAGAAGGGCGATCACGCCGCGGCGATCAACCTCATCCGCGAGAACAACCCGCTGCCCTCGGCGTGCGCGCTCGTCTGCGAGCACCCCTGCGAGATGCACTGCCGTCGCCGCCTCATCGACGAACCGATCAACATCCGCGGGCTCAAGGAGTACGCCGTCGACCACGCGCCCGGCGACGAGGTACCCGTCCCGACACGCGGCCCCGCCACTGGGCGGCGGATCGCCGTCGTGGGCAGCGGACCGAGCGGCCTCACCGCCGCCTGGTTCCTCGCCCTCATGGGCCACGAGGTCGTGATCTTCGAGGCGAACGAGAAGCCCGGCGGGATGCTTCGGTACGGCATCCCCGGCTACCGGTTCCCCAAGCACCGTCTGGACTCCGACATCGCGGGGATCCTCGCGCTCGGCACGATCGAGATCCGCTGCGGAGTGCGCATCGGGCGGGGAACCTCGCTGCAGGACCTGCGGGAGGAGTACGACTCCGTCTACGTCGCCATCGGGGCGCAGGCGGGCCTCACCCTCGACATCGAGGGCGGTGACGCCGAGGGCGTGATGTCGGCGGTCGACGTCCTCCACGGACTGGCCGAGGACGACCGGCCGGACTTCCGCGGCAAGCGGGTCGTCGTCATCGGCGGCGGCAACGTCGCCATGGATGCGACGCGCACGGCGATCCGCTGCGGCGCTGAGCACGTCCACGTCGTCTACCGGCGGCGGCGCGAGGACATGACGGCCCTGCCGCACGAGATCGTGGGTGCGGTGCGCGAGGGGGCGCGGCTCTCGGCGTTGTTCGCCCCGACGCACATCGAGAAGGACGATCGCGGGGCCGTCGCCGCGCTGTGGGTGCAGCCCCAGATGCCGGGGCCGCACGACCACGCCGGTCGGCCCACCCCCGTTCCCGCCGACAAGCCGGCCGTGCGCCTCCCGGCCGACGTCGTCCTCATCGCCGTCGGCCAAGGGATCGAGAGCACCCACTTCGCGGAGTCCGCACTTCCACTCGACCGGACCCGCCTCGTCGCCGACGACACCGGCCGCGTCCTCCCCCACGTGTACTCCGGCGGCGACTGCGTCAGCGGTCCGTCGACGGTCATCGAGGCGATCGCCGCGGGCAAGGTCGCCGCGTACGCGATCGACGAGGAGCTCGGCTACCACCACACGATCGACTTCGGGATCGAGGTGCCGCACCCGGGCCCGAACAACCGCGTGCCCACCGGCCGGGTCGAGGCGCCGCTGCGCGAACCCGACCTCCGACGCACCGATTTCGACTATGTGGGCGAGCGCATGACGGCCCAGGAGGCCGGCCAGGAGGTCTCCCGCTGTCTGCGGTGTGACCACTACGGCAGCGGAGCACTCGTGGGAGGACGGTCCTGACATGACGACGACGATTCCGCCGCTGGTCGCGGCGACGAACGGAGAGCACGTCCTCGCGGGCGCCGCGGCCGCGCCGACCCCGAGCACGGTCGACCTCCTCATCGACGGTCGCGAGGTCCAGGTGCCGGGCGGGACCACGATCCTCGCCGCGGCCCGCGCGAACGGGCGGCGCATCCCCACCCTGTGCTGGCTCGACGGCGTCAACCAGACCGGCTCGTGCCGGCTCTGCGTCGTCGAGGTCGAGGGACGCGACGAGCTCGTCACCGCCTGCACCGCGGTCGTCGAACCCGGCATGCGCGTGACGACGACGAACCCGCGCATCCGGGCGACCCGCACGGGCCTGCTCTCGCTGCTCATGGACAATCACCGCGAGCACTGCTTCGACTGCGTCAAGGCCGGGGACTGCGAGCTGCAGGATCTGGGCGAGGAGTACGGCGTGCCCGCGGACTCCTCGCTCGGGCGCAAGGGTCGGGTCGACCGCAACCGCACGCTGCTCGAGGGGCACCCGTTCCTCCGGTTCGACCCGACGCTCTGCGTCACGTGCGAGCGCTGCGTCTCGATGTGCGCCGACGTCGTCGGGCGCCACGCGATCGGCACCTTCAAGGAGGGCCGCCACACGATCATCGACGCCCCGTTCCACGAGGGCTGGCGCACGACGCTGTGCGAGTCGTGCGGCAACTGCGTCCAGGCGTGCCCGACCGCGGCGATCACCGACCTGCGGCGACACACCTACCGGATCCGCGAGGTCGAGACGGTGTCGACGACGTGCCCGCACTGCGGCACCGGCTGCCAGATCGACCTGCGCGTCAAGGACAACCGCATCGTCGACGCCGTCGGTGGCGACGGCCCGGTCAACCACGGACTTCTCTGCGCGAAGGGACGCTCGGGCTCGATCGACTTCGTCCACTCCCCCGACCGGATCCGCACCCCGCTCATCAAGAACCACGACACGGGTGAGTTCGAGGAGGCGAGCTGGGAGGAGGCCCTCGACCTCATCGCGCGAGAGTTCACCCGTCTGCGCGACACCTACGGGCCGAACTCGCTCGCCGGGTTCGCCTGCAGCCGGTCGCCGAACGAGGACATCTACCTCACGCAGAAGTTCGTCCGCACGTGCCTACGCACGAACAACGTCGACAACTGTGCGCGGATGTGTCACTCGGCGTCGGTGGCGGGGCTCGCGATGACGCTGGGGTCCGGCGCGATGACGAACCCCGTCGCCGACATCACCGGCGACGTCGACGCCATCCTGCTCGTCGGGTCCAACCCCGAGGAGGCGCACCCCGTCGTCGGCATGCAGATCCGACAGGCCGTGCAGCGCGGCACGCGTCTCATCGTCGTCGACCCGCGCGAGATCGACCTGTGCGCCGACGCCGACCTGCACCTCCGGGTGCGTCCGGGCACGAACGTCGCGTTCGCCAACGGCATGCTCCACGTGATGATCGAGGAGGACCTCGTCGACCACGCGTTCATCGCGCAGCGCACCGAGGGGTTCGAGGCGATGAAGGCACTCGTCGCCGACTACACCCCCGAACGCGTCGGGGAGATCTGCCACATCGACCCCGACATGCTCCGCGAGGCCGCGCGCTTGTACGCCGGAGCGGAGCGCGCGCCGATCATCTACTGTCTCGGCGTCACCGAGCACTCCTCGGGCACCGAGGGCGTGATGAGCCTGTCGAACCTCGCGATGGCGACAGGCAAGCTCGGCCGTCCGGGATGTGGCATCAACCCGTTGCGCGGCCAGAACAACGTCCAGGGCGGGTGCGACATGGGCGCCCAGCCCGGCGACTTCCCCGGCTACCAGAAGGTCGCCGCCGACGGCGTCGTCGAGAAGTTCGAGCAGGCGTGGGGTGTCGAGCTCGACCACGAGCCGGGGATCATGGCGACCGACGTCCTCGCGATGGCGGCCCGCGGTGAGATGAAGGGGCTGTTCAGCTACGGCGAGGACCCCGTGCGCACCGACCCCGACACCGCGCACATCATCCGGGCGATGGAGAACCTCGAGTTCTTCGCGATCATCGAGCTGTTCATGACCGACACGGCGAGGCACGCCGACGTCGTCCTCCCGGGGTTGAGCTTCGCAGAGAAGACCGGCACGTTCACCAACACCGAACGGCGCGTGCAGATGGTGCGGCAGGCCGTGGTCCCCGAGCCGGGGATGCGCCCCGAGACCGAGGTCCTCGCCGATCTCATGCGCCGCATGGGGTACCCGCAACCGACCCTCACGCCCGCCGACATCATGGACGAGATCGCCTCGGTGACACCGAGCTTCGGCGGCATCTCCCACGAGCGCCTCGAGCGCGGCGAGAGCCTGCAGTGGCCCTGCCCGACCCCGGACCACCCGGGCACGCCGATCCTCCACATCGGCCGGTTCACGCGGGGCCTCGGGCGGTTCTTCCCGGCGCCGTACCGCCCGTCGGCGGAGGTCCCCGACGCCGAGTACCCCTTCATCCTCATGACGGGTCGGATGCTCTACCACTACAACAACGCGACAATGACGATGCGCGCCCCCGGTCTCGCGGAGATCAGCGGGTCGTCCTACATCGAGCTCAACGCCGACGACGCCCACCGGATGGGTGTCGCCGACGGTGATCGCGTGGCCGTCGCCTCCCGCCGTGGCCGCATCGAGACCACCGCCCGCATCGGCACCCGTGTCTCTCCCGGCGAGACGTGGATGCCATTCCACTTCGCCGACGGCGCCGTCAACGAACTCACCAACGCCGCCCTCGACCAGTACGCCCGCATCCCGGAGTACAAGGTCTGCGCGGTGACCGTCGAGCCCACAGCCCCCTGACCCCAAGACCACCGCTCGAGTGGGGCGGGTCGCCGCTCACCGCGCCGGGGTCGACCAGGTGGCGAGGTGGTGGACGGCGGCGCCGACGGAGTCTTCCCGCGCCATCCTCGCAGCCACGATCCGGGCTCGGTCCCGGACGCGCTCGTCGTCGATCACCGTTGCGGCGGCGCGGATGTCGTCGCTCGTGACGTGTCGTCGGTCGAGCGGCCTGCACGCGATGCCGAGCTCGGCGAGCCGACGCGCCCAGAAGGGCTGGTCCGCGGCGAACGGGACGGGGATCGACGGGATGCCGGCCCGCGCGACCGCGTGCGTCGTGCCCGCCCCGCAGTGATGGACCGCCGCGGCGCAGCGGGGAAGCAGCCACGTGTGCGGTGTCGGCCCGATGACGTGGACACGCGAGGCGTCGAGACCCCACTCCCTCGGATCGACGTCGCCCCACCCCGGGTGGACGACGACGCGACGCCCGGCGAGCCCGTCGACGACGGCGCGCAGCAGCGACGCGGTGCCGGCCATGCTCCCGAATCCGACGTACACCGGCGGCTCTCCCGCCTCGAGGAACGCGGCCAGGTCCGGCGGCGGTGCCCATTCGGGGTCGTCGAGATGCCAGTCGCCGCAGACGGCGACGTTGGACCGCCAGTCCGCGGGCGTCGGCAGGAGCGCCGGGGAGTACCCGAAGAGCACCGGCACGTCGTTCCACACCGCACGGAACCGCCCCAGACCACGCCGGCGGCGGGCCCGGGCGACGGGACGCCACCAGACCGCCGACATCATCCCGGTGGCGACGTGGTGGGTGAGGAGGTTGAGCCGGGCGGGCGGAACCCCCGGCGTGACGAGTGAGGGAAACGCCCGGGTCGGCGCGAGGGGGAAGGCGGCTGCCGCCGCGAACCGCACGCCGTGGCCCTCGGCGGCGGTCTGCGCGGCCCACACGGTGAGACCACTGCCGACGACGACGTCGGGCCGGTGCTCCTCGATCGCCGCCTCGATGGTTGCCACCCACCGCTCGGTGTGGGCGCGGGCGATGTCGCCGAAGAACGCGAGTCCCGCGAGCCCGCCGTCGCGGGTTGCGCGCGCGAGAGCCTCCTCGGCCCGTCCGCCGCTGAGGTGGGCGCGGAAGTCGGCGTCGAGTTCGCGGTAGGGAAGGCCGAGGTGGGCGGCGGACTCGGCGCCGCTGCGGTCGAGGCAGACCGCCGCCCCATGCCCCCGCGCGGCCATGCCCGCCGCGAGGGCGAGGAACGGTCGGGTGTCACCCTCGGATCCCGACCCGGCGATGACCACCCGCACGACGACTCCCCTTCTCGTGGCGGCAGTGTGTGGCCGCCGTCCACGGGCAGTCTGACGGCTCGGGAATCCCGCCGCACCACGACTCTCGGCGAGAGACCGGCCTCGGGGTGAGTCGGCGTCGGCGCGTGACGGCAGGAGCGACACGGCGGGTGAAGACGCCTGCTCGTCCGGGTGGCGGCGGCCACGTGCCGGCCCGGCTCAGACGCCCGGGGCCGTGCCCTCGACCGGGGACGGCAGCGGCGCAGATCCACCCCGCACGGCGCGGGTGGTGAGAGGTCGACCCCCCTCAGCCTGCCCAGAAACTCCGGACGCGCTCGCCCACCGCCTGCGCCTGGGCGAACCCGGCGCGGAACGACGGCTCGGAGGTGGCCGGGTCGAGCACGTTGGTGCCGAACGCACGCAGGCTCGCCTCGTCGGCCTGGACGACGAGGACCTGTGAGCCCCGGTCGCGAAGATCCGCCGCAGCCACGTCGAGCACGGGCCCGTGCGGCGCCGCAGGCCCCTCGGGGGCACAGGAGACGACGAGCACGCGATCATGTCCCGCGGCGACGTCGGCGTTCGTCGTCGAGCGCATGCCGCCGTCCATGTAGAGGCGGCCCTCGATGGGGACGAGCGGGAACACACTGGGGACGGTGCAGCTCGCCGCGACCGCATGGACGAGGTCGACGCCGTCCTCGGCCCCGAAGGTGCGCAGTGCGCCGTCCTCGGCGTCCACGGCCGTGACGGCGAGCCGACCCTGCGGCCACTCCTTCGGCAGGCGTGCCCCGATGCGGGTGAGCCACGCCTCGAGCGGGGTACTCACGGGAGTCCGGCGGGCCCACTCGCCGATGCGGGCTCGGACCTCCTGCTCGGAGCCGCCGCCGCGGGCCGCCTCCCGCATCGCCTCGAAGAACGCGATGCCGTCGAACTCGAGGACTTCCTGCGCGGGAGTCGCACGGCCGGGCGCACCGTCGGCGGTGGCGGCCCCGCCCTCGGCGAGGTGGGCGGGCCGGGCGGCGGCAGCTGGGGACGTCGCGGCGAACCGCTCCGCGAGCCGCTCGGGGGTGAGCCGACCGTCACGGAGCGAGACCGCGACGCTGGACCCCGCGGAGGTGCCGACGACGAGGTCCGCCGCGTCGAGGTCGATGCCCGCCTGGAGGAGCCCGGCGAGCAGGCCGCTCTCCCAAGCGATTCCGGCGACGCCACCCCCACCGAGGACGAGGGCGCGGGACGGGGTGGTGGTCATGGGTCCTCCTGGGAGGTCGGCGGGTGGAGCGGTCAGCCCCAGAACTCCGTGATGCTGTCGGCCACCGCCTGCGCCTGGGCGAGCCCGGCGAAGAACGAGGGCTCCGCGGAGTCGGGATCGAGGACGTTGGGGCCGAAGGCACGACGACTCGCCGCGTCGGCCTCGACGACGATCACCTCCGAGCCCTCGGCCTGCAATCGGACGACGGCCTCGTCGAGGACGAGCCCGAACTTGCTCGAGTCGCCCTCCGGGGAACAGGCGACGACGAAGACACGGTCGTGACCGGCGGCGACGTCGGCGTTCGTCGCCGAGCGCATCCCGCCGTCCATGTACGGGCGGCCGTCGATCGTCACGAGCGGGAAGACCGTCGGCAAGGTGCAGCTCGCCGCGACGGCGCGCGGAAGGTCGACGCCGTCCTCGGCGCCGAAGGCACGGAAGGACCCGTCGACCGCATCGACGGCCGTGATCGCGAGACGCCCCTGCGGCCAGTCCGCCGGGAGGCGGGCCGCGATCTGCCCGACCCACGTCGACTCGTCCAGGTCGACGGTGGCCGAGCGGGCCCACGCACCGAGATGCGCGCGGACGGCCTCGTGGCCGGCGACGCCGCGGGTCGCGGCGGCCATCGCCTCGTGGAACGCGAGCGACTCGTACGACTGCGACCCCTCCGTCTGCGGGAGGGCGCCACCCGCGCCGTGCTCCACCGCCTCCTCGGGGGCGGCGAGGGCCTCCTGGAGGTGCTCGGGCGTGAGACGTCCGGCACGCAACATGACCCCCACGGAGGACCCGGCGGACGTGCCGACGACGAGGTCGGCCGCCGCCAGGTCCACACCGGCCTCCATGAGGCCGATGAGCAGTCCGGACTCCCAGGCGATCCCGGCGACACCACCCCCACCGAGCACGAGGGCGCGGGACGGGTGGGCGGCGGTGTCGGTCATGCGGTCTCCTTCGGGGGGGCGCCTTCGGTGGGAAGGACACGTTCGATGTCGTCGGCCAACGTGGCCGGTGCGACGGTCGGAGCGTAGCGCCGCACGACGGCGCCGCTCGGGTCGAGGAGGAACTTGGTGAAGTTCCACTTGATCGCGCCGCCGAGCACCCCGCCCCGCTCACGCTTGAGCCAGGCCCACAAGGGGTGGGCGTCGGCGCCGTTGACGTCGACCTTCGCGAACATCGGGAACGTCACACCGTAGGTGCGGGTGCAGAACTCGCCGATCTCCGCGGCCGACCCGGGCTCCTGGTGGGCGAACTGGTCGCACGGGAACCCGAGGATCTCCAGGCCACGGCCCGCGTACGCGTCGTACAACGCCTGCAGGCCCTCGTACTGCGGGGTGAGGCCGCACCGGCTCGCGGTGTTGACGACGAGCACGGCCTTGCCCGCGTAGTCGGCGAGGTCGCGGTCCTCACCGGTCAGCGTGGTGGCGTGGAAGTCGTGGAGGGTGGTCATCAGTCGTCGACGACGGTGACCGTGACCTCGACGTTCCCCCGCGTGGCGTTGCTGTAGGGGCAGACCTGGTGGGCACGGTCGGCGAGCTGCTGGGCCTCGTCGTGGGGCAGCTCGGGGACGACGACCTCGAGAGCGACCTCGAGGCCGAACCCGCCACCCTCGATCTGGCCGATGCCGACCTTGGCGCCGACGCTGGAGTCGCCGAGCTTGGCCTTGGCCTCGCGGGCGACCATCTGCAGGGCGGAGTGGAAGCACGCGGCGTAACCGGCGGCGAAGAGCTGCTCGGGGTTGGCGCCCTCGCCGTTGCCGCCCATCTCGCGCGGGATGGCGAGGTCGAGGTCGATGCGCCCGTCGGTGCTGCGCACGTGACCGTTGCGGCCGGCGCCGGTGGCGAGGGACTCTGCGGTGTAGACGACGTTCATTCCGATTCTCCGTTCCGACCCGTGAGGGTCCGACGTTCGGTGGACGCGACGAGGCGATGCGCCAGGTCGCGGAGCGTGCCCGCCTCCTCGGCCGAGAGGTCGACGAGGGGGACGAGGCATCGCTGGACGTCACCGGCGCGGGCACGCAACTCGCGGCCCTCCGGTGACAGGTGGACGGTGACCGTGCGGGCGTCGGACTCGGCCCGGCGCCGCGTGATGACGCCACGCGACTCCATGCGCCGCAGCAACGGCGACAACGTGCCGCTGTCGAGGTGCAGCCGGGTGCCGAGGGCACCGACCGACAGTCCGTCCTCCTCCCACAGGGCGAGCAGGACGAGCCACTGCGGGTAGGTGAGGTCGAGTTCGGCGAGCACGGGGCGGTAGGCGCCCTGCGAGGCCCGCGCGGCGGCGTAGAGCGCGAAGCACAACTGGTTCTCGAGGGTGATGTCCGGCTCCACCCCTGAATAATTGCACACAACTTAATTGCGCGCAAGGGATCGGCCGGTCTTGATCGGTGCGGTGCTGGAGACGAGGTGCCGACCGGCCACGTGGTGTCACGTCCGCGCCCTCCTCCCGCCGAGAGTGGCACCAGCGCGCGGAGAGTGCCTCCCCGCCCGCCGGCGGGAGCCCGCGAAGGCGCGGTGCGTCGACATTCCTCGAGAGGCGCCATGTCCGACGAGACGGAGTGGTGTCATGGAGGACATGACCAACTCGCTCCTTCAGCCCTCGAGGCTGCCCTTCGCCCTCCCCGACTACGCCTCTCTCACCGACGCGGACTACCGCGAGGCGCTCGAGGTGGGGATGGCCGAGCAGCTCGCCGCGCTGCGGGAGATCGCCCACGACCCCGAACCGCCGACCGTCGAGAACGTCCTGCACGCCTGGGAGGCGAGCGACGCGACACTCACGCGGGCGTCGAACGCGTTCTGGGTCGCCCGGTCCGCCGACACCTCCCCCGAGCGCGACGCGATCGCCGAGGAGGTCGCCCCGCTGCTCGCCCAGCACTCCGACGCGATCACCCTCGACGCCGACCTCCACGCCCGACTCCGGGCGCTTCGCGAGCGCGCCGACGCCGGCGAGGTCACGCTCGACGAACAGGACGAGTGGCTCCTCACCCAGCGCCTCCGCGCCCACGAGAGGGCGGGGGTCGCGCTCTCCACGGACGCCCAGGCCCGTCTCCGGGAGCTCAACACCGCCCTCGCCTCCGCCGAAAACGAGTTCGACCGCCTTCTCGTCGCCGGGCGCAACGCCGCCGACGTCCACGTGACCGAGCGCAGCGATCTCGACGGGCTCACCGAGGACGACGTCGAGGCCCTCGCCGAGAACGCCCGTGCCGAAGGCAAGGACGGGTGGGTGATCCCGATCGTCAACACGACCGGTCAGCCCGTCCTCGACACCCTCGCGAACCGCTCGCTGCGCGAGACGATCTTCCGCGCCTCGATCGGGCGCGGGCTCGGTGGGGAGTTCGACACCCGGCCCACCCTCCTGCGCATCGCCCGGTTGCGGGCCGAGCGGGCCGCCCTCCTCGGGTACGACCACCACGCCGCATACGCCCACGAGGACACCTGCGCCGGGTCCACCCCGGCCGTCGACGAGCTGCTCGCAAGCCTCGCCCCGGGCATCGTCGAGCTCGCCGGGCGGGAGGCCGACGCACTGCGCCGGCGCCTCGCCGACGTCGATCCCGACGCCATTCTCGAGCCGTGGGACTGGCAGTACCTCGCGTCACAGGGCGCAGGCGAGGCCGGCATCGACCCCGAGAAGCTCAAGCCGTACCTCGAGTTCGGGCGCGTCCTCACCGAGGGCGTGTTCGCCGCCGCGACCGCGATGTACGGCCTCACCTTCACCGAGCGCCCCGACCTCGTCGGCTACACGCCCCAGGCACGTGTCTACGAGGTGGCCGAGGAGGACGGCACCACGCTCGGCGCGGTCGTCCTCGACCCCTACACGCGCCCGACCAAGCGAGGGGGCGCCTGGATGACGTCGATCGTCGAGCAGTCCCAGCTCTTCGACACCGCGCCCGTCGTCACGAACACGTGCAACGTGCCTCCGCCGGCCCCGGGCAGCCCGAGCCTCATGACGTGGGACAACGTCATCACCCTGTTCCACGAGTTCGGGCACGACCTCCACGGCCTGCTCTCCGACGTCCGGTACCCCTCGCGCTCCGGCACCTCCGTGCCGCGCGACTTCGTCGAGTTCCCCAGCCAGGTCAACGAGATCTGGGCGTTCGAACCCGCGCTCATCCGACGGTTCGCCGTCCACCACGAGACCGGTGAGCCGATTCCCGACGCCTGGGTCGACGCCCTCGTCGCCGGCCGCACCAACCCCGCCTACGACACCCTCGAGCTGCTCGAGGCGATGATCCTCGACCAGGCCTGGCACCAGGCCCGCCCCGAGGACCTCCCCGAGGGGCCCGACGACGTCGAGCAGTTCGAGGCCGACGCCCTCGACCGCGCCGGGGTGTCCTTCCCGCTCATCCCCCCGCGCTACCGGTCGACGTACTTCAGCCACATCTTCGGTGGCGGCTACGCGGCGGGGTACTACTCCTACCTGTGGTCGGAGGTGATGGACGCCGACACCGTCGCGTGGTTCCGCGAGCACGGCACTCCCGACTCCCCCGGCGGCATGACCCGCGAGGCCGGGGAGCGCTTCCGCCGCGACCTCCTCGCCAAGGGCGGGTCGGTCGAGTCGACCCGGACCTACCGCCGCTTCCGCGGTGCCGACCCCCAGGTGAGCCACCTCCTCGCCCGATTCGGCCTCACCGACTGACCGCACTCCTCACAGCGAGACCGCCCCACCGCGCGCCGTGCGCTCGGTGGGGCGGTCTCATCGTCGTGGCGGGTCAGCGGTGCAGCCACCGGCCCAGTGAGCGCCCGGCGGGGGCGATGAGCCCGGCGACGATGCTGCCCGCGACATCGAGGGAGTCCTCCTCGTGCGACCCCGGTTCGCCCGCGAGGGTGCGAACGAACCGTTCGACGAGGGGCTCGGACACGCGCTGCGCGATTCCCCCGCCGAGATCGACGGGCGCGCCCATGACCTCCAGGCGCGTCACCAGCTCCACCCGGGTGCGGTCCTCCCCGAGGGCCGTGAGGTGGACCCGCGGCGCGATCGACGCCCGACCGAATCCCCGACGCTCGCCGCCCCTGGCCTCGAGGGCGGCGACGTAGGCCTCGCGGTCGGCCTCGGTCATCCGGCCGCGGCCGTCGTAGGTGAGGGTGAACGGGCCGATCCTCGTCGTGAGGAGCCCGGTGAAGTCGTCACCGTCGACCGAGGTGATCTCCGCCCCGGGGAACGCGCGACCGACGCGCCTGACGTCGGTGAAGGCCTCGTACATCTCCGCCACGGGCGCCTGGACCTCGTGGACGTGCCTGAGCTTCACCGCATCCTCCTGTGCTGTCGAAAGGCGGGGCGTCGACCTCGATGCACCCGTGCATCACGAGTGTCGCGGCGCGGCGCTCGCCGCGCATGTCACCCGGATGTGGGCTGCGACACGGCCGCGGACCCCGGCCCGGGGGGGCCGAGGTCCGCGGCGGGGTCGTGGGCCATGGGCGGCTGGTCGATCAGGGGCGTGGAGTGGTGGTGTCAGCGGTGATCGTGGCGCGCGGGCACGTCGTCACCGGCCCCCTGGCTCCGACCGTGGCCCGGGACGCGCCGGCCCTCGCCACCGTCACGCTCGACGACGGCCTCCTCACGCGCGAGTTCGGCCGAGACGTTCTCGGTGGCGCTGACCGTGCGGCGGCTGATGCGGACGCGCTCGACCGGGACGGTCTGCACGGTGACGACGGGCTCCTCCGCGTGGAGGACGATCTCGTAGTCGCCGTCGTCGGTGCGCCGGAGGCCCCGCAGGGAGTCCCCGTCACCGGCCGGGGCGTCGAGGTGGTCGCCGTCCACCGTGGGTTCGACGTCGGCCGCGTCGAGGTTCGACGTGTCGTGATCCTCGATGATCTCGAGTTCCTCACGGCGGACCGTGACGACGACGGTGCGTTCCTCGGTGACGACCCGCTTGCGGAAGATGACCCGCCCCGAGGGGACGCGTTCGGTGCGGACGCGCATCTCCTCGGCGTGCAGGATGACGTCGCCGGCCGCCTCGCGGTCGGCGTCGCGCAGGGCGTGCGCGTCGTCGTATGTCGCACCGTCCCGGTGGTCGTGGGCGTGGTCGCGGGGTGTGTCGGGGCCGGCGGTCATGGCTTCACTCCTTCGGACGAGGCGACGAGGTCTTCTGAGAGAGTCCCACGCCTCGACGCCCCCGGCGACCGGAGCGGGCCCGATCGACGAGGCACCGCCGCTCCGTCGTACGTCGATGGGCCGGTAGAGCCGGACCCGGCACGCGGTGCCGCGACACTGCTGGTCAGAAGGCCGACGATGTCGTGGCTCCCGTCCGCCTCTCATCGATGTACGACGGAAGGGCGCGCGTGACGCCGGGCCCGACCGCGGACGCCCGCCCGGCCTCACTCCGAGACGACGACGACGATCTTGCCGGAGGTGTGTCCGTCCTTGCTCAGGGTGAAGGCGTCGGCGGCCTTCTCGAAGGGGAACACCTCGGCGACCTCGACGCTGAGCCGCCCGTCGTCGACCAGCCGGGAGAGGTGGGTGAGGTCCTCGGTGTCGGGACGCACCCACATCCACTGGCCGCCTGATCCGAGCACCTCGGGGTCGGCGATGGACCCGTGGCGGCCACCCTCCGCGAGGACCGCGGTCGTCACGTCGACGACGCCTCCGACGAAGTCCGCGACGACGTCGACACCCTCCGGCGCGAGTTCGCGTACGCGGTCGGCGAGTCCGTCGCCGTACGTGACGGGCTCGGCGCCGAGCTCGCGGAGCATGTCGTGGTTCTTCTCCGACGCGGTGCCGATGACCCGAGCCCCGAGCTCGCGCGCAAGCTGCACCCCCATGCGTCCGACACCACCGGACGCGCCGTGGATGAGCACCGTCGTGCCCTTCTCGACGCCGAGTCGGGTGAGGACCTGGTGAGCCGTGAGTCCCGCGAGCGGGAGGCCGGCGGCCTCGTTCCACGAGGCGGACGCCGGCTTCGGCGCGGCGCACCGCACGGGGACGGTGACGAACTCGGCGAAGGTGCCTCCGTGCACGACGTCCTTGCGGGCGTAGGCGACGACCTCGTCACCGACGGCGTACTCCGGGGTGTCGATGCCGACCTGCTCGACGACGCCCGCGACGTCCCATCCCGGAACGACCGGGAAGACCGCGTCCATCATCGCGTCGAGACCACCGGCCATGATCTTCCAGTCGACGGGGTTGACCGACACCGAGCGGACCCGCACGAGGATCTCCCCCGGCCCGACCTTCGGCACGGGAGCCGTCGTGACGGTCAGCACCTCGGGGTCGCCGTAACGCTCGTAGGTGACGGCACGCATCGTGTCGCTCATCATCACTCCTCACTGCCGAACCCGGGCGGCTCGGCCAGCCCCCGCAACCGGTCCCCGGGGTGAGGTATTCCGGTCCCCGCCCCGCGGCGGCGGCGCCCGTGCGGCGGGCGTGGTTCAGCTCACGCGGGCGGGCCTACGCTGACGGCATGACGACGGCACACCGCGGGACCGAGGGCAGGCCCCGCGTCGGCGGGAGTGACGGCAGCGGCCACGACGGCGGCAGACACGACGGCCGCACACACGACGGCCAGGCGAACGATGCCGGCGGACGCCGCCGCGGGGACGGGCGTGCGACCGGCGAGACCGGCGAGACCGACATGTCACCCCCGACCGGCGGGAGCGACCGCGACGCGACCGTGCCCGAGCGCACACCCGACGGGCGGTACCTCGTGATCGCCGGGCGCCGTTGGCGGGCGAGCGATCCCGGCATCCCGGAGAAGCTGCGGGTCGAACTCGTCGAGGAGCTCATGGCGGCACGACGGCTCGTCCGCACCGAGCCGACCGCGGCGCGACCTCGGGTCCAGGACGCGAAGGTGGCCCTCGGCGAGCGAGGGGAGGAGTGGTGGTACCCCACCGATGCGGGACGCCGCGTACGCCTCGGCGCAGCGATCCGGGCGCTGCTGCGGCACCGGGGCGGCACGACGATCTGCCCGAGCGAGGCGGCACGAGTGGTGGGCGGGGACGACTGGCGCGACCTCATGCCCATGACCCGCGACGTCGCCGCGGAGCTGGCGGCCGACGGGGTCCTGGGCGTGCAACAGAAGGGCGTCGACGTCGACCCGGCGACCGTGACCGGCCCCGTCCGCCTCGCCCCGCGTGACCTCGCCCCTCGGTCCTGACCACCGTGTCGCCACCGCGGACGGCGGTGCCGCGGCCCACGCGGTGCCGTCCCGCGCGCTCGCCCACGCCCTCGAAGTTCGCGGGCGCCGGGCCCCGGGTGACCTCGGCGCCATCCCGGAGCCGCGCCGCGGTACACGGGAGCCGCGCCGCGGTCTCCGGGACATGCGTGAGTCACCGCGGCGACCTCCCCGAACGCTCGACACGTGACGGCGCATGACGCATCCCGTGGACCGGGACCGACCGCGACGGCGCACGACTCCACCTCGGGCCCGCACCCACGCACCCGACCCGCGACGGCGGCGGAGTCGAGCGGACGTCTCCCGACACCGGCGAGGGCCCGAGGGCCGAGGGCGACCCACATGTCGATCCCGGACCGGTGCCGGCCTCCCCGGTGGCCTCCTTCCATGTCGCCGAGCACGTCCACCGACAAGCCCCGGACACGACCCGGCCCGGCACCTGCGGGGTGCCGGGCCGGGTCGAGCACGCGCGTCGACGGGTCGTCGACCGGTGGTCGCGTCCGGGGACCGACGGGTCGGCCCGAAGGTCGCGCGCGGAGATCAGCGACCGAGGTCGGTGAACAACGGGTGGTCGGGGCGGCAGATCCTGTCGGTGGCGGGAAGTCTGCCGCTGAGGAGGTAATCGTTGCGCGTCTTGCTGGCGCATCCGCTCACATCGAGGGTGGCGTGGCCCCAGCCGGGCACGGTGACCAGCCGCGATCCGGGGGACATCGCATGCATCGCCCGGGCGCCGGAGAACGGCGTCGCGGGGTCGTGCGCCGTCGTCATGACCATGAGTCCGCCCGCCGGACGCGCCGTGAACGGACCCCTGTAGGCGCGGGCCCCCTTCGCCGGCCACCCCGGGCAGACCGAGGACGCCCACGTCCACAAGGGACCGAACCCCGGGGCGCGTCGGTCGGCCATCGCACCGGCGCGGATCCACGCCGCCGGATCGGTCGGGTTGCGCGTCTCGCCGCAGACGACCCCCTCGAACATCGGGGACCAGGTCGGCGGGGCCTCCTCCTCCGGCGGCTCGGGGGTGGGCGGGTCGTAGCCGATGCGTTCCTTGCGGTTGCGCCGGTCGCGCTCGACGACCTTGGCGTAGGCCCGGGTGAGCGAGGCGGCGGGCTTGGTCTTCTTCGCCGCGGGATCATCCGCCGCCACCCGGAACTCGTGGACGAGCGCGAGCAGGTCAGGGATGGCCTCGGGGTCGTAGAGGGACCCCAGGGTCATGGCGATGAGCAGGTCGTAGGTGAGCTCCGTGCCCTCGTCCCCCGGCGTCACCGTGACGACCTTGTCGCGCATCCGCCCCGAGACCGCCGCCCAGTCGTCGCGGATCGTGTCGTGCTCCCGGCAGGCGGTCGGCCCCACGGCCTCGCACTCGGCGATGGCGGACATCAGAGACTCCTGCGCGCCGATGTCGCTGCGGAGTCGGGTGGTCACCGGGATGCTCCGCGCCTCGTTCCCCCGGCCCGTCGCCCACGCGACCGGGTCGAGGACGCCGTCGATCACCATCGTGCGCACGTTCCGGGGGTAGAGGTTGGCGTACGTGGCGCCGAGGTAGCTGCCGTAGGAGACGCCGTAGTAGTTGAGCTTCTTCTGCCCGAGGGCCGCGCGCACGAGGTCCATGTCGCGGGCGACCTCGGCCGTGGTCATGTGCGGGAGGATCCTCGGTTTCGAGGTGCGACACAGGTGGCGGAGGAACTCGTTCGCCGCGAGGAACTGAGGCGCCTGCTGCGCCCGCCACGGGAACATCACGTCGGTCGTCGGCATCGTCTCGCCCTTGACGCCCTCGCAGATGGCGAGGTCGGAGCCGCCGACCCCCCGAGGGTCCACGCCGACGAGGTCGAACCGTGCCCGCACGTCCCGACCGAGGATCTGCGCGAACATCGGCACCGCCGTCACCGAGGACCCGCCGGGCCCACCCGGATTGACGAACAGCACACCGAGCTTGCGTTTCTGGTCGTCGGCCGGGCGACGCGAGATCGCCAGAGTGATCGTGCCCTTGCGCGGGTCGGCGTGGTCGAGGGGCACGTCGAGTGCGCCGCACTGCATGGAGCCGCATCGCCTCCACGTGATCGGCGCCTTCGCGGGGGGAGGCGCCGGGGTCGTCGTAGGCGCAGGAGCCGGGACGGGGCCCGTGGGGCTCGGCGTCGGGGCGGGCGTGGCCGGGGTCGGCGGGGGTGCGGGTGTCGGCGCGGCCGCGCCTGCCGGAGCGGTGGCCGCCATCAGCGGCGCGGTGGCGAGAGAGGCGACTCCGAGACCGGCGACCAACCGGGAGCGGAGGGTGTGACGATCCATCGGGAGCTCCTTGACGGGGATCGGCGTGATGCGCCCATCAGAGCACCAACACGGGCGCCGAAGGGCCCGAACCCGTTTCTCGACAACGCCTCCCGGCCAGAATCATCCTCGAGGATGACGTTCGGCCCCGTCGCTCGACCGAACGGGGACCCCGCGACGGCGGGGCGGCGGCTCCGGCCTCGGCCACGGCGGCGCGTGTCGAGGTGCCCCGCCTGTCCTGCGGGGCCTGTCCTCCGGGGGCCGGTCTCGTGGACCGCACGGCTGCGTCCCCGCGCTTAGACTCGCCGGGTGGCTGCCGAGAACACTTCCAATCCGGGCGTGTACCTGCTCATCGCGATCAGCATGCTGCTGATCCTCGGTCCCCAGGCATGGACGCTCCTCACCGGTGGGCGTCTCGAACCCGTGGGCTGGTTCATCCTCGTGAGTTCGACGCTCATCCTGGCCATGGCCCTGTTCCTGTTCACCCGGTCCCGGAGCACGGCGAGTCACTGACCGACCACGCGCCCTCGACCGGCAGCGGCCCGCGTCGACCGGCCTCGTGGCGCACCACCGGGATCCGCCTCATCGCGAGGCGGGGCGCACCTGCCCCGTCCTGCCCGCGAGCGTCCAGTAGTCGTACAGCCCCACCGTGCGCAGACTCGCGAGGTAGGACACGGGGTCGGTGGGGTCGAGCCACACGACGCGACCGCCGATCGGTGGGTGCTCCCCGTACGGGGCGTAGCTCGTGGTGAGGAGGACGAGGTCGACGGCGGCCGACCAGTCGGCCTGCACCCCCGGTGCGTCGGGGAGTTCGAGCAGCAGCGAGGCACGCTTGTCGGCCTCGAGGAACTGCACGAGGGCCCGGTCGTCGGCGTCGGACCTGTCGAGCCGACCCTGCAGGGCGGCGGCCTCGATCCGTTGCCGCTGCGCCTGGAGCGCGGCGTCGGCGGCGTGCGACACGAGGGCCTCCCCGCGGGCGTCCTCGGACATGTCCGACCAGCCCTCGACGAGCTCGGCGAGGACCTCCTCGGCGGTGTCGGCGTACACCGTGCTGCCGTCACGCAGGGTGAGGACGTGGGACCACTCCGATCCGTCCGCCCTGGTGGGGACGTACCCGCAGCACCCGGCGTGAAAGTTGCGGAAGCGCATGGGTCCACTCTGTCACCGTGCGCCCCCACCACCACCGGATGACGTCGTCGATGACGTCATCCGGGTGGGGGCGCCGCGGCGGAAGGGGCGAGGGGTCAGAGGGCGGCGGCGACCTCGGTGCCCTGCTTGATCGCGCGCTTGGCGTCGAGTTCCGCGGCGACGTCGGCGCCGCCGATGACGTGGACGTTGTCGGCGCCGAGGCGCTCGGCGAGCGAGTCGTACAGCTCGCGGAGCGGCTCCTGACCCGTGCAGACGACGACGGTCTCGACGTCGAGAGTGCGCGGCTCGCCGTCGACGGTGACGTGCAGACCGTCGTCGTCGATGCGGTCGTAGGTGACGCCGGGGACCATGACGACCCCGCGGTGGGCGAGCGACGTGCGGTGGATCCATCCGGTCGTCTTGCCGAGACCCTTGCCGAGCTTGCTCGTCTTGCGCTGGAGCAGCGTGACCTGGCGGGCGGGTTCGGGGCGCTCGGGTGTCATGAGGCCGCCGGGGTGGGCGTACTCGCGGTCGATGCCCCACTCGGCGGCGAACGCGTCGGGGTCCTCGGCGCCCGACGGGCCGTTCTGGGTGAGGTACTCGGCCACGTCGAACCCGATGCCGCCCGCGCCCATGACGGCGACGGTGCGACCGGCCGGAGCCTTGTGCTTGAGCAGGTCGTAGTACGTGACGACCTTGGGGTGGTCGATGCCCTCGACCTCGGGCACGCGCGGGGTCACGCCCGTCGCGAGGACGACCGCGTCGAACCCGGCGAGGTCGTCGGCGTCCGCGCGGGTGGACAGGCGCACCTGCACGCCGCTGTCCTCGAGCTCGTGCGTGAAGTACCGCATGGTCTCGGCGAACTCCTCCTTGCCGGGGACCTGGCGGGCGATGTCGAACTGTCCGCCGATCTTGTCGTCGGACTCGAACAGCGTGACCTCGTGCCCGCGCCGCGCCGCCGTGGTGGCGGCCGCGAGACCCGCGGGCCCGGCGCCGACGACGGCGACCTTGCGCGGGCGGGTCGTGGGCTCGATGACGAGGACGGTCTCGTGGCAGGCACGCGGGTTGACGAGGCAGGAGGTCGTGAGCCCGGAGAACGTGTGGTCGAGGCACGCCTGGTTGCAGCCGATGCACGTGTTGATGCGGTCGGAGCGCCCCGCCGCGGCCTTGTTCATGAACTCGGGGTCGGCGAGGAACGGGCGGGCCATCGACACCATGTCGGCGTCGCCCTCGGCGAGGACCTGCTCGGCGACCTCGGGGGTGTTGATGCGGTTGGTCGTGACGAGCGGGATGCCGACCGCACCCTTGAGCCCCTTGGTCACCCAGGTGAACGCCGCGCGCGGCACCGAGGTGTGGATCGTGGGGATGCGGGCCTCGTGCCAGCCGATGCCGGTGTTGATGATGCTCGCACCGACCTCCTCGACGGCGCGGGCGAGGCGGATGACCTCCTCGCGGCTGGACCCGCCCTCGATGAGGTCGAGCATGGAGAGGCGGTAGATGATGATGAACTCCTCGCCGACGCGCTCGCGGACGCGGCGGACGATCTCGACGGGGAACTTCATGCGGTTCTCGTAGGGGCCACCCCACTCGTCGGCGCGGTGGTTGGTGCGGGAGGCGATGAACTCGTTGATGAGATACCCCTCCGAGCCCATGATCTCGACGCCGTCGTACCCGGCGGACTTCGCGAGCTCGGCGCACCGGGCGTAGGCCTCGATCGTCGCCTCGATGTCCTCGGTGCTCATCTCCTTGGGGACGTGGGGGGAGATCGGCGCCTGGATGGGGCTGGGCGCGACGAGGTCCTCGTGGTAGGCGTAGCGCCCGAAGTGGAGGATCTGGAGGCAGATCTTGCCGCCGGCCTCGTGGACGGCCTCGGTGACGACCCGGTGCTTGTCGGCGTCCTCCTCGCTCACCATCATCGCGCCGCCGGGGAAGGGCCGGCCCTTCTCGTCGGGGGAGATGCCGCCGGTCACCATGAGACCCACGCCGCCGCGGGCCCGCTCGGCGTAGAACGCGGCGAGGCGTTCGAACCCGTCCGGCGCCTCCTCGAGGCCGACGTGCATCGAGCCCATGAGCACGCGGTTGGGCAGGGTCGTGAACCCCAGGTCGATGGGAGCGAGCAGGTGCGGGTAGTCGGCCATGCGGGCAACGGTAGCGAGCGCCCTCACCCATGGCATCCCTCCACGGGAGAGGCGCTCGTCACCCCCTGCCCCCGTGGTGTCCGCGGTGTCGGCTGAGGTCAGGAGGAGGTCAGGGACATCGGGGAGATCGGGGGGGTCAGGAGCGGCGGCGATCGACGACGACGGACACGAGTGCGATGACGGCGCCGAGGCCGAGCGCGATGCCGAGCTTGGCGAGCAGCCGGAGGGGCCAACTCGCGATGTCGTCGGTGAGTGCCGGTGACAGCGCCGCGTATGCCACCCCGCCGATCAGGCCGACGACGGCGATCACGACCACGTGGCTCCGGGACGGCCAGGTCGTCCTCTTCTCGGTCACCCATCCACGTTAGCGGCGGTGCGGATCCAAGATCCCGATCGCACCGGGCCTGAGGTCCCGTCCCTGCTCACAGACCGACTTCGCTGCGCTCCACGCGTCTACCCTGCAACAGAGGCCAGGGTCGACCTCCGCTCCGATGCCCCACGGGCCGACGGGTCGCTCCTCTCACCGGCACCGACGCACACCTGGGGGCGAAGGAGTACGCCGTGTCACGAGACCACCACGAGGAACTGCGCCGCCGCCGCGCCCACACGATGGCCGGTGGTGGCGAGGCCGCCCAGGAGAAGCGCCACGCCCGGGGCCTGCTCACGGCCCGCGAGCGGCTCGATCGCCTCTTCCAGCGCGGCACGTTCCAGGAGTCGGGGATGCACGCCCACCACGACTGCCGCGACCTCGGCGACAAGACCCTGCCCGCCGACGGCGTCGTCACCGGCACCGGATACGTCGACAACGAACTCGTCGCCGCGTTCGCGCAGGACGCCACCGTCGCCGCAGGCACCCTCGGCCACACCCACGCGATGAAGATCGTCGAGCTCATGGGCACCGCGACCCGCCTCGGCATCCCGCTCGTCGCGTTCCAGGAGTCCGGCGGCGCCAGGATCCAGGAAGGCGTCGACGCGCTCTCCGGCTACGGCGAGGTCTTCTACCAGAACGTCCTCATGTCGGGGGTCGTCCCACAGATCGCCGTCATCTGCGGGCCGTGCGCGGGCGGTGCCGCCTACTCCCCCGCGCTCATGGACTTCATCGTCATGACCCGGGAGAACGCCCAGATGTTCATCACGGGCCCCCAGGTCATCCGCGCCGTCACGGGACGGGCCACCACCGCGGAGGAGATCGGTGGCGCACAGATGCATGCGAGCGTGAGCGGCAACGTCCACTTCCTCGCCGACGACGACGAGCACGCCGTCGAGATCGTCCGCGACCTGCTCTCCTACCTCCCGACGAACAACACCGAGGACCCCCCGCACCGTCTCACCGGCGAGCTGCGCCTCGACCGGGACGAGGGCATGAACGACCTCGTCCCCGAGGACCCGTCCATGCCGATGGACGTCCGTGCCGTCATCGACCGCCTCGTCGACGACGGACGGCTCCTCGAGGTGCAGGCCGACTTCGCCAAGAACCTCATCGTCGGGTTCGCCCGCATCGAGGGGATCGTCGTCGGCCTCCTCGCCAACCAGCCGACCCACCTCGCCGGCGCCCTCGACATCGACGCCTCCGACAAGGGCGCCCGGTTCGTGCGGTTCTGCAACGCCTTCAACATCCCGCTCGTCACCCTCGTCGACGTCCCCGGGTTCCTTCCCGGCGTCGAGCAGGAGCGCGGCGGCATCATCCGTCACGGCGCGAAGATGCTCTTCGCCTACGCCTCCGGGACGGTGCCGAAGTTCACCGTCATCCTGCGCAAGGCCTACGGCGGGTCCTACCTCGCGATGTGCAGCAAGGAGATGGGCACCGACGCCGTCTACGCCTGGCCGGGCGCCGAGATCGCCGTCATGGGCGGTGCGGGCGCGGTCAACATCCTCTACCGGCGCGAACTCGAGGACGCCGAGGACGTGGAGGCGACGCGGGCCGAACTCATCGAGCGGTACCGCGAGGAACACGCGACGCCCTACCGCTCGGCCGCCCGCGGATACATCACCGACGTCATCGACCCCTCCGAGACGCGCGCCACCCTCGCCCTCGGCCTGCGCAAGAGCCTCACCAAGCGCGAGCTGCGGCCCGCCAAGAAGCACGGGAACATCCCGCTGTGAGCGCTCTCCTGATCGTGAGCGCCGCGATGGCGGCCCCCGCGCCGGCGGTGACGGAGCCGGTGTCGGCGGGATCGGTGACGATCTCGGTCCTCGTCATCGTCATCGTCGTGTCGATGCTCGTCGCGCTCCTCATCAAGGGGTTCACCGCGATCCTCGGGCGCAACGGTGGATCGTCGGCCGCCCCGGCCGGCCTCGGGGCCTCGTCGGCCGCCCCCGCCGGCGCCGCGGGGGGACGTCCCGCAGGGACCGCCGGAGCGCTCACCGCCGCCGGGCACGACCCCCGTCACGTCGCGGCGATCTCCGCCGCGGTCGCCGGGGTGTTCGACGACGCCGCCGTCGTCGTCCACATCGAACCCGTCCGTGGCGCCGGCTGGGCCGCGGAGGGCCGCACCGCCCACCACACCTCGCACAACGTCGGCCGCACCCACCCGGGACGCCGCACGCCATGAACCCGAGCCTGACGACCACCCACCACCCGACCCACCCGGCCGCGCCGCCGGACCGATCCCACAGGAGTGACCACCGATGCTGAGACACCTGCGCGTGACGGTGGAGGGACACGCCTACGACGTCACCGTCGAGGACCTCACGGACACCGGCAACCACCTCTATCCCGACCATCGATCGATGACCCCGACGAACGCCACCGCACCCGTGACCGCACCCGTCGCGGCGCCCCCCGACGCCCTGGGCGGGTCCTCCCCGTCGACCGGGCCGGCGGCACCCGCCCCCACGGGCGCGAACGCCGGCGATGACGGCGCCACGGCCGTCCTCGCGCCGATGAGCGGCGTCGTGGTCGAGATCGGCGTCTCCGTCGGCGACACCGTCTCCCCCGGCCAGATCGTGGCCGTCATGGAGGCGATGAAGCTCAAGAGCCCGATCGTCGTCGGCGCCGCGGGCACCGTGGCGACGATCGACGCGGCCGTCGGCGACGCCGTCGAGTCCGGGGCACCGATCCTCACCCTCTCCTGAGGGGCGCGGCGTGGACCTCTCGGATCTCGGCGGTGTCTTCCAAGGCATCGGGACCCTCTTCATGCAGGACCCGGGCGTGGCCGCGGGACGCATCGTCCTCATCACGCTCGGGTTCCTCCTCGTGTACCTCGGCAAGAAGGAGGTGCTCGAGCCGCTGCTCATGATCCCGATGGGCCTCGGGATGTCGTCGGTCAACGCGGGCGTGCTGCTCCTCGCGGACGGACGCACGGGGACGCTGTTCATCGACCCCCTGGTCAAGGAACCGAGCGACGTCATCAACGTGTTGCAGATCAACTGGCTGCAACCCGTCTACACGTTCATGTTCAGCAACGGCCTCATCGCCTGCCTCGTGTTCATGGGGATCGGTGTGCTCCTCGACGTCGGGTACGTCATGGCGCGGCCGTTCCAGAGCATGCTCATCGCCCTGTTCGCCGAGCTGGGGACGTTCGTCGTCTTCCCGCTGGCGCTCATGCTCGACATGAACCCGGGCCAGGCCGCGGCCGTCGCGACGATCGGTGGCGCGGACGGCCCGATGGTCCTGTTCGTCTCGCTCATCCTCGCGCCCGACCTCTTCGTGCCGATCACGGTCGTCGGGTACCTCTACCTCGGCCTGGCCTACGGCGCCTTCCCCTACCTCGTGCGGGCCCTCGTGCCGGCCAGGTTGCGGGGCCTGCCCATGCCTCCCGGCAAGCAGAAGCGGATCACCGCCGGGAGCAAGCTCGCCTTCGCCGTCGTCGTGTGCACCCTGCTGTGCCTGCTGTTCCCCGTCGCGGCGCCTCTGTTCTTCTCCCTGTTCATCGGTGTCGCCGTGCGCGAGGCCGGTATCCCGCAGTTCCAGGACCTCATCAGCAAGGTGTTCCTCTACGGGGCGACGTTCTTCCTCGGGCTCACCCTCGGTGTGCTGTGCGAGGCCGGAACGCTGCTCAACCCCGTCGTCCTCAAGCTCCTCGTCCTCGGAATGCTCGCCCTGACGGTCTCCGCGGTCGGCGGCATCCTCGGCGGCTACGTGCTGTACTTCGCGAGCGGCCGCAAGGTCAACCCCGTCGTCGGCATCGCCGGCGTGAGCTGTGTGCCCACGACCGCGAAGGTCGCGCAGAAGGTCGCGGGCCACGAGAACCCCGCGGCGATCGTCATGCCGGCCGCCCTCGGCGCGAACATCAGCGGCGTCATCACCTCGGCGATCATCGCGGGCGCGTTCGTCGCACTGCTGCGCTGACGTCCCTGTGTCGCCTCGGCCCCGAGCGGCCCACCCGATCGGGTGGCAGCTCCCGGCCGTCCCCTCCGCGTCCCGCCGGGAATCGCCGGTGGGGCGCGGAGGTTGACACAGGCACGGTCGCGCCCGTGCACCCCTCCCGCCGGGCGCGACCGGCACCCGACCCGACACGCGAGGATCGAGCATGTCCGACCACACCACACCGCCCCTGTCGGCGGAGTCGACGCCTCCTCCCCGGGACGAGGGCACGATCGCGTCTCTGTTCTCGATCGTGCGGTTCACCGGAGAGCTGCGCCGCCACTACGTCGTCGTCGCGGTCTGCGCGGTCGTCACGGCCGCCGCCGGTCTCGTCACGCCGTTCCTCATCGGGCGGGCCACCGACCTCATCGTCGAGGCCGTCTCCGCGGGCGAGGGCACCTCGGCGGTCGGTCCGGTCGCGCTGCTCGCCGGGGCCATCCTGCTCTCCCAACTCCTCGCCACCGTCGTCCAGAACATCGGCGGGTACACCGGCGACGTCCTCTCCAACCGCATCCGGGCGATCTTGTCGACGCGGTACCTCGACAAACTCCTGCGGCTGCCGCAGAGCTGGTTCGACGAGGAGATGACCGGCACGATCGTCTCCCGCCTCAACCGCTCGATCGCCGAGGTCAGCCAGTTCGCGAAGGCGATGGCCAACACGTTCTTCTCGATGCTCGTGCAGACGATCGCGGTCCTGGTCATCAGCGCCGTGTACTACTGGCCGCTCGCGGTGATGCTGCTCGTCATGTTCCCCGTGTACGTGTGGCTCACGGGTCTCACCTCCCGCACGTGGCAGCGCCTCGAGGGTGAGAAGAACGCCCACGTCGACGAGGCGGGTGGGCGGTTCGCCGAGGTCATCGGGCAGATCCGCGTCGTGCGGTCCTTCGTGCGGGAACGCCACGAGCTGCAGACGTTCGCCGGTCACTTCGATGCGACCGACGCGACCACCCGCGCCCAGGCCCGACACTGGCACACGATGGACGTCATCCGGCGGGGCGTGCTCAACGTCGTCTTCGCCGGCATGTACCTCGTCATCTTCTGGCGCACGCTCGACGGCGGTTTCTCGATCGGCCAGATGGTGCTGCTCATCCAGCTCGTCACGATGGCCCGCCAACCGGTGGAGATGATGAGCTTCATGCTCGACACCGCCCAGCACGCGGTCGCGGGCTCCCGCGACTACTTCCGCGTCATGCGGGCCACCGAGGCCCTCGCCCCGCAGACGCGACCGACGATCCCGGCCCGCGCCGACGACGCGCCGGTGCTGGAGTTCGAGGACGTGCGCTTCGGCTACGGCGACGGCCCCGACGTGCTGCGCGACGTGACCTTCGACGTGCGCCGCGGTGAACGTGTCGCGCTCGTCAGCGAGTCCGGCGGCGGCAAGACGACGCTGGTCAACCTCCTGCTGGGTCTCTACCCGCTGCGCTCGGGACACATCCGCCTCGACGGGGTCGACATCGCCACGCTGCCCCCGGCCGACCTGCGCCGACGCGTCTCGATCGTCTTCCAGGACCCGTCGTTGTTCTCCGACACGGTCGGGGAGAACATCCGGTACGGCAACGCCGAGGCCTCCGACGAGGAGGTCGCCCTCGCCGCGTCCCGGGCCAACGCCGAGGAGTTCATCGGTCTGCTCGACGACCGCTTCGACGCGCTCATCGGCGAGCGCGGCCTCAAGCTCTCCGGCGGTCAGAAGCAACGGATCTCGGTGGCGCGGGCCATGCTCAAGGATGCCTCCGTGCTCGTCCTCGACGAGGCGACGAGCGCCCTCGACACCCGCTCCGAGCGGGCCGTGCAGGCGGGCCTCGAGGCCCTCATGGCCGGGCGCACCTCCCTCGTCATCGCCCACCGCCTCTCGACCATCGCGGGCGTCGACCGGATCGTCACCCTCAAGGGTGGGGTGGTCGACGAGATCGGCACCCCGGCGGAGCTCGCGACGACCGGCGGGGTCTACGGCGAACTCCTCGCGCTCCAGCGCCGCGGCGAGGACTCCTACCTCAACGCCTACCAGACCGCCCGCTGACGAGACCCCACCTCGTCACGCGGTCGGACAGACCGGCGCGGCCCCGCGCGGTGCGACGGGCCCGGCTGCCGGTCAGGTCCGGGTGACCGTGGCGCCGTCGGCGTCGATGCGGACGATCAGCACGTCGTCGGCCGTGGCCAGCGGCGGCTCCACACGGTCGGGGAGGACCACGACGCGGCACCCACGGTGGAGGTCGGCGAGGTCCTCGAGCACCGACCACAGGGGGCCGGCGCCGAGGTCGGAGGCGTCCGAGACGTCCGGGGCGGCCACCCTCGCGTCGTCCCCCACACCGGCGCGGCCCGTGCTCACGCGAGCCTGGCCCGGGCGGACCTCGCACCTGCGGCCGGGTGCCACGTACACAGCGGCCACGGGCTCGGCCGGGTCCCTGCCCGGCGCGGGGCGTCCGGGACCCACGACGACGAACGTCGCCGGACACTGCAGATCGCTCACGTGCTCACCTCCTCCACCGTCGCGCGAACCCACCCGACGAGTCGACCGGTCCGACTCAGCGGCGCATCTCGAAGTCGATCTGACGGGCGAGGTGGACGGCGGCGTCGATCTCGGCGCGGCGGGTGGACACGCTCTCGACGTTGAACCCGATCGGCACGCCGAGGTGGTGGCAGAACCGCCGCAGCTCCCGGGCGGTCTCGAGGGCGTGGACGACCGACATCCCGAGCGGGTCGGCGGAGTGGACGAGTTCGTTGCGCACCCACTGCGGCACGTCGACGCCCAGCCATTCGAGGAACTGCAGCGTCTTGCGCGAGCCGCACAGCGACAGCGTGAACACGAGCCGGGCGGGGGCGATCCCCCGCGCGCGACACGTGTAGGCGTAGTCGGAGGCGAGGTTCTTCGCGCCGGCCATGTCGTAGACGACCTGGGAGACGAAGAAGCTCACCCCTGCCTCCTGCTTCGCGATGAGGCGCATGTGCTCGTCGCCGCGGCCGCTGTGACGCTCGGGGATCATCACGGCACCGAGCGGCATGTCCGGGCGGCGGGTGCGGCACATGGCCTGGGCCTCCGGCAGCGGGACCTCGACCCTGTGCTGCGCGGACGGTGCCCCGACGAACACCGTCGGCTGCCCGTGTGCCGCCGAGTCCAGCCAGGAGGCGAGGCGGGCCTCGTCGTACTTCGCGATGGACCGGTACACGATCGCGGGCGCGTCGAGTCCCCCGAGGTGCCGCTCGAGGAAGTCGGCGGGGTCGACGGTCTCGAGGTAGGGGAACGGACGCTCCTCGTCGGTGCGTTCACTCTCGTCGTCGAGGTCGTAGAGGATCAGGCCGTCGATGTCGAGACCGCCGAGGCGGGTGAGCATGGCGTTCGCGACCTCGTCGGCCTTCTCCTCCGACACGGTGACGCGGGGAGGGGTCATCCCGAACAGCAGAAGGACGTTTCGGTCGGCGAGGGCGGAGGCGAAGTCGGACACCTCGGAAGGGTAGCGGCCGGGCCGGTGTTGCCACCGGTGACCCACGTGTCGCCCCCGCGGGCGATGGGTATGGGTCGCACACGTCCCCCGACAACGAAAGGAGCCGACGATGCCCACGGACATCTCCGGCACCAAGGTCGCCTTCCTCCTCGGACACGGCGTCGAGCAGGCCGAACTCACCCAGCCCTGGGCCGAGGTGAAGAAGGCGGGCGGCACTCCGGTCCTCGTCTCCCCCGAGTCCGGCACGATCACCGCGATGAAGGGTGACTGGGACCACGCCGACACCTTCGACGTCGACGTCGAGGTCAAGGACGCCAAGGCCGAGGACTACGACGCCCTCGTCATCCCCGGCGGCACCATCAACGCCGACACCCTCCGCATCGACACCGACGCGCAGGCCTTCGTCACGGCGTTCTTCGACGCCGCCAAGCCCGTCGCCTCGATCTGCCACGGTCCGTGGATCCTCATCGACGCGGGCCTCGCGCAGGGCCGCCGCATGACGAGCTACGAGTCGATCTCGACCGACCTCAAGAACGCCGGCGTCGACTGGACCGACGAGGAGTGCGTCGTCGACGGCAACCTCATCACGAGCCGCAACCCCGGCGACCTCGAGGTGTTCTCCGCCACCCTCATCGAGAAGGTCGCCGCCGCCACGAAGTGAGCCGATCCTCCCTTCGACGGGCCCCGCCGATCCGGCGGGGCCCGTCGTGCGTCGGTGCGCCTCGTGTCGAGACCCGCTGCCTGCAGGCGGGACCGATGAGGCGTGATCCCACCCGGTGGGCACCCCGGTGACCGACGATGGGGGCCTGCGAGCTCACCTGAGCCGTCGCCGACCTCGCCGCGACGCGACCCCCGAGCAAGGAGGCGCCATGCCCCGCCAGATCATCCTCGACTGCGACCCCGGTCTCGACGACGCGGTGGCGATCATGCTCGCGGAGGGCAACCCCGAGGTCGAGCTGCTCGCCGTGACGACCGTCGGCGGCAACCAGGTCCTCGACAAGGTCACGCACAACGCCCTCGCCGTCGGCTCCCTCGCGGGCGTCACCGCACCGATCGCGGCGGGCGCCGGCCACCCGCTCCTCGAGCCGATGCAGGACGCCGGGCACGTGCACGGCGACTCCGGGCTCGGCGGGGTCACCCCACCGCCGGTGCGGCGCGACCTCGACCCGCGTCACGCCGTCGACGTCATCCTCGAGACGGTGATGAGCCGCGACCCGGGCACCGTGACCCTCGTGCCCATCGGGCCGCTGACGAACATCGCCCTGGCCGTGCGACGCGAACCCCGCATCGTCGAGCGCGTCTTCGAGGTCGTCCTCATGGGTGGCGCCGTGCGCGGAGGCAACCAGTCCCCGGTCGCGGAGTTCAACATCGCCTGCGACCCCGAGGCGGCGCAGATCGTCGTCACCGCGGGATGGCCGGTGACGATGGTCGGCCTCGACCTCACCCACCAGGCCCAGGCGACCGAGGACGTCTTCGCGCGCATCGCCGAGGTCGGCGGCCCGGTCGCCGACCTCACGCTCGGGATGCTCTCGTTCTACCGCGACGCCTACCGCGCGAGCGGACGCCTCGACCACCCCCCGCTGCACGACCCCTGCGCCGTCGCCCACGTCATCGACCCCGGCGTCATGACGACCCGCCGTGCGCCGCTGCAGGTCGAACTCACCGGCACCCTCACACGCGGCATGACCGTCGCCGACCTCCGCTTCCCCGCCGACGAGTCGTGCCGAACCCGGATCGCCGAGACGCTCGACGCCGACCGCTTCTGGGACCTCGTCCTCGACGCCCTCCACCGCCTCGCGGCGAAGGCGTCGGCGTAGCCCGACACGGCAGTGCGCTCGAGGGGGGCGCGGCGAGCCTGGGACGGGTCCGGCCCCGCATGGACGGGGAAACCGGCCTGACACGAGAACCGCAGGTCACCGACGTCGGGCCTCGGGCGACCCCGGCGGTTAGCCTCGACCGTATGAATCTCGAGAAGGTCGTCTTCTCCTTCGTCGTGCTGCTCGCCGCGACGCTCAACTTCGGCTTCTTCATCGGCGACCTCGGCGACCCCGCCCTGCACAGTCCCTGGGAGCTCTATGCGGCGGTCGTCGTCAACGTCATCGCGCTCGTGCTCAAGTTCGGCGACCGCACCCAGATGGGCGCGACGCACCTCGCCACCTCGCTCGTGGCCTGCCTCCAACTCCTCACGGCCACCGGCCTGCTCGTGTTCTTCCAGAGCGTGCAACCGGACGGGTTGACCCGCCACGCCATCTCCCAGGTCGTCTCCCTCTCCGGCGGCGCCCTGCTCGCCAACCTCGTCTCGCTCGTCCTCCTCGTCGTCGAGACGATCTCGTTCCAGCGCCGCTGACCATGGCCAACCCGCTGCTGCTCATGCTGTCGGACCCGCGGGCCCGGCGGGCGCGGCGCTTCCTGCCCGTCGCGGTACCCAGGGAGATCCCCTCCACCGACGCGATCTTCCTCATGCTGCGCCGCCTGCGGGTGCCGCTCATCGTCCTCATCGGCATCTTCTCGGTCTCGGTCGTCGGTCTCACCCTCATCCCGGGCCCCGACGGCACCCGCCTCGGGGTGTTCGAGTCGTTCTACTTCATCACCTACACGGCGACGACCATCGGTTTCGGCGAGATCACCGATTTCACGACGCCGCAACGGATGTGGGTGACGTTCTCGATCTACCTCACGGTCATCGGGTGGGCCTACGCGATCGGCACGTGCATCAACCTCGTCCAGGACGAGACCGTGCGGGAGGCGTTCACCACCCACCGATTCGGACGCCGGGTGCGGCGGCTGCAGGAGGACTTCGTCATCGTCGCCGGCTACGGCAAGGCGGGACGGCAGGTCGTCCTCGAACTCGACGCCCACGGCCATCGCGTCGTCGTCGTCGACCGGGCCGACTCGGCGATCGACCGGCTCGCCACCGAGAGCCTCTACGCCGACGTGCCCGGGCTCTCCGCCGACGGCTCCCTGCCCGGTGTGCTCGGTCTCGCCGGACTCGGCAAGTCCCGTTGCCAGGCCGTCCTCGCTCTCACCGACGACGACGACACGAACCTCGCGATCGTCATCGCCGTCTCGCTGCTGCGGCCCGACGTCCCCGTCATCGCCCGGGCCCACACCCGCTCGACGGCCGCGCACATGCGTGAGCTCGAGGCCGGCGCCGTCGTCCACCCTTCCGACCGGTTCGGCGAGTACCTCCTGCTCGCGATGGAACGGCCCGACACCTACCGACTCGTCGCGACCCTCATGTCGGAACAGGGGGTGACGACCCCCGACCGTGCGCCGATGGTCACCGACGGGCGCTGGATCATCGTCGGCGACGACGCGTTCGTCACCGAGGTCGCCGACGACCTCCGCCGCACCGGCCTCGAGGTCGACGTCGTCGAGGCGAGCAGCGAGCACCTCGACGTCGGCGACGCCGTCGGGCTCATCGCGGGCGCCGACTCCGACACCGTCAACCTCGCCCTCGCCGAACGGGCCCGCCGCGACGACGCCGACCTGTTCGTCGCCGTCCGGCAGGCCTCCCACGCCCACCGCGCCCTCGTCGAGGCCCTCCAGATCGACGCGGTCTACTCGCCCACCGATCTCGTGGCCAACGAGGCCCTCGTCCGCGTCGTGACCCCGGTGACGTGGAGTTTCGTCGAGCACGCGCTCGCCCAGGACGACGTGTGGTCGACGCGGCTCCTCGCCCGCATCGGCGAACACTGTGGTGAGGAGCCCCCCGAACGTCGCCTCGTCCGCCTCGATCGGCGCGGTGCCCCGGCCATCGACCGGTGGCTGCAGCACTCCCGCCTCACCGTCGGTGATCTCGCCCGTCAGCCCGACGACCGGGACGCGCCCCTGAGGCTGACGACCCTGCTCATCGTGCGTGACGGGCACACGATCTACGCACCCGAGGACGAGGTCGAGCTCCGACGCCACGACCAACTCCTGCTCGCCGGGACCCACCGGGCCCTCGACGAACTCGTGCAGGTCCTCGACTACGACTCCGTCGTCGAATACGTCGCCACCGGGCGCCGCGTCCCCGACGGGTGGGTGTGGCGCAGACTCACCGGGGTCCAGGGCGCGAGCGACGTCTACGCCCGCAGGCGTCGGCACCACGTCCGGCGCGCCCGCCACCCGTGAGCGGCCATGTCCGGCCGCCTGTGGCGTCCTCCGTCGGTCTGCGTCCTCGCCGCCGCGCATCGCGACACGGTCCGAGCGTCGTCGACCCTCGGCGCTCTCTCGTACCGTGGCCTCGCACCATGCTTTCGAAAGGACCCTCATGAAGCGCCTCCTCGCCGGCAGCGCCGCGCTGCTGCTCACGACCGCCCTCGCCGCGTGCGGCGACGACGACACCGCTCAGACGCCCGCCGCCCAGCCCCCCGCGACGGCATCGAGCACGACGTTCACGATGGCCGAGGTCGAGAAGCACGCCGACCCCGACTCCTGCTGGACCGCCATCGACGGCAAGGTCTACGACGTCACCGAGTGGATCGGGCAGCACCCCGGCGGCAGGAGCCGGATCGAAGCCCTCTGCGGCACCGATGGTTCCGGCGCGTTCGACGGACAGCACGGCAACGACACCGCACCGCACAACCGCCTCGCCACCTTCCAGATCGGCGTCCTCGGCAGCTGACCCCGCCGCCCCACCCACCACGCCCGACGCCACGACGCCCCAGGAGACACCGATGGACGGACTCTTCGACTCGATCACCGGCCTGCCGGTCCACCCCCTCGCGGTCCACGCGGCGGTCGCGCTGTTGCCGCTCTCGGCGCTGTCGCTGGTCGCCGCGGTGTTCTGGCCGTGGTGGGGCAGGCGGCTCGGCGCGGTCTCCCTCGGCCTGCTCACCATCGCCGTCCCCGCGACGTTCCTCGCCAAGGAGTCCGGCGAGGCCCTCGCCGGGCACCTCGGCACGCCGGTGGAGCACGCCGAATGGGCCGACCGGCTGTTCGCGGTCGCGGTACTCACGTGGCTCGCGGCGGCCACCTGGTGGTTCCTCACCCGGCGGCGTACGGCGGCCGCGTCCGGCCAGGTCACCTCCGGCGACCGCGTGGCCCCAGGAGGGACGACGGCGACGGGCTCCTCGGCAACCCCGGCCCTTCGCCGGAGCGGCACGTGGCCCCGCGTCCTCGGCCTCGTGACGGCCGCCCTCGCCGTCGCGACGACGGTCCTCACGGTCGTCGTCGGGCACTCCGGCGCGGACGCGACGTGGCGGGGCGCGCTCGACGGGACCGGCACCGGCGAGGAGACCCGGGCGTTCTCGATGGAGCAGGTGGCCCGCCATGCCGACCCGGCCTCGTGCTGGACGGTGATCGACGGCACCGTCTACGACCTCACCCCCTGGTTCGCCGCGCACCCGGCCGACCAGCCGGCCCTCGTTCCCGCCTGCGGCAAGGACGGCGGGGCGACCGTCTCGCAGCGCCTGCCCGACGCGGCCACCACGCTTGCACCGTCCCGGCTCGGCACGATCTCGGCGGGTGAGGGCGAGGAGGGCTGACGGCCCCACCCGTGCGCACTCCGCCCGCGGCGCCGCCACACGCCGCCCGACGAGTGGCGCTCGCGTGCTCCCCGCCCTCGGGCGCGGTCACGGGGCTCCGTGCTCGACTGTCGAGAACCTGGCCCGGAGGGGTGAGGTTGGCGCCGGACCGGCCGATGGGGAGGCCGTGACCGTGGCAGGCGTGGAGGGTTTGGACCCGTTGCGAGCGTCGGCGGCCACCGCTGCCGCGCCGCCCCCGCTCGCCGGTGTCGGTGCGTCCGCCCCACCCGCCGCGCCCGGACGCGTCCCGGCGCGCGGTGAGAACCGCACCGACGGCGGGTTCGCCAACCCCGAGCTCACCTCGGGGTTGCTCTCCGACACCATCACCCCGGTCCAGCGCGAAGGGCTCGGCCGCTTGAGCCGGATGTTGCGGATGCCGCCCCGGGAGCTCCTCGACGCCCTGCGCGGCGGCACGGGACTCGGTTTCCTGCTCGCGGCCCGGCGTCTCGGGGGAAACGCCCTGTTCGGGATGTTCGACAAGGGCCTGCTCATCGACGCCCAGGCCTGAGGAATCCACGGAGGGCCGCGGCGACCTGGTCTTCTCCACCCCGCCGACTCGGACGAGGAGGCCGATCGCACGACGAGACACACCGAAATGGGGGCGCCGATCCGGGCCGCCGTCGGGTGTACTGGTCCCTCATCGCTCTCACAATCACGGCAGCACGGACGAATGGCACACGTGCGGACACGAGGAGTCACCATGGTGATGGACACCGGGGCCGGAATACCGGGGGCCGTCGACGAGGCCATCGCCGACGCCGTCGTGACCTTCTTCCAGCCCTTCTACAACCTGCACACCGATGCCCTGCAGGGCCTCGAGGCCCTGGCCAGGCGTGACACCACCGGGTCCTCCGGGGCCGACGGCCTACCGGCGGGGCTGTTCGCCGAGGCCCGCGAACGCGGACAGGCCCGCGAGCTCGACCTCAGCGTCCTCGAGGCCGCCATCGGCCACTTCGCCGCGATCCAGGCCGCTCTCGGCGACGCCGCCGGGTCGCGACTGATCGTGCGCGTCAACGCGTGCCGCGACACGATCGCGCACCCCTACCTCGTCGCCGACGTCACCGCGGCCCTCCGCCGCCACGAGATCTCCGGTGACCGGCTCCTCGTCGACATCCCCACGGTCCTGTTCCGGGACCTCGTCGACGAGAGGGATGCGGCCACTCTCGATCGGTTGCGGCACCTCCAGGCGATGGAGATCTCCTTCTGCCTCGACGGATTCACCGACGCCGACCTCGACCTGCTACCGGCGGCCGGCGAGGTCGGCGTCGACATCATCACGTTGCACCCGCGCGTGCTCGCCGGTGAGGCCGACGCCCTCGCGCGCCTCGCGCGGGCCGTCCAGGACGTGGGTCTGCCCGTCGTCGCCGCCGGTGTGGAGACCTCCGGGCAGCTCGCCCTCGTGCGCGACCTCGGTTTCGAATGGGCCCAGGGGTTCCTCCTCGGCGAGCCCTCCCCCGCCGGCGACACGCTCGACCACCCCATGACCCTCCCCGACGCCTGAGCACACCCATGTCGCACGTCCCGGCGGCCCGGCAGTTCCGCTCGAGGTGCGGGACCCGACTCTGCATCGCGCTCGGATTCGTGCTGGCCACCGCGTGTGCCGTGGCCTTCACCGTCGACGCCTTCGGCCTCGGCCACGTCTTCTACGGCGGCGCGGCGATCGTCCTCGTCACGGTGTTCTGCCTGTCCCCGATCCTGCGAGGTGTGCGTCCGCTCCAGGTGTGGGCGCCCCAGACCCTCGCCGGCGCGTGCTTCATCCTGTCGTTCACGGCGAACTACATCCTCTCCGACAGCCCGGAGAGCGTGGTCAACACGACCTATGTGCTCGGGTACGCCCTGTTGGTCGTGTGGCTCGGGGCCCTCGCCGTGCACCTCGGGCGGCAGGACGAGTCGACGATCCTCGACACGATCGCGGTGACGGTGGGGGCGTTGCTGCTGGTCTGGGTGATCATGGTCGTCCCTATGGCCGCCGGGTCGATGCAGCCGAGGGGCGTGGCCCTCGGCGTCTACCCCGCGACCGACCTCACCCTTCTCGCGCTCGCGGTCAACCTGTCACGGCGCCTCCACCGCACGGTGCCGGCGCTTCAGGTCTTCATCCTCGTCCTCACGCTGCAGCTCGGCCTCGACCTCGCCTACGCGGCCGCCCACCTGTTCGCCCCCGAGTGGGTCAGGCCCCTGCTCGCCTGCTACCTCTTCGCCTACCTCGGATACGCGATCGCGGCCGGGCACCCCTCGGTCGTCGAGCTGCAGTACCACCCGGTGGACGACGAACGCGGGTCGCGCCGGCCCACCGCGCTCATCCTCTTCACGATCTCGCCGGCGATCCTCGCCACGTCCGTCCCGCTCTACGGCTCCATCGACGCGATCGCCCGCCCCACGCTCGTCACCGTGCTGCTCGTGCTCGTGTTCGTCCGGCTCACCCGCACCATGCAGGCGTTGACCGGCTCGGAGGCCCGGAGTCGGCACCGCGCGGCCCACGACCCCCTCACCGGGCTGCTCAACCGGTCGTCGCTGTTCGAGACCCTCACCAGGCGACTCGGTCGGAATGCGCGCGGGTCGTCCGGGACGGCGGTCGTCTTCGTCGACTGCGACGACTTCAAGCACGTCAACGACACCTGGGGTCACACCGCCGGGGACGACCTCCTGCGCCAGGTCGCGACGCGCCTCGCGGCGAGCCTGGCGCCGGGGGACGCCCTCGCCCGCCACGGCGGCGACGAGTTCGTCGTCGTCGCCGACGTCCCCGATCAGGCGGCCGCGCTCGCGCTCACCGACCGCATGCGCGCCTCCCTGCGCGAACCCCTCGTCGTCAACGCACGACGCGAGCACACGGTGACGATCACCGTCGGCGCCGCCCTGGCGTTGCCCACCGACGAGGTGGACGCACAGGAGATGCTCCGCCGCGCCGACGTCGCCATGTACGAGGCGAAGGCCCGCGCCACCGGCCAGGTCGTGTTCTTCGACGAGGCCCTGGCCGAGAGCAGCCGCATCCGGGCCACGCTCGGCGACCGGCTCGCCACGGCGATCGCCGAGGAGCAGTTCCGCGTCCACCTCCAACCCATCCGCGGTGGCGCCGCCTTCGACACGACCCTCGCCTGGGAGGCCCTCCTGCGCTGGGACGAGCCCGAACTCGGTCCCGTCTCCCCCGAGGTGTTCATCGGGCTCGCCGAGGAACTCGGGCTCATCAGGGAACTCGGCGAACTCGCGATGCGTGAGGCGTGCGCGGGCCTCGCCCGCATCCGGCGCGAATGCCCCCGCGTGGGTGATGTCGCGGTCTCCGTCAACGTCTCCCCCGCCCAGCTCCTCGACCCCGGGTTCACCGAGATGGTGCGCCGATGTGCGCGGGAGGCCGGGCTGCCGCTGCACGCCGTGTGGCTCGAGGTGACCGAGACGATGCTCGTCGACACCGCCCCGCACGTGCTCGAGGCGATCCGCGACCTGCGCCGGCAGGGCGTCATCGTGCTCATCGACGACTTCGGCACCGGCTACGCCTCGCTCTCGACGCTGCTGCGCCTGCCGGTCGACGACGTCAAACTCGACCGGTCCCTCGTCGCCCGACTGGGTCAGGAGGAGGCCGCCACCCGGCAGCTCGCGGCCGTCATGGCCCTCGTGCGCAGCCTCGGCATCGACAACATCCTCGCCGAGGGCGTGGAGACGCCCGACCAGGCCGTCATCCTCGAGCACCTCGGTTGCCCCCTGGCCCAGGGATGGCTGTTCGGCCGCCCGGCGCCGGTGGACGACGTCATCAGCTCCCTCTCCCACGACGCGGTGCGCTGAGCCCGACGGCGGTGGGCACCGGGCGCTCTCGGTGTCCGTCGTGCACGAGCGCGCCGAGGGTCGACGACACGTCCGCGGCGAGCGAGGGAGGACTGGCCGCGCGCTCGGTGGGTCACCGCGCACATCCTCGAGGTCGGGGCGGCGGGTCCCTGCTCGACCCGAACGTCATCACCACGCGGCGACCTGTGATGAGGCTCTGACCGAGTGGCCGCGCCGGTGTTCCCGACGTCGGACGGCCACCGCGAAAGGTGGGTGCGTCCCGACGCGCGGCATGCTCTCCTGGAGGCATGAGCACCGATCCCGTCCCCCGGCTCGCCGACGGGCGGGTGCGGCTCACCGCGCACCGCGAGGAGGACGTCACGGCGATCGTCGAGCAGTGCACCGACCCGGAGAGCGTGCGCTGGACCACCGTCCCCCGGCCCTACGGGGAGACGGACGCACAGGAGTTCCTCGCGCTGACCCGCCGCGGGTGGGCGGAGCCGCGCGGGAACCTCCATTGGGCGATCCGCTGGACCGACGACGACGGGGTCGAGGCATTCGCCGGCACGATCGACCTACGTCCCCGTGGTTCGGGTGCCGCCGAGATCGGGTTCGGCCTGCACCCCGACGCGCGCGGCCGTCACGTCATGACCACCGCCGTCCGACTGGTGTGCCGGTGGTGGTTCGACGACGGCGGGCAGCGGGTGCACTGGTGGGCGAACGTCAGCAACGTCGCCTCGTGGCGCGTCGCCTGGGCCTGCGGATTCACCTGGCACGCCACCGTCCCCCGTTACCTGCCGATGCCCGACGGCACCCTCGTCGACGGCTGGGTCGCCTCGGTCGGCGCCGACGACGACCTCACCCGGCCCGTCGCCCCGTGGAGCGAGACCCCCGGCTGAGCCGATCGGCCCGTCCCGAGCGACCCACCCGACCTTCTCGACCGCGCCTACGCGGGCCGTGTCCGCAGTCGAGCGGGCACAGCCCGTCGGGGCCGAGCCCGGCGCTGAGGGCGATCCGGCACCCTCACACGCGACCCGCGAGGATCGTGCCGAGGGTGCGGTGCAGGATGCTCTCGCCGACGTCGTTCGCCTCGTGCCCGAGCTGGCCGAACACCTCCATCGAGATCGTGCCCACGATCGCGCACCACGCCTGCACCGCGTCGGCCATCACCACGGGCTCGGCATCGACGCCGAGCGCGGCCGCCCCGGCGGTGAGGTACTCGGCGTAGGGACCCGTGGGCTCGGGGCCGTCGGCCGCCTCCGTGTCGGCAGGGGTTCCGGCCGTGGCGCGGGGTGGCAGGGAGGCGATGACGAGGGCGAGCGTGGCCATGAGCCGGGTACCCGGACCGGTCGTCCGCTCAGGCGGCGCCGTGTACCCCGGCACCGGGGTCCCGTAGACGAGACCCCAGCTCGACGGGTGGTCGAGCGCCCACGCGCGCAGGGTGTCCCCGACAGCGAAGAGGCGTGCCACCGCGGTGTCAGGGGCCGCGGCCACGGCGGCGTCGACGGCGTCGGCGAGGTCGGTGTAGGCATCGACGAGCAGGAGCGTGAGCAGGGCATCGCGGTCGGCGACGTACCGGTAGACCGCCGAGGACGCGACGCCGAGGTCACGGGCGAGCTGCCTGACGGAGAGCTGCGCAGGGCCACGGTCGGTGAGTTGGGCACGGCCGAGCCGAAGGATCTCGGCCTCCATGTGGAGGCGGTTCTCGGCCCTGCTGCGGCGGGGTGTCGGCATGGCGTCAGTGTCCCATCCGGGTGAGAGCGCTGATCTTGTTCCCGTGGCAGGAGTCGTGGCGGCACCGAGCCCGCACCGAACCGCACCGAGCCCGCGGCGGTCCGGCAGCGACGGTGCGGCCACGACGAGCCCCCTACGCTGGGGGGATGAGCGAGGCAGGCGGCGTGCGGGTCGACGTGTGGCTGTGGTCCGTGCGCATGTTCAAGAGCCGGTCGCTCGCCACCGCGGCGGTCAAGGCCGGCCACGTGCGCGTGAACGGCGCGAGCGTCAAGCCGTCGACGTCGGTGCGGATCGGCGACCGCGTCACGGTGACCGGAGGACCACGACCGAGGATCCTCGTGGCCCAGCATTTGCTGACCAAGCGGGTCGGGGCGCCGATCGCCGTCCAGGCCTACCTCGACGAGTCCCCACCGCTCCCGCCACGCGAGGAGCGTCCGGCCCCCGTCGCCCTCCGCGAGCGCGGCACGGGACGCCCCACCAAGCGCGACCGACGTCGGCTCGACCGGCTCCGCGGCGACCGACCTCCCACCCTCTGACCCTCCTGCCCGCCACCCCACCGACACCCCAGTCCCGATGACGTCAGCCGATCGGACCGGGTCGCCGTGAGGGGAGGGGGTCAGTGGGTGGTGACGGCCTGACGGTCGACGGTGCTCGCGACGGCGGCGACGCGGAGGGCGGCGAGGAACCCGAGCACGAGGAACGCGGTCGACAGGGCGATGGCCCACGAGGCCGCGGTGGAGAACGTCGCGGGATCCGCCCGCAACCCCGGCGCTCCGAGTCCGGCCGCGAGCGCCGTGCCCGCCAGCGCCGTGCCGAGGGCCGAGCCCACCTGGCGCACTGTGCTCTGGACGGCCGAGCCGGTGCCCGAACGCCCGGTGGGCACGTCGAGGAGCACGGTCGAGGTGAGCTGCGCCGACGCCAGTCCGAGACCCACGCCGTAGATGACGAGGCAGGCGGCGACGAGCCACGGGGAGGTCGTGGGGCTGAGGACGAACGCCGTCGCCGCGGTGCCGACGACCTCGAGCCCGAGGCCGAGGAGGACGACCCGAGGAGCGCCGAGGCGCGCGGCGATGTGTCGGGCCTGCGCGCCGGCGAAGAATGCACCGAGCGCCATCGCGGCGAGCACGAACCCGGAGGTGAGGGTCGTCTCGTGCAGCACCATGACGAGGTAGAGCGGTAGGACGAAGACGAGCGCGAACTCGCCGACCGCGACGGCCCCGGCGGCGACGTTGCCCCAACGGAAGCTGCCGATGCCGAACAGGGAGAAGTCCATGATCCCGAGGCGCCCCCGCCCCGCCCGGCGCTGCTCGAGGACGTAGAAGAGGACGAGCAGGATGGCGCCGAGGACGATGGCGACCGGCGCCGCGGAGATCGGTGCCGTGGCCGGCCACGTGAGTCCGAGCACGTGGAAGTCCTGTTTGGGGGTCCACCAGCCCAGGTCCTGGGATTCGATGAGGCCGAAGACGATGAGGCCGAACCCGGCCGCGCTCGTGAGGGCACCAGGGACGTCGGCGCCGCCCGTGCCCTGCTCCCCGCGGGTCTCGGGCACGAACCGCAGGCCGAGCAGGACGATCGCGAGGCCGATGGGGATGTTGACGAAGAAGATCCACCGCCACGACGCGTACTGGGTGAGCACGCCGCCGAGAAGCGGGCCGACGGCCGCCATGCCCGACATCACGGCACCCCACACACCGAACGCGGCCGCGCGCTCCTTGCCGCGGAAGATCGCGTTGACGGTCGAGAGGGTCGTCGGCAGGATCATCGCGCCACCGATGCCCTGGAGGGCACGCGAGGCGATGAGCGCTCCGGCCGACCCGGCGAAGCCTGCGACGACGCTGCTCAGCGTGAACACCGTGATGCCACCGAGGAACAGGTTGCGTCGTCCGAACCGGTCACCGAGCCGCCCGAACGACAGCAGCAGCGCGGCGAACACGACCGCATACAGGCTGTTGACCCACTGGGCCTCGGTGAGCCCGAGCCGCAGGTCGCCGACGATCTGCGGGAGGGCGACGCCGACGATCGTGCCGTCGAGCACGATCATCGACAGTCCCGCGGCGAGCACGCCGAGCGCGGCCCAGCGGTGATCGTGGGCCGCGGTGCCGGGGGTCACTGCGCCGGGGACGACGCGACTGCCGTGATCGTCGGCGGCGGGGGCTGCGGTCGGCGTCGTCGTCGTGGCGACGTCGTGGACCCGGGGGTGGGCGTCGAGGGGGGTGGTGTCGGCGCGGGGGCCGTCGCCACCCGCGCTCGGACGGGCGGGCTCAGGGCTCGCGCCGGGGCGGGAGGAGCGGTCTGACATCCCTGGAATCTCCTGTGAGCGCGGTTGTCGGCCCGAGGAAGTCGGGTCGTCCATCGGCGGGCGGCGTCGGCGGACGTGAGCTATCTTAGGGACAGGGTGTCGCTAAATCCAGTCCGGTGGCGACATGAGGTGGCTCCACCCGGGGAGGGTCGCCCCCATGACCGGATCCGGCACACTCGGGAGGACAGAGCAGGACCGCGGTCGGCGTCGATCCGCCCGCGTCCGGAGAGGACGCCCATGCCACGCATCGCCGCCGCGACCGTGCGCGAGCACCGCGAGAACGTGCGCACCGCACTCGTCGACGCCGCGGAGAGCATCGTGCGCACCGAGGGGGTCGACGGCCTCACCGCCGGCGCCGTGACGAAGGCCGCGGGCATCGCCCGCAACAGCATCTACCGGTATGTCGATTCGGTCGACGACCTGCGCGGACTCGTGCTCGAGCGGCATCTGCCCGACTGGATGGGCGCCGTCGCGGAGGCGGTCGACGCCGCCGGCGACGACCCGTCGGCTCGCATCCTCGCCTGGGTCGAGACGAACCTCGATCAGGCCGCTCGGACGGGCCACGGCTGGCTCATGGACCTCGCGACCGGCCTCACCCTGGGCCAGGGGTCGATGGACGCCGTCGAGCACGCCCACCGCGATGTCGAGGACGTCCTGCTCGTCGAGTGGCGACGCCTCGTCAGCGGGGATCACCCCCCGTTCCGCGGTGCCCGCGCCGGCAACGACACGGCCGCGGTGGACGGCCGCGACGACGACGTGCACGCCGCCCTCCGCCCCGACCACGCACCCGGTCGTGAGGACACGGGCGGTGGCGACCGCACGGGCGGTGGCGACACGACGTCGTCGTCGCCATCCCGGGCCCAGGGGGCGCACGAGGGTCCGGGCGCAGGTTCGGGGCGTCCCAGGCGCGGCGCGGGCGAACGACGGGCCATCATCGGCGCCGAACTCACGCGGAGCCTCGTCGGCGGCGGCTTCCGGTTGCTCGACAGCGGCGAGGACGTCACCGCGGTCTCCCCGGCGGTCATCGAGGCCGTCCGCTCGCTGCTGTACTCCGCCGCCGCGACTCGACCGTAGGGACCCGCCGCGAGCGCAGGGACCCGCCGGACCCCACGGGTTCAGTCGGCGAGGCGACCGATGCGCGAGTCCCCGAGATGGGCGAGGAGGTCGGCAGCGCTCGTCCACACCTCGACGGCACCGGCCTCCCGCAACGCGGCCTCCCCGACGCCTCCGGTGAGGACGGCGACGCAGGGGATCCCCGCCTTGGCGGCGGCCTCGACGTCCCAGACGGTGTCGCCGAGGGCCACGGTGCGGGCCGGGTCGAGGTCGCCCTGGGTCATCGCGACCTCCATGAGGTCGGGCGCGGGCTTGGCCTCCTCGACGTCGCCGGAGGTGGTGGCCGTGGCGATGACGTCCTCGTCGACACCGATCGCGGGAAGCATCCACTCGAGGTCGCTCGCACGACCGCTCGTCGCGATGACGACCGCGAGGCCCTTCTCGGCGCAGGCGCGCAGCAGGTCACCGGCGCGGGGGAACGCGCGAACGTCGTCCTGGAACGCCTCGTACTCGCTCGCATGGGTGCTACCCACCGCGTCGTCGGGTCCGCCGGTGACGTACTCGACGAGACCGTCGCTCGCGATGCCGATGGCGGCGTGGATCGTCGCCATGTCGACGTCGTCGTAGCCGTTCGCCCGCAGCGCGCGCGCCCAGGCGACCGTGTGGAGGTAGTTCGTGTCGAGCAGGGTGCCGTCGACGTCGACGATCACTCCGGGACGGGTCATGAGCTGAGGTGTCCTGTTCTGGCGCCGGGCCGCGAGGGACCTGGTCGAGCGGATGGTCGGGGCACGGGCATGGACGCCCGCGGGTCAGGCGAACGAGACCCAGCGGGCGGTCTCGCCGACGTCGGCGCGGGCGAGGAGTTCGGGCGTGCCGCCCGCGCCGAGACGGTAGAGCGCGGCGTGCGGCGACTTCTCCCCCACGACGACGACGTGCCTGCCGTCGGGCGCGACGCCGAACGCGCGCGGCTGGGTCTCGGTGTCGATGATCGAGACGACCTCGCCGAGTCGGCCGCCCTCGCCGAGGGTCACGGTCGCGAGCGTGGAGGCGGTGCGCTCCGAGGCGAGCAGCCATTCCCCGACGCGGTGCACATCGGCGCCCCAGCGCAGGTGCTCCTTGGCGGGGTCGGCACCCATGACGCTGTGCCCGAGGTCGGCCTCCGGGGAGTCGATGCGCACGGCCTCGTCGCGCGCGAGCGACCCGTCGGTGCCGATGTGGAGGCGGAAGACCTCGGCGGAGTACTCGGTGACGAGGTAGGCCACGTCGCCGTCGAGGGAGAGGTGGCGCGGGCCGCAGCCGTCGGGCATCGCGACCGTGGGCGTCGCCATCGGGGTGAGCGTGCCGTCGGCGGCGAGGTCGAACTGGGCGACGAGGTCGTCGCCGAGGGCCACGACGTAGGCGTGCGCGCCGGCCGCGTCGGTGACGACACAGTGGCAGTTGGCGTGCTCGGTGCGTGAGACCTCCTCACCGACGACGCCGTCCTGCACCGACCACGTGGCGGCGAACCCGCCGTCGTACGAGGCGCCGAGGACGACGTCCCCGCCGGGCGCGAGCGCGAGGTAGGCGAGCTGCGCGTCGAGGTCGAGACGGGAGACCTCGGTGAGGGCGCCCGACTCTGCGTCGATGCGGAGCGTGACGATCGCCGGCTCCTTGGTGGCGGCGTGGACGAGCCCACGGTCGGGGTCCACGGCGAGCGTGCCGCATCCGTCCCCCACCGTCGTGGTCGTGAGGGCGCGCAACTCCCCCTTCTCACCGTCGAGTCGGAGGGAGGTGATCGTGCCGTCACCGGCATTCGCGACGAGGACGAGAGTGCTCATGTGCCCGACGCTATCGGCCCGCGCCCGCCCCGGCGAGGTGGGAGTGACCCGCGCGGGCCGACCCGCACGCGGCCATCCGGTCGGAGGGCGTTCGCCCGGGGGATCGAGTGGACCCGTGGAGGCCCGGACGCACGGTGGCCCCGTCCGTTCCACACGGACGGGGCCACCGGCCCAGGCGGGAAGGATGGGTGAATCTCTAGGCACTCGAGGACAGCGCCTCGCGAGCCTCCCGCCCGAACTCGGCCAGCACCTCCTCGCAGGCTTCGAGGGCGCTGAGCGTGCCGGAGCCGACTCGCTCCTCGAGGTCGGCGCGTCTGTCGCGGACTCCCGGGGCGCGCCGGACGGCGTCGTGCAGCCGGGTGTCGACCATCGTCCACATCCATTCGAGTTGCTGGGCCGCGCGGCGGGGGCCGAGGCGACCGGAGTCCTCCAGGTCGCCACGATGATCGAGGACGGCCTGCCAGATGTCGTCGAGCCCGTCGCCGGTGGCGGCGCTGCACGTGAACACCGGTGGGCGGCGCCGCGATTCGTCGGATCCCATCATGAGCCGCATCGCGGAGGCGAGTTCACGGGCGGTGACGCGGGCCTCCGTGGCGTGCTCGCCGTCGGCCTTGTTGACGCCGATGATGTCGGCCCGTTCGAGGATGCCGCGTTTGATGCCCTGCAGCTGGTCTCCGCTGCGCGCGAGCGCGAGGAGGAGGAACGTGTCGACGATGTCGGAGACGGCGACCTCCGACTGGCCGACGCCGACGGTCTCGACGAGGACGACGTCGTACCCGGCGGCTTCGACGACGACCATCGCCTCCCGCGTCGCCCGTGCGATGCCACCGAGGTGACACCCCGACGGGGACGGGCGGATGAACGCGGCGTCGCTCGCGGCGAGACGGGCCATGCGGGTGCGATCGCCGAGGATGCTGCCACCGGTGCGCGACGAGCTGGGGTCGACGGCGAGCACCGCGACGCGGCGCCCCTGCTCGATGAGCCGCGTGCCGAGTTCGTCGATGAAGGTCGACTTGCCGGCGCCGGGGACACCGGAGATCCCCACCCGGACGGCCGAGCCCGTGTCCGGCTCGAGGCGGGCGAGGAGGTCGCGTGCGACGTGCCGGTCGTCGGGTCGTGAGGATTCGAGAACCGTGATCGCGCGGGCCATGATCGCCCGCGACCCCTCACGGACGCCCTGTTCGAGGTCGGCGGCGGCGAGTCCGCGCCTCATACGTCGTCCTCCTCCAGGCGGGCGATGAGGGTCTCCACGAGTCCGCACGCGGCCTCCGGGATCACCGTGCCCGGCGGGTAGATCGCGTCGGCCCCGGCCTCGCGGAGCGCGTCGAAGTCCTGGGCGGGGATGACGCCGCCGACGACGATGACCATGTCGGGACGTCCGCGCTCGTCGAGTTCCCTGCGCAGCGCGGGCACCAGGGTGAGGTGTCCGGCGGCGAGGGAACTCACGCCGACGACGTGCACGTCGGCTTCGATGGCCTGCCGGGCCACCTCCGCGGGCGTCTGGAACAGCGGGCCCACGTCGACGTCGAAGCCGAGGTCGGCGAACGCGGTGGAGATGACCTTCTGACCGCGGTCGTGGCCGTCCTGCCCCATCTTGGCGACGAGGATGCGGGGGCGGCGACCCTCGAGCTCCTCGAAGCGGGCGACGAGGCCGGAGGCGCGGTCGAGGTTGGTGTTCGTGCCGGACTCCTCTCGGTAGACGCCGCTGATCGTGCGGATCTGGGCGGTGAAGCGGCCGAACGGCTTCTCCATCGCATCGGAGATCTCGCCGACGGTCGCCATGACCCGGGCGGCGTCGATGCTGGCCTGCAACAGGTTGTCACCGGCCTGCGGGTCCTCGGCGACGCGGGTGAGCTTCGCGAGGGCCGCGGTCACCTTCTCCTCGTCGCGCTCCTCGCGCAGGCGGCGCAGCTTCTCGATCTGCTGGCGGCGCACGGAGGCGTTGTCGACCTTGAGGACCTCGATGCCCTCGTCACCCTCGACGAGGTACTTGTTGACGCCGATGACGGGCTGACGGCCGGAGTCGATGCGGGCCTGGGTGCGGGCCGCGGCCTCCTCGATGCGCAGCTTGGGGATGCCGGCCTCGATGGCCTTGGCCATGCCACCCGCCTGCTCGACCTCCTCGATGTGCGCCCACGCGCGGCGGGCCAGGTCGTGGGTGAGCTTCTCGATGTAGGCGCTGCCGCCCCACGGGTCGATGACCCGGCACGTGCCCGACTCCTGCTGGAGGAAGAGCTGGGTGTTGCGGGCGATGCGGGCGCTGAAGTCGGTGGGCAGCGCGATGGCCTCGTCGAGGGCGTTGGTGTGCAGCGACTGGGTGTGGCCCTGGGTCGCGGCCATCGCCTCGAGGCACGTGCGGATCACGTTGTTGTAGACGTCCTGCGCGGTGAGCGACCAGCCGGAGGTCTGGCTGTGGGTGCGCAGCGACATGCTCGTCGACTTCTTGGGGCCGAACTCTCGGACGAGCCGCGCCCACAGCAGGCGGGCGGCGCGCATCTTCGCGATCTCCATGAAGGAGTTCATGCCGATGGCCCAGAAGAAGCTGAGCCGCGGCGCGAACGCGTCGACGTCGAGGCCGACCGAGCGGCCCGCACGGATGTACTCGACGCCGTCGGCGAGGGTGTAGGCCATCTCGATGTCGGCCGTCGCCCCGGCCTCCTGCATGTGGTAGCCGGAGATCGAGATCGAGTTGAACCGCGGCATGTTCGTGCTGGTGAACGCGAAGATGTCGGAGATGATCCGCATCGAGGGCAGCGGCGGGTAGATGTAGGTGTTGCGCACCATGAACTCTTTGAGGATGTCGTTCTGGATGGTGCCCGACAGCTGCTGGGGGGTGACGCCCTGTTCCTCGGCGGCGACGACGTAGAGCGCGAGCACCGGCAGCACGGCGCCGTTCATCGTCATCGACACGCTCATGCGGTCCAGCGGGATGCCGTCGAAGAGGGTGCGCATGTCGTAGATCGAGTCGATGGCCACGCCCGCCATGCCGACGTCACCGGCGACGCGCGGGTGGTCGGAGTCGTACCCGCGGTGCGTGGCGAGGTCGAACGCGATCGACAGACCCTTCTGGCCGGCCGCGAGGTTGCGGCGGTAGAAGGCGTTGGACTCCTCGGCGGTGGAGAACCCGGCGTACTGGCGCACGGTCCAGGGCTGGTTGACGTACATCGTCGGGTACGGGCCGCGCAGGAACGGCGGCGCGCCGGGCACGGTCTCGAGGAAGTCCAGGCCGTCGAGGTCGTCCTCGGTGAACAGACGCGGGACGACGATGCGCTCGGGTGTCTCCCACGGCTCGGGGTCTTCCCCCAGCGCCTGGGTCCAGCGGGCGGCGTCCTCGGCGTCGGGCAGGCCGTCGCCGAGTTCGATCGAGTCAAAACGCGGGATCGTCATCGGGCCACTCCCATGTCGTCGAGAACGGTGTGCAGGGTGTCGACGACGTCGATGCCGTCGTGGACGACGCCGTCGGGGGCGTCGGCGGCGGTCACCGTCGCCTCGGAGTCGGCGCGGTCGGCACCGTCCTCACCACGCGGGGGGTACTCGGTCGCGCGACCGGCCATGAGGACGCGGCCCACGCCCGCCTCACGGAGGGCGGCGAGCGCGTCCGGCGCGAGGCGTTCGTACACGTCGGCCGAGGAACAGAGGACGGCGAGCGTGGGGGCACTCGCGTCGGACAGCGCCGCGGTGAGGGCCTCGGCGGAGTCGACCTCGATCGAGCGGGTCGCGATGCCGCCGACGGCGAGGAGGTTCGCGATGAACATCTCGCGGGGACCGTAGTCGCGGCGGGTGCCGAGGCAGACGAGGACGGCCTCGGGACGCGTGCCGGTGGCGGTCTCGTGCGCGGCGGACCGGTCGCGCAGCGCCTCGAACATCTCGGCGTCGCGGCGCGGCAGTAGTCCGGGCTGCTCGTCGACCCCGCGGCCCTCGGCGACGGGGGCGCTCTCGCGCAGGGAGCGTTCGGTGATGTTGGGGAAGGTGCTGACGCCGGTGATCGGCTGGGTGCGGTGGGCCAGGCGCGTCTCGCGTTCGGCGGCGACGGCGGCGATGCGGTCGGTGACGAGGCTGCCGGCCAACGCCGTCGCCATGCCCCCCTCGGCCTCGATGGCCTGGACGAATTCCCAGGCCCGGCGCGCGAGGTCGTCGGTGAGGGACTCGACGTACCAGGATCCGCCCGCGGGGTCGGTGACCCGCCCAAGGCTGGACTCCTCGGCGACGAGGATCTGGGTGTTGCGGGCGATGCGGCGGGGCAGCACCTCGGGCTCGCCCCACACGGAGTCGAACGGGGCGACGGTGATCGCCTCGGCCCCGCCGACGGCGGAGGCGAAGCACGCGACGGTGCCACGCAGCATGTTCACCCACGGGTCGTCGCGGGTGAGCATCCGCCACGAGGTGACGGCGTGCTGGCGGGCGCCGCGACGCTCCTCGGGGACGCCGCACGACTCGGCGACCCGCGCCCACAGGCGTCGCAGCGCGCGGAGCTTGGCGATGGTGAGGAACTGGTCGGCGGTGGCGGCGAGGCGGAACTCCCACTGCGTCACCGCGTCGGCCGGGGCGATGCCGGCCTCCTCGAAGGCGCGCAGGTAGGCGATGCCGGTGGTGATCGCGCAGGCGAGTTCCTCGACGTCACCGGCGCCGGCGTCGTGGTAGGGCCGGGCGTCGACGACACCGGCCCTGACCTGCGGATACCGCGAAAGGCAGGTGCGTCCGGCGTCGACGAGGTCGGACATGTCGACCGCGCCCGAGCCGCCGCCGGAGCGGGCGTGGCGGCCGAGGGGGTCGTGGCCGAGGACTCCGGAGACGGCGTCGTCGGCGAGTCCGCACTCGGCCCACAGGGCCATGAGCGCGTCGGCGGCGGGGCGGTCCTCCTCGACGCCGCTCACCGTCACCGGGGCGAGGTCGAGGTAGACGCCGGAGAGGACCGTCGACAGGTCGTCGACGGCGATGGCGCCCGGGCCGGTGTGCAGCCACAGACCGGTGACGCCGCGCTCGAGGTCGAGAAGCACGGCCTTGCGGGTGGCCGCGGCGTCGCTGCCGGCGTGGAGTTGCCGGATCTCCCAAGGCGCGTGCGGGTCCCGCAGGGCCGTGCCCCGCGTGAAGGGCATGAGGCCAGGCCGACCGAGCGTGCCCTCGAAGCGGCGGTACAGCGGGCTGATCGTCAGCCCGTCGACGGTGTGGGTGAGCAGGCGCTTCACCGCTGCGTCCCCGTCGAGATGCCGCTCCGGCGGTCGCTTGCGGTTGAGGGCGGCGGCCGCGAGGGTCCGCCAGTTCTCATCGGTCAGGGTGTCGAATCCTGCCGCGAGTGGCGTGTCGTCAGCCATGGCCTGCCTGTTCATGCGTCGTGATCGAGGTGCGCCGCGGACAGGCGGACCGTTCCAATACTGCTCGTGCCGGCGCAGGCGTCGCCGTCGCGTGTCGGCACGACCTCCCAGCCCTGCTCCACCAGCACCGTCAGCCCCGCGAACCCGCGGGCAACGACGATGTCGGCCCAGGGGCGGTCCTCGTGGGCGAGGATCGTCTCGAGGAGCAGCGCGGGGATCTCCGGGTGCGCGTCGAGCGCGGCGGAGGCCACGACGAGACGCGCGAGGGTGAGGTCGGCCCCGAGGTTCCCGGCCACGAACCCGGCCAGACGTCCGTCGACACCGGCCGTGACCAGGTCGAACTCCGGTCGAGCGAGCGCGGGCCTCAGCCAGGACAGCTCGGGGTCGGTGGCACCTCGGCCCTGGGCCTCGAGATGAGCGAGTTCGTCCGTGAGGGCGAGGACGTCCCTCTCCTCGTTGTAGCGCGACAGGCGCACGGGCCCGATGAAGCCCCGATGAGACGGCTCGAGACGTCGTGTGCGTTCGGTGTCGACGGGCATTGCTGACCTCCCGGTGGGAACCGAGGGTCGAACGGCGCCGCCGCCGCGACATCGCGGGCGGTGTGTGCCGGCCTTCCCTCGAGGCGGTGTACACGGGCGCGACGCACGGGTGTGCGGCGCACTGGCAGGTCTTCGGACTCGTGGGCCGGTGCGGAATGACCGCTGTTCCTACTTGCCGTCGCTTCCCAGGTGGTCTTCCCAGTGCTTCGTGACGACGTTCGTTCCCACTCACCGCTGCGGGGCAGCTCCGGATTCACACCGGATTCCCTCTTACGACTCCCGCGCGAGACGCGGGAGAACCAGCACCACCACCGTAGCGCGAGAATCCGATGCGGTCCGGGGTGCGAGCCGCTCGGGACCTCGGTCCCCATCCCCCCGGGGACATGCCGCGGCGTGTCGCCCGGATGACCCGCTGCTCCAGCCCCGAGTGGCTCCGGCCTGGATGACCGAGCCGTCGTGGCTCGATCGCTGAGGGCTGAGGCTCCTCCATCGCCTCCGCGCCGCCGGCCACGGCCCACGCTCGCGACACCTGACCCGCGGGGCTCCGGAACCGGGCGTCAGGGATGGGTGCGGCTGTGTCGTGTCAGGGTCAGCAGCGCCTTCGTGGACGGAGGCCCAGTGAACGGAGGCGAGCAGTTCGAGGTCGTAGGTTCCTTCGAAGCCACTGATGAGAGCAAGGACGTGCCGGGTCCGGGCCGCAGTGCCGGTGAACTGCACGACGGTGTCGTGGAGTCGGTCATCCGGGATGAGTGCGCGTGGTTCGGGGACGCCTGGTAGTTCGCTGATGCCTCCCAGACACGTCCGGTCGTTGCGTTCGACGCGGTCACGGCGTCCATGACGGCGCACGCCGACCAGGCGGAGCGGTACGAGGTGACGAAGCAGCTCGCGCTGAATCTGCTGTACCAAGCCGGGATCGAGTACCTGAAGTCGATCAGAGCACCGGGGTGACACAGATAGCGCAATTCACTCGTCGCGCAGAAAAAAGACCCGGCCCACGAGGGACCGGGTGAGTGATGTGTCCACCCTAGCCCGTCGGGCTCACCATGGCAACGGCCGGCCCGGCGACCTCACCACTGCGGGGGGCTTCGTGATCGTCCCGACGGCATCAGGCAATCGATGGGTGGTGAAGCCCGGCGCTCGGAGGGTGCGCCACCAGCTGCCGCCGACACCATCGGTCGGCTTCCCGCGCAGGTCACCCGCGGTGTTCCCGCCAGACGGGTTCATCATGCCCACGGGCACGCGTCCGCGGGCCCGTGCGATCGGCGACTTCAGGCCGGAGTCATTGGAGATGACAAACGCCGCGTCGACGCCCCCGGCGAGGACATCGGTGAGGAGGTGCGTGGCGACGAACGCAACAGCGGCGCAAAGCTCCGAGACGTCACGTGACGAGCGGCGTCCAGCGGGGCCAGGGAATCGCCGTCCCCGTAGCCGGCCATGTCGCGTCAGGCGTACGCGGGTCGCCGCAGCCAGGAGTCACGTTCGAGGGCCTCCCAGGCGGTTGCCACGTGGTCAGGACTGAAAAGCGTGGCCTTGCGGCTCGTCCAGTCACGGATGATACGGCTGGCCGCGTCAGGGTCCGCAGCGCCTTCGTGGACGGAGGCCCAGTGAACGGAGGCGAGCAGTTCGAGGTCGTAGGTTCCTTCGAAGCCACTGATGAGAGTGAGTACGCGCCGGGTCCGGGCCGCAGTGTCGGGAGACTGGACGACAGTGTCGTGGAGCCGGTGTCGGGCGCTCTCGGTGACTTCCAGCGCCTCTGCGTCGAGGGGGGACGTCGAGCCGTCGCCGAAGCCGGTGATGAAGTGCCCCTCCATGTCACGCAGCGCCTTGCGGAGATCGTCTGCGTACGGGCCGTACGGGCCCTTGGCGTAGTGGAGCCCGAGCGGTTCACCGGACTCTTGCAGCAAGTAGGCGAGCTTCTGGGTGCCGATGAGTCCGGGCCACTCCCAGGCCGCGGCGTGGTAGCCGGCGATGAGCGCGAGTAGTGCCGCGCGGACAGGGGTGAGGCTGGGTGCGGCGGTGCGGTCGATCATCTCTCGCGCGGGCGGAGCCCCGGCAGGCGGGTATACCCGCACGTCCACGGCGTCGAGTTCGGCGAAGGCGGCGTGGATGCGAGGAGCGACGTCGCCCCACTCGAGTCCTCCGTTGCCGCAGCCCAGCGGCGGGACGGCGATGGATCCAATGCCCAGCTCCTTGACGACGCGGACAAGGTCGTCCAGACCGGCCTCGATGTCACTCATCCTCGAGCCGGCCTTCCAGTGCCGTTTGGTGGGGAAGTTGATGATGTAGCGAGGGCCGGTCAGACTGCCGGTCTCCCACACGTGCATCCGCCCGGTCTCCAGCCGGCCGGCCCTGGCCGCGCGGGCGTAGTCGGCGAACATCTCGGGGTAGGCGCGCTTGAACTGCAACGCGATGCCCTTGCCCATGACGCCGACGGTGTTGACCGTGTTGACCAGGGCATCTGCATCGTCGGCGAGGAGGTTGCCGGACACCTCGCGAACCATGGTCTCTCCCGTAGTCGTCATCCCTCAGAAGTACCAGCCGGGCCTGACACCCCTTCGTGGCTGGTGTCCGGCCAGCGTACCCAGCACGGACTCGACTCGGTCCAGAACCATCTCATCGCGAGTCGCGACGAACGTGATGGCCTCCCAAGGCAGTCGTCGATGCACCAGGAGCTCTGCCTGGTGGCGTTGTGGGCGGTCTGGGGCATCATCGGTCCTGCTCCAGAACTTCGACTGAACCAGAGCCCAGTCGATGTGCCCTTCCAGTGCGGCCGGATCTGACGTGAACGAGGCAAGTGCCATGGCGGCATTCCGATCGGATGCTGCCCAACCCAACCCGAGGTTCTCGATGACCTCCACCGTGCTGCACAGGTAGATGAGCGGGCCCTGGCCGTCCTGATAAGTGGGGACCCGACCGGTGTGAATGTTGAAGAGCATCGGCCCTCGGCGCCCGAAGTAGAACGGCACATAGTCCGCGACGACCCCTTTCGGGCCGCAGGTGACCGAGACGTGTCGTCGCCGTTCCTTGATGCTACGAGCCCCAACCTCCGTCGTGAGGCGACCTGGCGCGTGGGCGTTGCTGTCGCACACCAGACCGTCGCGGGCGATCGCGAGCAAGTTGTCGACGTGCGTGAAGTGGTAGACCCATGTCGGTATGGGGCGAAGCATCAGGCGCCCTCCCCCTCCACGTATTTCGGGGCGAGGGCTTCCATCTGTTCGACGACGAGGCGGATGGCTTCGGGTTGCTGGTCGGGCGGGTACTTGTACTTGACGAGCAGGCGCTTGATGGAGACGCGGAGTTTGGCGCGGACGTCTTCGCGCACGGTCCAGTCGGTGCGGACGTCGCTGCGCATGATGGCGATGAGTTCGCGGGCGATCTGGGCGAGGGTGTCCTCCCCTTGGAGCAGCACCGCCGCCTCGTTCTGGCTGACCGCGTCGTACAGGGCCAGCTCGTCGCGCGCCAGCGGCGGGTCGAACTGCTCGCCCCGGCTCGCGTCGGCGGCGACGTCGGCCGCGAAGCGGATCAGCTCCTCCAACACCTCCGCGGCGGTGAGCTGGGAGTTGACGTAGCGGTTCATCAGCTCGGCGAGCCGTTCGGAGAACTGCCGCTCCCGGCTGAGGTTGCCGCCGGTCACGGTGCGCACGTCGTCGGTGAGCGCCGCACGCAACGCCTCAATCGCGACGTTCGGGGCGGGGCTGCGCCGCAACGCCTCGATCGCGCCCGGCGTGAGGCGGCCCAGGTCGGGTCGCTCGATACCCGCGCGGGCGTAGATGTCGACGACCTCACCGGGCTCGATGTGACCCACCATGAGCGAACGCAACAGCCGCGCGATGTCCTCCGGCACGGGACGGCCGGACGCGCGACGCTCCTCGGCCTCCAGTTTGGCGATGTAGACGCGGACCTCTTGGTGGAACCGGAAGTCGTTGCGACGCTCCTCCAGCACCTCCGCGCCGCCGGCCACGGCCCACGCCCGCGATACCTGACCGGCCAGACGCCGGTAGCGGCCATAGACCGATTCGGTCTCCGCCTCCTCCCCGTCCTCCCCCGGCTCACCGCGGCGAGAGGCCGGCGCGAGCAGCGCGTTCGCTGCGGCGAGCACGGTGTTGAGGTAGGCAGAAGGCGAGGGATCTGCGCGGAGCCGGGCATGCCAGTCCAACGGCAGCGTCGCGTCGAGCTGCGCCAGCAACTCGAGGGCGAGCTGCACGGCCTCGTCGATCCTGCGCCCCTGGGGTTTGGCGCGGCGGTCGGTGTCGCTGTACTCGGCGAGGGCGGCCTCGAGGTTCTCCACCAGCGGGGCGTACCCGACGAGCAGGCCGTTGTCCTTGCCACGCCACGTGCGGTTGACCCGCGCGAGGGTCTGCATGAGCAGCGCCCCCTTGAGCGGCCGATCGACGTAGAGGGTGTGCAGGCTCGGGGCGTCGAACCCGGTGAGGAGCATGTCCTTGACGATGACGAGTTCGAGCTCGTCCTCGGGGGACTTGATGCGCTTCTGGATGGCCTGCTGCTCGTGGCCGCGGCGCACGTGCCGGCAGATCGGGTCGGGGTCGGTCGTCGTGCCGGAGTAGACGACCTTGACCTTGCCGCGGTCGAGGGCCTCGGAATGCCACGTGTCGTCACCGGCCTCGCGGCGCTGGGTGACGATCTCCTCGTAGAGGCGGGCGGCGATCTCGCGGGTGGCGCAGACGATCATCGCCTTGCCGCCGGACTCGATCTGCGGCAACATCCCGGCCTTGCGCTGCTCCCAGTGGGCGAGCAGGTCGGCGGCGAGCCGTCGGATGCGGTCGGGGTGGCCGTACAGCTCGTTGATGACCGCCACGGACCGTTCGACCTTCGCCCGCTCGATCGCATCGAGTCCTTCGGTGGCCTCGTCGGCGGCGGCGTCGATGACGTCCTCGGTGACGTCGGCCGGGCGGGCGAGCGGGATGAGGCGGGGCTCGAAGTAGACGGGCACGGTGGCCCCGTCCTCGACAGCGCGGGTGAGGTCGTAGACGTCGACATAGTCGCCGAAGGTCTTGCGCGTGTCGCGTTCGGCGAAGCTGATCGGCGTGCCGGTGAAGGCGATGAACGACGCACCCGGCAGGGCGTGACGCAGGTGGGCGGCGTAGCCGTCGAGGTCGTCGTAGTGGCTGCGGTGCGCCTCGTCGACGACGACGAGCACGTTGCGCCGCTCGGTGAGCACGGGGTGACTCGCGCCGGCGTCGCGCTCGGCCCTGGTGAGCCCGAACTTCTGCAGGGTCGTGAAGTAGATGCCCCCCGAGGCGCGCCCGTCGAGTTCGGCCCGCAACTGGGCGCGGCTCGTGATCTGCACCGGCGTCTCGGGGAGCAGCCTGCTGTCGGCGAACGAGTGGTAGAGCTGGCCGTCGAGTTCGCGGCGGTCGGTGATGACGACGATCGTCGGGTTGGAAAGGACGGGCGTGCGGTGGACGGCGGCGGCGTACAGCTCCATCTCCATCGACTTGCCGGAGCCCTGCGTGTGCCACACGACGCCGGCGCGGCCGTCGCTGCGGACGGCCTCGACGGTGGACCCGACGGCCTTGGTGACGGCGAAGTACTGGTGCGGTTTGGCGATGCGCTTGGTGAGCACGCCGTCGCGCTCGCTGAACGCGGTGTAGCCGCGCAGGAGTTGGAGGAAGCGCTCCTGGTTGAACAGGCCGAAGAGCAGAGTCTCCAGCGGGCTGGCGTAGGTGCCGTCGCCGGCCGGGTCGCCGGGACGCACGACGGCGCCCTCGTCGTCGACGTTCCACGGGCTGTAGTGCTCGAACCCGGTGAACGGGGTGCCGTAGCGGGCGGTCGCACCGTCGCTGGCGACGGTGAGCAGCACGGTGCGGAACGCCATCGGAAACTCGCGCAGGTAGAGCGCGAGCTGTGCGTGGGCGCCGGCCGAGCCGGTGCGCTGATCCCCGGATCGCTTGAGCTCGATCACCGCGACGGGCAGGCCGTTGCAGTAGAGGACGACGTCGAACCGGCGGTGGTGCTCCCGGTCGCGGAGTGTGACCTGGTTGACGACGAGCCAGTCGTTCTCGGCGGGTTCGGTGGAGATGAGCCGGATGGTCGGGGTGCGCTCGGTGCCGTTCGCGTCAAGATAGGTGACGCCGGTGTACCCCTTCGTCATCGCCTCGTGAAGACGGAAGTTCTCGGCGAGCGCGTCGGCCGAGCGGGGGCGGAGGATCTCGGCCTGCGCCTGCTGCAGGTAGGTCTGCGGCACGTCGGGGTTGAGGCGCGTCAACGCCGCCGCGACGCGAGGCTGGATGACGGGGTCGCTCCACGACTCCCGTTGCCCAGTCCCCGGTGCGATGTCCTCACCGCGCAGCGGCCTCCACCCCAAGTCCCCCAGGGCCTCGACCGCGAGGCCCTCCCACTCCGCCTCCGACCCCCATCCGGACATCTCACACCACCTCTTCCACGGTCTTCTCCACATCCTTCACGCGCAGACGGCCCGACATGAGCTCCGGCAGCAGGGCGTCGCGCAGGGCTGCGAGCCGCTGAGACTCGAGTTCCATCGCCAACGCGATGTCCCACAACGACTTGAGCTTGGCGCCGTTGCTCTCAAGCCAACCCTGAGTAGGCACTGAAACTGGGTCATCGAGATGGCGACGCTGGATATGTCCCATGGTCGTGGCCTTGTCTGCCGCAATCGCCTTGAACTCGTCGAGCTTGCGCTCGAGCAGGCTTGCGACCAACCACAACGGCCATCCTTCGGCCGGCAGCACTTTGAAGATGTGCTGGTTCACGATCCCCTCGCGGAGGTACCAACGCCGCAGCGTCAGCGACCCCGACCATGCAAACAGCAGGTCACCCGGCCGGGCCACGTGATCGTCGGCCACCTCGATGTCGTTGTAGACCGTCGAGCCCCCGAAACCAGAGTTGAGTTCCGCAATCCGAATCACTGGCCGACCGGATCCCGAAGCGTCCTTCGTGAAGGGTCGGCCATTCACGAATCGAGCGACCTCACTGAGAGGCACGTGCGTAGCGTCGTCCAAGCCCGAGGAAAACGTGAGCCTGCGCAGATCGTCCGCAAGCCGCCACGCCTTCTCGTTGGCGGCGATCTTGTCGTCGAGCGCGCCCAGCACCTCCGCAATCGCCTGCTGCTCCCGAATGGGCGGCAGCGGAATCTGGAGACCTCCAACCTGGGCCTTTGTCAGAGCGCGTCTTGTGCCGCCCGCGCTCATAGTAAGCAAGTTTGCTTTGACCGTCGGAGAGACCAAGAAGCTCTGAAGGTACCGAGCATCGAGCTCGGCATTGGGCCGAACGATCATGACGTGCTGGTTGACGCGAGCGGGAAGGGCGCGTGCGTCGACCAAGGCACAGCGAGCAACGGACTCACCGGTGATGTTGAGCAGGACATCGCCTGGCTGCACAGTGACGCCACTCAGTTGTGAAGCTGCCAGGTCGGAGATGTGAGCCAGACCCTGTAGCTTCATGGCACTGTCCAACACGTTCTGGGACCGGATGAGGGAGACCCCCGCCTGCATGTAGACGGATTCGCCGCCACGGGGGGTCGCCCCCGACCCGATCTTCGTGCACACGTCTGCGAGGCGTGCAGTTCTCACAGCGCCCTCCCCAACTGCTTGCGGACCTCGGTCTGGAGCCGGTCGGACTCGTCGAAGGCGGCGGTGAGTTCAGCGGTGAGGCGGGCGATCTTCTCGTCGAGGGGTTCGCCGTCGTCTTCGACGGCGGCGGCGCCGACATAGCGGCCGGGCGTCAGCGCGTAGCCGGCCTCCTTGATCTGGGCGACGGGGACGGAGGCGCAGAAGCCGGGGATGTCCTCGTACTCCGCGCCCGCGGCGGAGGCGGTGCCGCGCCAGGCGCGGTACGTGTTCGCGATGCGCTGGATGTCCTCACCCGAGAGGTCGCGGACGGCGCGGTCGACCATGAACCCAAGACCCCGGGCGTCGATGAACAGCACCTGCCCGCGGCGGTCGATCGAGCCCTGCGCGCCGGCGCTCTTGTCCTTGGCGAAGAACCACAGGCACGCCGGGATCCCGGTCGAACGGAACAACCGGTCGGGCAGCGCGACCATGCAGGTGACAAGGTCGGCCTCGACGAGGTTGGCGCGGATGTCGCCCTCGCCGTTGCTCGTCGAACTCATCGACCCGTTGGCCATGACGACGCCCGCCATGCCCTGTGGGGTGAGCTTGCTGATGATGTGCTGCATCCACGCGTAGTTCGCGTTGCGGGCGGGTGGAACGCCGTAGGTCCAGCGGGCGTCGTCCTCGCTGCGGGCCCAGTCCTTGATGTTGAACGGCGGGTTCGCCATCACGTAGTCCATCTGCACATTCGGGTGCAGGTCGAGCGCGAACGTGTCGCCCCAGCGGTCGGCGAGGTTGCCGTTGAGGCCGTGGATGGCGAGGTTCATCGTCGCCATCCGCCACGTGCGTTCGTTCGCCTCCTGACCGTAGATCGACAGCGCGGTCTTGTCCGCGTCGTGCGCGGCGAGGAACTTCTCGGCCTGCACGAACATGCCGCCCGAGCCGCAACACGGGTCGTACACCCGACCCTCGCGTGGCTCGAGGATCTCGACGATCGTGCGCACGACGCTCGGCGGCGTGTAGAACTCCCCGCCCCGCTTGCCCTCCGCGCGGGCGAACTGCTCGAGGAAGTACTCGTACATCTCACCCATGAGGTCCCGCGCCCGCTGCGCGCCCTCACCGAAGAACCGGATGTTGTTGAGCAGATCGACCAACTCACCCAGGCGCCGCTGGTCGACGTTGTCGCGGTTGAACCCGCGCGGCAGCGAGTTGCGCAGACTCGGGTTGGCGCCGATGAGCAGATCCATCGCGTCGTCGACAAGCTTGCCGATGCTCTTCGGCCCGTCCGCGTCGGCCTCCGACAGGCCCTTGCTGTGCACCGCAAGGTAGTCCCAGCGCGCCGTCGCCGGCACCCAGAACACGCCCCGGCCCCGGTAGTCGTCCATGTCGCCGGAAAGCTGCTCGATCTGCTCGGCGTCGTACCCCGCCTCCGTCAGCTCGGCCTCGATCTCGACCGTCGCCGCGTCGAACGCCTCCGCGACGTACTTGAGGAAGACCAGGCCCAACACGACGTCCTTGTACTGGGACGCATCCATCGAGCCGCGGAGCTTGTCCGCCGCCTTCCACAGGGTGTCCTTGAGTTCCTTCATCGTGCTGGGGGCGCTCGGTGTCGCCTTCTTCGTACGTGGGGGCACGTCAGTGTCCTTCCGGGTCAACGGGTTCCATCATGGCTGTCAGCCTGCCGCCGACGATGCCGTCGGCCAGGAGTTCGGTGAGGTGCGCCAGGTCGTCGGCGCGGTGCAATGCCTCGTCACGGGCGACCGCGATCGCGTCGAGGACCTCGGTGAGGGTGTCGGCGGTGACCACGGGCACGAGTCGCGCCGGGAACGCCCGCCACTCCGAGCCGCGTCCCCGCGCGAGGTCGGCGGCCAGGACGCGCGGGATCACCCGGTCGGCCCGTTCGTCGTCGGGGACGACCCGCAACGCCCGCGCCGGCGCCTCGACGACCGTCCCGCCGCGGACATCGACCCAGGCGCCGGGCGTCGGTCCGGCGCAGAACACGACGTCACCCGCCTCGGTGCGCACCGCACGCGGATGAGCCGCCGTGAAGGCGAGGTGATCGACCACCCGCGCACCCGCCCGCTGCCGCCCCGAGAGTTCCGGGAGCCCCACGACCGGCAGGCCACCGCCGACCTCCTCCGCCGCCTTCACCTCGCTCTCGAGGAGGCGAGTGCCGGCCACGAACCGCACCCGCCCCTGCGCCAACAGCTCGCGCACGGTGACGACACGCCCGCGGGGCAGGCCGGCCTCCGTCTGCAGATGCAGCGGAATGCCGGCCAGCGGCCGGGCCACGGCGTCCGCGACGCCTGCCGGGTTCGCTGACATGGGGGCGACCGGCGACCGCGGTGCGGCGTGCAGATCGCGGGGGACGAGGTCGCCGTCGCGGGCCAACACCGAGAACGTGCGTTGATAGCGCGCCACGCCGAAGACGTGGGCACGACCCTGGGTCTCGTCGACCTCACCCACCTGCGGCACCGGGCGATCCTCGACGGCGGCCACCACATCGGAGACGAGATCCTCACGCACCCCCGCCAGGTCGAGACCGGCCAGATCGGCGACGGCCGTCCGTCCCTCGCCTCGGAAGTTGCCGGGCGGCGTCGGCCCGAACACCCATACGGCGAGGCGCCGCTGCGGCGCGGCCGGGCTGCTGCCGCGTGCCAACCGCACGAGGGCCCGCAGCCGTCCGGTGTCGAGGATGCGGCGGCGCATCTGTTCCGCCCTGGTGCTGCCCAGGGCGTCGGTGAGGATCGCCGCCGGCCCGAGCACGACCGCGCGCTGGTCGTCCTTGAGCTGCACGAGGACGTCGTCGACCTCCTCCAGCAGCCGCTCGGGCACCAGGGCCGGGGCGCCGGGGTGGGGGTAGCGCGCCACGACCACCGCGGCCCCGGCGATGTCGACGTGCCCCTCGTCGTCGACGTCGATCGGCGCGGGGATCGCGCCGTGGAGGGTGAGGGTGCGCCAGGACTCACGCGTCGCCGCGGCCCGTGACGCGCCGTCCACGCCTACGACCGGTCGGGCCAGCACGCCCTCATGATGATCGGCCTCCCGCGCGTCGAGGACGCCGAGGACGAGGTCGGCGGCGCAGCCGGTGGGGTCGGCCACGGGCACCGGACCGCCAGCTCGTCGAGCGTCGGCGAGCGCCCGCGTGAGGGCTCCGACCAGGCGCACGACCTCCGGGGCCGGCGCCGTGGCGTCGGGATCGAGCCCGAACCGCGACGGATCGCGGCGCAGATGCGCCAGCGCGTCGGCGGGGCCGTACGACGCACCCAGCAGAGCATCGACGTACCGCACCGATGCAGCGAGGTGAGGCGCGCTCGCCGACGCGATCTCACCGAAGGCCACCCGATCGTCGGGGTCGACCTCCTCAGCGAGGTCCAGCAGGTCTTCCCGGTCGAGCCCGACCAGAGACTCACCGGACGCGGCGGCCACGGTGAGCACGGCCTCGGCCAGGTCCCTCCCGACCGGCGTCGGCACCGGTGGACGCCCATGCACGGCGGCATCGGCGGCGACCTCCGGATTGTTGCCCCGGCCCGAGGCCTGCAACCACGCGACGACCGCCGCGCGATCGAACCGGTCCTGGCGTCCATCCCGCGCCACGGGCGCCGGAAACGGGCCGGCCTCGGCGTGCGGACGGCGTCGCCAGGTCGTGACGACCGGCCGCTGCACGCGAGCGAGCACCGCGATGTCGCCGAGGGTCATCAGCTCCTCGACGCCGGTGGTGCGCTCAGCGGTGGTCATGGCAGGACCGTACGACACATGAAGGCCGGATGGGATCACGAACGTGATAACCCCCCTTATCGCTTGCTCTCTCGTTTTGGCAGCGGGTGGGGCGCACGGTGTGAACGTCACGTGGTCCACGTGATGCCGCTGCGGTCGGAGGGGGCCGCAGCGGGCACCCCGCAGCTCTCAGGAGGACCCATGCAGAAGAAGCACCTCGTCGGCTACCCCGTCGCCACGCTCGTGGCGTTCGCCATCGGCGCGGCAGGTTCCGCGTCGACGCCCGCGCCGACCACAGCGGCTCCGGCATCGGCGGTGAGCCCGACGCCGTCCGCGCCGGCTCCGACCGTCACGGTCACCGCGACTCCTGCGCCGACCCCCGACGCCACGCCCACCCCCGACACGACGTCCGCGCCCGAGGGCGTCCCCGGGGACGGCACCTACGAAGTGGGCGTCGACATCCAGCCGGGCAAGTACTCATCGGACACCCCGTCGGGCAACTGCTATTGGGCCCGCCTCAAGAACGACGACCCGTTCGACGGCATCCTCGCCAACAACAACAGCTCCGGCCAGTCCGTGGTCATCATCAAGAAGACCGACAAGTACTTCCAGAGCTCCGGGTGTTCCGACTGGACGAAGCGCTGAGTCATGGACATCCCCTCCCTCCTCACCTCCCCCGTCGGGGCACTCGGTGCGAGCATCGCCACCACCCTGCTCGGCGAACTCTTCGGCGTATGGCTGAGCGGAGCCATTCCCTTCGGGTGGGGAGCCGTTCTCCTCAACGTCTTATTCACGGCGATGTGCCTCGCGCTCATCCATCCCGTCTCCCTGACGTGGATCCTCACCCTTCCCTCCACCCTCACCTGACAGGAGAACAGGACATGACCCCCGACCCGTGGATGGCCATCGGCATCTCAGGCGCCGCCGCCTTCTTCACCGGAATTGCAGCGATCTTCACCGGGATCAGCTCGTGGCAGACGCGACGCACGGCGAGAGCAGCGATCGATCAGGTTCAGTTGCAGAGGCAGATCCAGGTCGACGCGGCCCAGCCCTACGTATGGGCCGACATCGGTGAACATCCCACCAAGCAGGGCCTGATCGCGCTGCGGATCAGGTGCGAAGGGCCCACGGCCGCCCGCAATGTCCGACTTACGTGCGACCGTCCGTTGCCCAGTGACGAACAACTCGCGCCCTGGGCGCAGAAGGCGCAGATCGCGATGGAGCAGGGAATCAGTTACCTCGCCCCAGGCCGTGACCTCATCTGGTCGCTGGGAGTGGGTCACCGCATCCTGAAGGAGGGGGCCGACCTGTCCTACCCCTGCCATCTGACATACGACGGACCATACGGACCCATCGGCCCGATCAGCTTCACCATCGACCTCGGTGACTGGCGCAGCTCCAACCCGAACCCGCCCGGGTCGCTGAACGAGATCAGGCTGGCGATCCGCGACCTGACAAGCGCCATCGAGAAGTGATGGCCGCGACTCTTGCGGGTGGGAGCAGGGCTCATTGAGCGCTGACCGACCGCCGACCCGCCACGCAGAATCGGGACGATCGGTCAGGGCTGGGCCGGCCTGCCCCCGACCTCTGATCTCCGCGAGGGACGTCAGCGCGAGGTCGGGGTGCGGCGGCGCAGGAGATAGGTGTCGAACATCCACCCGCGGCTCGCCTTGGCCTCGGCGCGGACCTGGGCGATCTCGTCGCGGACCTCCTCCAGGGGGCCGGCGATGAGAATCTCCTGCGGGGTGCCGAGGTAGGCACCCCAGTAGATGTCGAGGCCGGTCGGGTCGATGGAGGCGAACGTCTGGCGGCCGTCGAGCATGACGACGACGTCGTCGACGTCGGCGGGCATCCCGTCGGCGAGCAGGCGGGCCGGACTGATCTGCACCGCGTGCCCCTGACGGTTGAGGGGGATACGGTGGCGCGCCGACAGCGCCGCGACGCAACTGATGCCGGGGATGACCCGCACGGTGGGCGGGTCGGGGATGCGCTCGGCGAGGTCGGTGACGATGGCGAGGGTGCTCTCGTACAGGCCCGGGTCACCCCACACGAGGAACCCGCCGGTGCGGCCCTCCCCCAGGGAGTCCTGCACGGCGTCCGCCCACTGCGTGAGCCGCTGTTCGCGCCACTGCGCGACGGCCGCGTCGTAGTCGGGGGCGGACTGCCACGGGCGGGGCGGGTCGACGAGTTCGACGGTGACCGGTGCGTCGTCGCGGTGGCGACGGAGCAGGTCGCGGCGGAAGTCGACGAGGTCGTCCTTGTCGGACTCCTTGAGCACGACGAACACGACATCGAGGACGCGAATCGCCTCGGCCGCCTCGAACGTGAGCCAGCCCGGGTCACCGGCGCCGATCCCGATCAGCAGCATCTCGCGACCCATCACGCACCCTCTCCACACCGCCGGGCCCTCGGCGAACCCGGCCTCGTCCGACCCGTCGAACCCTACAGCGGCACCCTGCGCCCAACCGGAGTCCACCCCACGCCTCCAGCGCGCTGCGCGTGAACAGCCTCCGCGAGCACCTTCTCCTCGGCGAGCAAGGGTGGTGCGGGTCGACGCGCGTAACGCCCGGTGGGGACGGTCGATGTTCCGTCTGTCGTCGTCCGTCAGGGATAGGCGCAGAGCCCTTCGGAGATTCGGGGAGAGATGAACGCGTTCTGGATCGGGGCGATCGGCATCCTTGCCACAGTCGTGCTCGTCGTGGCCTGGGTGGCCTACCACCGTCGACGGCTTCTTCTGGGAGGCCTCACCCCCGAAGAGTCGACCCTTCATGACCGATGCGTGGCCGCCGACAAGGCCGCAGCTCAGGCGCGCCGCGCCCACCGTGCACGAGTGCGTGAGGCCGAGCGTGCCCTCGCGAAGGCGGAGAAGCCTGAACACCTTGCGTCGGCCGGGCGGGGCAACTACGTGACGCCGGTCAGCGTGTGCGTGAACTCCCATGAGCGGCCTCTCGACGAGGGGGTCGAGGCGACACTGGACGCGGAGGGCGACGTCACCCGGTACGCGACCCAACGCACCACCGCGACACGGGTCGTCACCGGCGCCATGCTCGCCGGGCCCGCCGGAGCGATCGTCGGCGGCGTGGCCAAGAAGACCTCACATCACAAGGCCGACGACCGGGAGCTCTACCTGATCGTCCTGGGACGGGACTGGCAGGAGGTCGCTCGACTGAACCCCGCCGAGGGGCAGAAAGCGCGGTCGCTCATGCACGCCATCAACGTCGCCGCCCGCAACGCCACGGCGGCTCGGGTGCGGCACGAGGAGGTCGTCGCGACGGCCCGCGCTCACCTCGAGGCGACCACCGCCGACACCCGTGAGGTGGACGCGGCACTGGCGGCGCGCCAGGCTCTCGGTGAGGACCCCTACGAGCGGGCGAAGCGGGCCGTCAAGATGAACAGGCGAAGCTCGGCCGCGCACCGTGCCCCCGCACCCGCGGCCCCGGAGCGGGCCTCAGGATTGCCGTCCTTCGGCGATGCGCGCCCGGGAGACGGCCCGCAGGACGTCATCCGTGGAGGCGGCGTCGTCTGATCGGCACGTTCCTGTCTGGTGCCGCACGGGTCGACCACATCAGCGGCGGGCGCGCAGGTCGCGGACGTTGACGAGGTTGCCGCACCGCGTCGAGCAATAGCGGCGGGATCGATTGCGGGAGAGGTCGATGAGGACGCCGTCGCAGTCCTCACGGGCGCAGGTGCGTAGGCGGTCGAGCTCCTTGGCGCGCACGAGGTCGACCAGCGCCATCGCGAACTCGATCGCCATCCGGGTCGCGAGCGGCTGCTCCGGCGAGGTGGCGTGGAGGTGGTAGTCCCACCACCCCTCGTGCCGGACGAGCCGAGGCAGGGCCGGGCCTTTCGCGAGGAGGTCGTTGATCTCCTCGACGAGCGCGTCCTCGTCGAGACCCCACAGACCCCGGAGCCGCACGGCGAGGGCGAGCACGTCGCGCAGCTCGGCCTCGTCATGGGTGCGGGAGCCGGCGAACTCCCATCTCTCGCAGAACGCGTCGAGGTCCGCGGGGTCACCCAGGTGCTCGTCGACCACCTCGTTGACGAGATCGACGGTCGTCTCGAGCGACACCCTCGTGTCATGGGCGAAATGCACCTTGACTCCTGACTCCGGTTCTTCGTACTGTCATGATCGTAACCGCCTGACACTCCTGACACTCTTGCCAGGCCCCGGCCGGCATCCGCCATCACCCACGAGCACCCGAGGAGCCCCCATGCACATCGACGGCGACCTGGCCCGCGACGGCGTCTGCTGCGTCCGCGGCGTCACCACCCCCGAGTTCGTCGACCTCGCGCGCGAGGCGATCGAGGAGAACCTCGCCGACCTCTCCCCCGGCGCCAAGCGGGCGAGCGCCGGCGACGACGGCGCGTTCGTCGAGGACTTCTGCTCCTGGCAGCGCATCCCGGCGATCGAACGCTTCGCCCGGGAGTCCGGCGTCGCGCAGGTCGCGGGCGAGCTCATGGGCGCGCGGCAGGTGCGGCTCTACCACGACCACGTTCTCGTCAAGGAGCCCGGAACCCGCCAACGCACCCCGTGGCACCAGGACCAGCCCTACTACAACGTCGCCGGCGCGCAGAACGTCTCGATGTGGTTCCCCGTCGACCCGGTGGCGCGGGAGTCGACCCTGGAGTTCGTCGCCGGCTCCCACCTCGGGCCGTGGTTCATGCCGCGGACCTTCCTCGACGACCAGGCGAAGTGGTTCCCCGAGGGAAGCCTCGCCGAGCTGCCCGACATCGACGCGCATCCGGAGGAGTTCCGCGTCCTCGGGTGGGAACTCGAGCCCGGCGACGCGGTGTTCTTCAACATGGCCACACTCCACGCTGCGGGCGGGGTGTCGGGCACGAACCGTCGCCGCGTCCTGTCGTTGCGGTTCCTCGGTGAGGAGATGCGCCACGCCCCCCGCGCCTGGACGACCTCCCCTCCCTTCCCCGGCCTCGAGGACGAGCTGCCCGACGGCGCCCCGCTCGACCACCCGCTGTTCCCCGTGCTGTGGGAGCGCGACCGCGCTGTTGCCTGAATCGCGCTGCCTGACCCGCGCTGCCTGACCCGCGCTGCCTGGGCCGATCGACGGGCGGGCATGGACGACCGGAGGCCGGAGGGCGTCGACGTGAGCATCGACGCCCTCCGGTGACGGTGCCCATCGAGAACGCCGTCACCCGGTCACGGACATCCTCCGCTCACACCTCGCCGCCACATCCCTGCCATCGCCCCTCGCGCTGACACCGCCGCGTCGTGGACGAGAGACGTGCAGGGGACGGCGGGGCTGGCAGACGAGGCGGATGCGAGATGAGGCGGACGCGAGACGAGGGCGGCGCGGGCGGGCGTCGGGGATCCGCTCACCGGGCGGCGCGGCGCAAGGCGGAGAGCCAGGCAAGCGTCGCCGTCCCGGTCGTCACGAGCGCGAGTGCGAGCGCCACGAGGAGACGGCCGGGCGTCGTGGCGGTGAGTGGCCAGCCGAGGACACCGACGAGCCACAGCGGCCCGTCCGCCATCCACGTCGCGCCGAAGACGAGGCTCACGACGAGGACGACGAGTGTCGTGACCAGGGCAGCGCCGACGCCGAACCGGGTGACGAGCCACAGACTCACGGTCAGCACCATCGCGCCGACGGCGAGCGAGACGGCCGGATAGGCGACCGAGAGGCCGTGCGCGCCACGGCTCATCCTGGCGACGATCGTCACCCACCCGACGACGGCCACGAGCAGCCCGGCGCAGAGCGCGAGAAGGGCGGCGGCGTGCGACGCGGGATGTCCGCGCAGGACGGCGATCCGCCACGCGTCCGCGTTCGCCGACCACGCGAGGCACGCGAGGACGCAGGCGCCGAGTGGGACGAGAATCCACGTCCCCACACCGGTCACGTCGCCGGCGTCCCGCAGCAGACCCATGAGTGCCACCGCGACGAGCGAGACGAGAGTCAGGCCCGGGATCGCCGTGCCCCGCAGGAGGGCCCACTGCGCTCGAATGGGACAGGGTCGATCCCTCTCGACCTCACCCCCGGCCGGGACTATGGCCGGGACGCGACGGGCCGCGGGGCGGGTCGCGCGACGGGTCGCGTCGTCGACGCGTCCCGGGTCGACGACGGGGGCCGAACCGACGGAGGCCGGGTCGACGGAGGCCGGGTCGACGGAGGCCGTGCGAGCACGCAGGCGTGCGAGGCCGATGGCTCCGGGCTCGGTGACGATCCCGGCCCGCGCCGCGGCCACCACGACGACCGTCACGGCGAGCAGCACGGACATGAGCGCAGGCCACCAGGGGCTCCACCCCCACACCGCGGATTCCGGCTCGAGGCGGATCCCGTTCTGGTGGACGCCGAGGACGGGGAGCAACCCGCGCACACCCCAGGTCCATGGCTGCACCCACCAGGAGGACGACTCCGCGAGCACCGTGCCGAGGATCTGCCACGCGACCGCGAGACCCACCGTCGCGATCATCCCCGCGCGGGGCGCGACGACGGCGGCCAGGGACAACGGCACGAGCGAGCCCGCCGAGAACACGAGCCACAGCGTGACGAACCGCGCGACGGGCGGAGCGTCCAACCCACCGAGCAGCCCGACCCCGAGCAAGGGCAGCGTCACGGCCGCGTGGAGCAGCACCGACTGCCACGCCAACACGAGTATCCGCGCGAGGAACGCCGTCCGCGGCGACAGCGGCCGCGCCCACGTCCCGCCGTCGCGCGCCGCCGCCTCACGCGCGATCGTCGTCGCCGCGAGCACCGCGACGACCGGCGCGAAGAGTCCGGTCGCGTAGAGGGTCTGCCAGCCGAGCAGCCCGCCCCAGTCGGGCGCGGCCGACATCGCGACGAACCACCACCCGAGGCCCTGGAGCACGCACAGCAGCAACCCCACCGCGGCGAACCGCGAGGAGGCGCTGTGCCGAGCCCGCATCCGTTCGGCGAGCACTGCCGACGACAGCGACACGCTCGTCGGGGTGGACGGGGTCGTGGTCGTGGGCGTGGTCGCGGATGACGGTGGCGGTGTGGGCGTGGAGGGGGTCGTCGTGGACGGAACGAGACTCGTCACCGCGCCGCCGGACTCGGAGGACGAGGGCGTGGATCGCCGACTCATCGCGCACCCCCGGTCGTCACGGCGAGGTAGGCGGCTTCGAGGTCGCCGTCGGCGAAGTCGGACAGCGGTCCCTCGTAGACGAGGCGGCCGCCGGCGAGGACGCCGATGTCGTCGGCGAGACGCACGACCTCACCGAGCTGGTGGGAGCTGATGAGGACGGTGCGTCCGCGCGCGGCGAGGTCCCGGATGAGCTGCCGCAACTCGATGATGCCCTCGGGATCGAGTCCGTTCTGCGGCTCGTCGAGGACGAGGACCTCGGGGTCGGTGAGCAGCGCGACGGCGAGCGCGAGCCGCGCCTTCATCCCCGTCGAGAACGAGCGCGCCCTCTGGCGGCGGGTGTTACGGCCCGTGGCGCCGAGCCCGACGATCTCGAGCACCTCGTCCACCCGCGCGTCGCCGACACCGGTGAGGCGAGCGTGGACGGCGAGGTTGTCGCGGGCTGAGAGGTGTCCGTACAGGGCCGGCCCGTCGATGCTCGCACCGACGTGCGCGAGCGAGGCCCGCGCGAACGGACGCCCCAGCAGGTACGCCTCGCCGGCGTCCGCGGCGAGCAACCCGAGCATGATCTTGAGACTTGTCGACTTGCCCGCGCCGTTGCGACCGAGGAGCGCGTAGACGCGACCCGGCGTCACGGTGAGGTCGAGACCATCGAGCACGGTGTGGCCGCCGAAGGACTTCGCGAGGCCCCGGCAGCCGAGGGTTGGAGCGGTGATCGTCATGAATTCAGCCTCGTCACCGCAGCTCAGGTCCACATCCTGCCCCAGGAGGGTTCATCGACGAGCCGCTCTCCTCCTCAAGGAGGAGGCACCACGGCGAAGGCTCGCGTCGACCCCGACGCCCGACCGGGTGCGCGGCGGCGCGTCAGCGCAACGGGACCATGTGAGTGCCGTCGGCCGGGCCGACGAGACCGACGCCGTGGGCGAGGACGACGAGCGCCACCCGATCACGGGCGTCGAGCTTGAGCAGCAGGTTGCCGACGTGCGTCTTGACCGTCGTCTGCGCGATGAACAGTTCCGCGGCGATCTCGGCGTTCGTGCGCCCACGGGCGATGAGCTCGAGCACCTCGACCTCGCGGGCGGTGAGGCTCGCCACCGCGGAGTCGGCCCCGCCCCCCGCCCGGGCAGCCGCACCACCATCACTCCCGCCATCGCCGCTGCCACTGCCACTGCCACCATCGATGCCCCCACCGTCGTCACCCGTCGGTGCCGGGACGACTCCGGGGCGGTGGAGGGCGGCGAGGAGGGCCGGGGTCGCCTGGCTCGCGACGACGGCCTCGCCGCGGTGGACCGCGCGGATCGCGTCGACGACCTCGGTCGGCGCCGAGTCCTTGAGGAGGAACCCCCGAGCCCCGGCACCGACGGCGCCGAGGACGAGCTCGTCGACGTTGAACGTCGTGAGGATGAGCACGCGCGGTCGTTCGCCCCGTTCGACGATGCGGCGGGTGGCCGCCACGCCGTCGAGGCGCGGCATCCGGATGTCCATGAGGACGACGTCGAGAGCCTCACGCGCGGTCATCTCGACGGCCTCGCTCCCGTCGCCGGCGGTGGCGACGACGGTCATGTCGGGCTGGGCGTCGATGAGCGCGGAAAACGCGGAGACGAGCAGGGCCTGGTCGTCGACCACCGCCACCCGGATCGGCGCCGCCTCCGACCCCTCGGCCGGTTCGTTCGTCTCATCCGTCGCCAGGCGACCGGTCATGGATTCTCCTTGCTGGTCACGGGGATACGCGCACGGACGAGGAACCCCGCACCGTCGGGACCCGCGTCGAACTCCCCTCCGGCGAGGGTGACACGTTCGCGCAGCCCGGGGAGTCCGAAGCCCGAGGAGTCGCCCTGCGTGCAGGCGTCGTTGCGGATCTCGACACGGCAGGAGTCGGAGTCGCCGTCCTCGATGACCCGGAGCATCGCGTCCGGAGACGGGCCGCCGTGCTTGATGACGTTGCTCAGGCCCTCCTGGACGACCCGCACGACGGCCAGTCGCGCCGGCGCCGGCCACCGCGACTGCCAGGTGGCGATTTTGCCCTCGTCCGGCAGGTCGGCGTCGAGACGCACCCCGGCGCCACGGGCCGCCTCGACGAGGGCGGCGAGCCGGTGAAGATCGCCGGAGACCTCGACCCCGGCACCGTCGTCACGGAGCACGCTGACGAGAGACCGCAGTTCGCCGAGCGCGCTCTTGCTCGAGTCGCGCACGCCGGCGAGGGAGTCGCGCATGTGCGCCTCGGTGCCGACGGCGAGCGCCGTACTCGCCTGCACGTTCACGACGGCGAGGGAATGGGCGACGATGTCGTGGATCTCGCGCGCGATCCGCGCGCGTTCGTCGGCCTCCGCCTGCGCGACCCGCCGCCCCGCCTCCCGCTCGTGCTCGGCCCGCGCCCGGGCGAGCGCGTCGACGTGGGCGAGCTCCGTGCGACGACGTCCGCTCGCCCACAGGTACGTCCCGACCATGCCGAGGATCATGAGGGCGATGAGTCCCCCGCTCGCGCCGCCGGGCACCTGGTTGAGGGGGCTGACGAACGCGCCGGCGATCCCGAGGAGCAGCGCGCTCACGCCCCACGCCGTCGGATCGTGCCGGGCGACCTTGTAGAGCGACAGCGGCGCGCACAGGATGATCGGGCTCACGCCGAAGTTGATCGACGTGCCCGACATGAGCGCGGCCATGCCCGCGAGCAGGGCGTACGTGGCGACGAACGACGCCCGGCGATGTGTGCTCCGCACGAGGAGGGCCACGCTCAACCCGACGTGGAGGAGGAAGAACACGACGCCGTGCCAGGCCGGCGACGGCACGAGCACGATCACGGCGTAGAGGGCGGACAGGGCCGCACCGCACGCCGCAAGGGCGACGTCGGCGATCGGGGGTCGGGTCACCCTCCCAGGCTAGGAACCACGACCTCCCCACACCTCCTCCTCGGGGAGGAGCGCGCCGTCGCGATCGGTCACCGTCGAGACGAGGATCTCCGTCTGCCGACGGCACCGAGTGCCACCCGTCGCCCCCCTCCGCCGTCGTTCCCCCTCAGGGTCGGTGGTCGCGGGAGACGGCGATGTGCTGTTGGGCGAGGCGGCGCAGCGCGGTGAGGACGGGGTCGACGAGCACCGTGCCGAGGATGACCTGGCGGACGGCGGCCGTGGGCTCGGGCGGAACGCTCGCCACGTCGATCTCCCCGATGCGCTCCACGGCGTCGGCGTAGGCGTCCAGGCGCTCCTCGTCGACCCCGATGCCGGCGGACTCGCACGCCGCCCACGCCCGGTCGAGGTCGTCGAGGACAGGGTCGTGGAGGTCGATCTGCCAGCCGCGTCGGCACACCCAATCACGCGCCCGGGAGGTCGGGATCGCCCGGGACTCCGACTCGTCGAGGTCGACGAACCCGGCACCCAGCAGCGCGCGTTGGGCGCAGCCGAGGACGCCGAGGCGTTCGACCTCCGGTCGGTCGATGACGTGCAGGACCCGCCCCACGGTGGCGAGGTCGAGGCCCCCCACCTCGGTGAGGGCCTTGATGAGCGTCACCCGGTCGACGTGCGAGTCGTCGTACTGCGCCTGGTTGGGCGACGTCGCGCGACCGGGCGGCAGGAGGCCCTCGCGCAGGTAGTACTTGAGCGTGGGCACGGACACGCCGGTGCGGGCGGACAGCGCGGACATCCTCATCGTCGATCACCTCTTGACACGGATAGTACTACTCCCCATAACTGGATAGCAGCACTCGCCATTGAGAGGTGGTCCCATGTCGTCCCTCACCCACGCCCATGACGGCGGTCTCGTCGTCTTCCACATCGGTCTGACGATCCGCCGTCCCCACCGCCCCGACCTCTGGATGCCGGTGTTCGCCGCCATGCCACGGATGCTCGCCGAGCTCTCCCGCAACAAGGAGGCGTCCGCCCGGGGCGAGGCCGAGGACCTCGGATTCCTCGGCGCCGAGACCCTCGTCGGCGCCAAGGGTCCCTGGGTCGTGCAGTACTGGCGCAGCGTGGAGCACCTCTACGCCTACGCCGGGAGGCAGGACCTCGCGCACGTCCCCGCGTGGCGCGCCTTCAACACGAGGGCCCGGGCTCACCCCGATGCGGTCGGCATCTGGCACGAGACCTACGTCGTTCCTGCGGGCGGTGTCGAGACGTTCTACGGCAACGGCGCTCGGGTCGGCCTCGCCGCCGCCACCGGCGCCCTGGACGCCGCACGCCGGGGTCGCACCGCCCGCGAACGCCTCCACTCGGGCACCGACCCGCTCCCCGCCCCCTGACCAGGTCGGATCACCAGGCCGGGTCACCGGGCCGACGCACCGCGCCGGGTCACCGCCGGGAGGCGGCCGCGTGCAGCAGCCAGGCCTCGGTGCCGGCGAGGCCGACGCTGAGGAACACGCGCGTGCCGTCGGGCACGGGGACAACTCCGGTGAGAACGGCCCCGAGGTGGACGATTCCGCCGCTCTCGGCACCGGCGACGCCGTCGTCGTCACGGCCGTCGCCCCCGCCCCTCGCACCTCCGACGCCACTGTCGCCGCCGGTACCCCCGCGGTTGTCGTCCCCGCCGTCGCCGCCGTGAGGCGGGCTTCCGGCGAGGACGTGGGGTGGGTCGTAGCTGCGCAACTGGGCCGGTGAATCGGTGACGACGAGGGCGGCGTCGCGCACGAGGTCGGGTCTGATCTCGGACCGGCCGACCTGCTTGGGCCCCAGCGTCGTCACGTACGCGCCCGCATCGATGTCGCCCGGACCGAGCACGGGCGTCCCCGACGAGGTCGCGACGACGACGATGTTCGCGTCGTCCACCGCCTCGCGGACCGATGCAGCGGGCCGGACGCGCAGACCCAGCTCGACGGCGGCGCGGGCGGCGAAGTCCTGTCGGTGCGCCTCCGTCGGCGAGTATGCGCGGACGGGGAGGGAGCGGAAACGCTCGGGCAGCGCCCAGAGTTGATGCCAGGCCTGCCGACCCGTCCCGAGCACGGCGACCGCGGTCGGGCGGGCGGGCGCGAGGGCGTCGAGGGCGACCGCGCCGATGGCGCCGACTCGGCGGGGACCGAGGGCGGCGCCGACCGCGAGGGCGGTCACGGCTCCCGTCGTCGCGTCGTGGACGACGACGAGCTGATCCTCGTCCGTCGATCCGGGCGCCGTGTAGGAGCGGTAGCCGTACCACGCCCCGTCCACGGAGCCGCAGGTCAGCGTGAGGCGGCGGTCGCCCAGCTCGACGACGGTCCGCGGCGGCGCGTTCAGCCGCCCTTCGTAGGCGGCGACGATCGCCGCACGCATCGCCGCCCGCGCCATCTCCGGCGTCACCCGGGCCTGGACGTCGGCGTCGCTCAGCACCTCCACCCACCCAGGATGACAGTGGACGACGGCGGGCGGACGTCGCCGAGTCGACCTCGCACCGGAGGCGAGCGCTCGGACCGGAGCGCGGCCCCTCCGGTCCGAGCACCAGCCTCCGGTGCGAGATGCGTGAGGGAGAATCGAGCGGTGCAGTGCGACTACTTCGACGCGGGCGTGTGCCGCTCGTGCACCCGTATGGGCGAGCCCTACGACCGACAGGTCGCGGACAAGGACGCACGGGTGCGGGCGATCGTCGGCGCGCGCCCCGGACTGACGTGGGAACTGCCGTTCACCTCACCGGAATCGCACTTCCGCGCGAAGGCGAAGATGGTCGTGGGCGGAACCCCGCAGGCACCGACGCTCGGGATCCTCGACGGCGACGGACACGGCCTCGACCTGCGCGCGTGTGGACTCCTCGGACCCGCGACGACGGCGGCCATGCCGGTCCTCGCGGACTTCGTCGGCACGGTGGGACTGCGCCCCTACGACGTCCCCACCCGTACCGGGGAGCTCAAGAACATCCACGTCCTGGAGTCCGACACCGGTGAACTCATGGTGCGGTTCGTCCTCCGCTCCGAGGGACAGGTCGGTCGCCTCCGCCGCGGACTGCCCGCGCTCCGCGAGCAGCTTCCGGGGCTCCGAGTCGCCTCGGCGAACCTCCTGCCCCAGCACGCCGCACTGCCCGAGGGTGACGAGGAGATCCTGCTCACCGAGGAGTCGACCCTCGCGATGCGCGTCGGCGACGTCACCCTCCACCCGATGCCGGGTGCGTTCGTCCAGACGAACACCGCCGTCGCGTCGGGGCTGTACCGGCAGGCCGCGACCTGGATCGAGCAGGCCCTCCCCGCGGCCGGGGACCGACACGACGACGAACCGACGGCGCAGATCCTCGACCTCTATTGCGGCGTCGGCGGATTCGCCCTCCATGCCGCCGGCCCGGGACGGGAGGTGCTCGGGGTCGAGGTGAGCGAACCAGCCGTCGCGAGCGCCCGTCGGAGCGCGGCCGAGGCCGGGTCACCCGCGCGGTTCGAGGTCGGCGACGCGACGAGCTACGCCGAGACCCTCGCGGAGGCGCCGGATCTCGTCATCGTCAACCCCCCGCGCCGGGGCCTGGGGGCGCGCCTCACGACGTGGCTGGAGGATTCCGGGGTCGGCACGGTCGTCTACTCGAGCTGCAACCCGGCCACTCTGGCGCGCGACCTCGACGCGATGCCCTCGCTGCATCCGGTGCGCGCCCGCCTGTTCGACATGTTCCCGCAGACCGATCACGCCGAGGTCCTCACGCTGCTTCGCCGCCACTGAACCGACCTCAGCCACAACGGTTCACTCGGCACCCTTGTGGTGGGAACGCCAGGCCGACCTCAGCCACAACGGTTCACTCGGCACCGTTCGGGTCACGCCGGGTGAGGCGCGGGGGCGCGCCCTCGTCACCCCTGGACGCTCACCCCCGCGGACCAGGTCTTGTACCCACCGTCGAGGTTGCGGACGCCGTGGCCGGCGTCGGTGAGGATGCGCGAGGCGAGGTGGCCCCGGATGCCGACGGCACAGTGGACGACGACGTCCCCCTCCGGCACCTCCGCGATCCGCTCGCGCAGGTCGTCGACCGGGATGTTCACCGCGCCGGGGATCGCGCCAGCGGCGAACTCGGCGGGGGTGCGCACGTCGAGGATCGGCACGCCCGCCTCGTGGGCCGCGGCCATCTCGTGCCACTGGATCGTGTCCTCGATTCCCGTGGAACGGTTCTCGTCGACGAACCCGAGCATGTTGACGGGGTCCTTCGCCGACCCGAACTGCGGGGCGTAGGCGAGCTCGAGCTCGGCGAGGTCGGTCGCGGTGAGGCCCCCGCGCATGGCGGTGGCGATGACGTCGATGCGCTTGTCCGCACCGTCGCGACCCACGGCCTGGGCACCGAGGATCTCATCGGTCTCCGGGTCGACGAGGAGTTTGAGCGAGAGGCCCTCAGCGCCGGGGTAGTACCCGGCGTGCGAGAGCGGGTGGGTGTGGATGACGCGGTGGGGCCGGCCGGCGGCGACGAGGCGCTTCTCGTTCCACCCGACGGTGACGACCTGCAACCCGAGCACCCCGACGATCGCCGTGCCGAGCACCGGCCGGTTCCGGGCCTCCCGTCCGGCGATGGTGTCGGCGATGCGACGACCCTGCAGGTTGGCGGTGTTCGCGAGCGGAACGAGGGTCTCCTCACCGTCGAGGGCGTCCCGCTTGACGACGGCGTCGCCGGCCGCGTAGATGCACGGGTCGCTCGTGCGGTGGTGCTCGTCGACGAGGATCGCCCCACCCTTGCCGAGGTCGAGGCCCGCGTCGGCGGCGAGTCCCGACTCCGGGCGCACGCCGATCGCCGCGACGACGACGTCCGCGGGCACGCGGGTGCCGTCGTCGAGCTCGACGTCGTCCTCACCGATGGCGGTGACCGTGGCGGACAGGCGCAGATCGACGCCCCCCTCGCGCAGCACGGCGTGGACCGGGGAGACCATCTCGGGGTCGAGGGGGGCCATCACCTGCGGGAGGGCCTCGACGAGCGTGACCGTCAGCCCGCGGTGCAGGAGGTTCTCGGCCATCTCGACGCCGATGAACCCGCCGCCGATGACGACCGCCGTCCGGGCGTCCGCCACGGCGGCGACCATCGCGTCGGTGTCCTCGACGTTGCGCAGTCCGAGCGCCCGCTCGATGCCGGGGATCGGCGGCCGGATCGGCGCCGCGCCGGGGGTGAGGACGAGCGCGTCGTAGGGCAGCGCGGACTCCTCACCGGAATCGAGATCGCGGACCGTCACCGTGCGGGCGTCACGGTCGATCGCGACAGCCTCGGTGCGCACCCGCACGTCGATGTCGAACCGCGCGTTGAGCGACTCGGGGGTCTGGAGCAGGAGGGCCGAGCGCTCCTCGATGACGCCGCCGACGTGGTAGGGCAGCCCGCAGTTCGCGAACGACACGTGACCACTGCGCTCGACGACGGTGATGCGGGCATGCTCGTCGAGGCGGCGGAGGCGGGTGGCGGTGGACATTCCGGCGGCGACGCCGCCCACGATGACGATGTTCATGGCGCCGACTATACCCCCTGGGGTATGCTGGTGTCATCGATCGTGCACCCGACGCACCCGACCCGAGGAGACCTCCATGTGCCGAGCCACCCCCTGCCGGATCTGCGGCAAGACCACCTGGGCGGGCTGTGGCCGCCACGTCGACGCCGTCAAGGCGACCGTTCCCCCCGGGCAGTGGTGTGGCGGCCACACCGACGCCGACACCGGCTCCCGGCCCAAGGGGTTCCTCGCCCGCTTGCTCGGGCGCTGACCTCGACCAACCCACCGGATCGGCCGGTCTCCCCCCGCTGCGACCGGACCCCGACCCCGGGCAGACCAAGACCACCGACCCCAGCCCCC
>NZ_DAMBGD010000016.1:0-107612 GCF_032060985.1 Mobilicoccus sp.
TGGCGCAGGTCGACCTGCCCGGTCAGGTCGATGGTGGAGGTGAGCAGCCGCATCATGGTCGGCCAGGACAGGCCGGCCTCGTGGGCGACCCTGCTCACGGCCCGAGGTTCGGCCCGGCAGGCGCGGATCACCTGCCCTGCGAGGCGGGTGGTGACCCTGGCCCGGGCCGGCAGCTGGTCGGTCTGCTCGGTGAATGTTCCTCTGGGGCAGCCTTTTTCGGCGCAGACGTACCGGCGCTTGCGCACCAGGACGTCAGGCCGGTCCCCGCCGCAGGACACGTCCTTGACGTGCTGGACCGGCCGCGCCTGCACCCTCGCGGAGAGGACCCCGCAGGACGGGCAGGCCCCCTCGGCAGCGATCGTCTCGATGACCACCCGCCGCGGCTGGTCACCCGTAGCAGGGGTCGCCGAGACAACTCGGTAGTCGGGCAGGTTGAACAGGATCGACGCCGCATCGGCATCGAACGTAGGGTGGTGCACGCTCGCGGTCCTCGCTCTGGGATGTCTAGGCAACACCCATGCTGGCGTAGGGCCGCGAGCCCTCGTTCAGGGGCTCACCACGCTAAAGATCGAAGAGCCTGTAATGCTTGGCCCAGCCACGGGAACCGCTCGTGAGGAAATCCAGGAGGTCTCCAAGCGGGGTGTATTCACCGCCTTGCTGCCGCGCCACCTCGCTGAACCGGGACGACTTCAGTCCACTGAGCTGGGCGAGGACCTGGCGGCGCTTGGTGCGGATGGCGTCGGCCTGGTCCAGGATCGCCGCGATCCGCCGCTGCTCTCCTAGTGGCGGCAGGGGCACGGTAATGGCTTGCAGGGCAGCCTTGTTGAGGGTAGATCCCATCGCTGCTCGGTTTGACCCGCCAGTGAGGTCCTGAGCCTGAAGCGCGCGAAGCAGATATGCCGCGTCGACTTTCCCAGGGTCCCTGACAGGGAGAGCGGCAATCGCTTCGTTGGTGTAGAGCGGCATGCCGGCGCGCGCCACCTTGCCGATGCTCAGCTTGAAGCTGAGCAGCACCGTGCCCGCAGGAATGAGCCTTCCTTTGGCGGCCCCCGCAGTGCTGATGCGCTCCTTAGTGGAGGTGATACTCAGCCCCTGGTTCATATCTGCGATGGATACCCACGGGGCGTCGCCACCCCACGTGGACGGATCGGCGCGAGGAGGCGTGCGGCCAACAATGATGTCGCAGACTTCGCCGAGCTTGATATGCCTCATCCCAGCATCGCCTCCAGCTCGGTGAGGCCGGCGTCGATCTCGGCGTTGAGCTGCTTGATGTCGGCGATGATCTCGGCGGGTGAGCGGTGTTCGACCGCTTCGTACTCGATCTCCTTGTACCGGTTGAGCGACAGGTCGTAGCCCTGGTCGGCGATCTCGGACTTGGGGACGCAGAACGACTGTTCGGTGCGGGCGCGGTCCTTCTCAGCACCGTTCCGTTCGGCCCAGCGGGCGCGGACGTCGGGGAGGTCGTTCGCCTCGACGGGGTTGCGCTTGTCGTCGAGGGAGAATCCGTCGGCGCGGACGTCGTAGAACCACACGTCGTCGGTGCCGCCCGAGTCCGTCTTGGTGAACAACAGGATCGCCGTGGACACACCCGCGTACGGGCGGAACACACCCGACGGCAGCTTGATGACCGCGTCGAGCTTCTGCTCCTCCACGAGCTTTTTGCGCAGGTCCTTGTGGGCCTTGCTCGACCCGAACAGCACCCCGTCCGGCACGATGACCGCCGCGCGCCCACCCGGTTCGAGCAGGCGGAGGAACAGGGCGAGGAACAGCAGCTCCGTCTTCTTGGTCTTGACCACGCGCAGCAGGTCGCTGGAGGTGGTGTCGTAGTCGAGCGACCCCGCGAACGGCGGATTGGCGAGGATCAGCGTGTACCGGCTCTCCTCACCCGCCGCGCCCTCCGAGAGGGAGTCGCGGTAGGCGATCTCCGGGTTCTCCACGCCGTGGAGCAGCATGTTCATGCTGCCGATCCGCAGCATCGTGGAGTCGAAGTCGAACCCGCTGAACATCGAGGAGTGAAACGCCATGCGGTCGCTGGCATCGGTGAACAACTCCGCGTGGTGCTCCCGCAGGTACTCCGACGCCACGACGAGGAACCCCGCCGTGCCACACGCCGGGTCGACGATCCGATCCGCCGGCTTCGGCGCCATGAGATCGACCATGAGCGAGATGATGTGCCGCGGCGTGCGGAACTGCCCGTTCTGCCCCGACGTGGCGAGCTTGCTCAACATGTACTCGTAGAGGTCGCCGTTGGTGTCGCGCCGCTCCATCGGCACGTCGTCGAGCATGTCGACGACCTTCGTCAGCAGATCCGCCTTGGGGATCGTGAACCGCGCGTCCTTCATGTGGTGCGTGAACGTCGAGTCGTCCCCGCCGATCTGCGCCCCCAACCGCTGCAAGTACGGGAAGACCTCGTCCCGCATCCGGTCGTACATCTGATCGGGCGAGAGGTTCTTCAACCGGCTCCACCGCAGCTCCTGCTGATCCGGCAGGAACATCGGGTTCTCGACGACCCCACCGGTGAACCGCGCCTTGCTCTCCGCGTTCGTCTGGATGTCGTCCAGCCGCCGCAGGAACAACAGGTACGTGATCTGCTCGATCACCTCGATCGGATTACTGATCCCCCCGGACCAGAACGCATCCCACACCCGATCGATCCTGTTGCGCAGCTCACCGTTGATCACCTATCCAGGTTACGTGGGGCTCGGGCTGGAGCCGCGGGCGACGAGCATGAGCCACGGCCTCGGCGGACCCGATCAGTGGCGGCCACCACCTGGCAACGAGAACCCGCGTCGACCTCGCGGGCACCCTCCCCACCGACAGCCTGCTCACACGTGGCGCTGGGATGCGCTGGTCCTGAGACGACAGTTGCCGCGACATGCCGAGAGGGCCGACCTGTGCACCGGAGACCGAGAACTCGGGCCCTGACCCGGGGTTTTCGGTCATGGGGGGTGGTGTGCGCGGCCGGTGCCGGCGTCGGGGTGGCGACGGCCTCCTCGTCGGCGTCGGGGCTGAGGTCGCCGCACGTGAGTGACGGCGCTCGCGGTTGTGGCGAGTCAGCGATGCGAATGCGTGCCGGCGGCCATCAGCCTCGTCGGCGGAGCAGCGGTCGTCACGCAGCACCTCGCGTGTGAAGGTGGCATTGAACGACGCCGTCATCGCGTTGTCGGCGCTCGTGCCACCGCCCCCATCGACTGCGTGACCCCCAGGTCGGAATGGCCGGTGACGAACTCGACGCGACTCACCAGCGCGTCTCCCCGGCGACACACATGGCCGACAAGCCCAATGGGTCTCTCTCACAGGTGGTCCGGCGTCCAGCAGGCCCACCCAGCCTCCCGGCGGCGCGAGCAGTCGCCCACTCCTGGGCTGATGCGACGAAACTCCCGCCCGAGTAACCCCGGGCGGGAGTTTCGTCGTGATGGTCGGCACACTTTCGTCGACCGTCCCATGGTGCGCGAGGGGGGAGTTGAACCCCCACGCCCTTTCGGGCACACGGACCTGAACCGTGCGCGTCTGCCTATTCCGCCACTCGCGCGCGCCGACCAATCCTCCCAGACGCCGGCCCGAACTGCCAAACCCGTTCCTCTTCACCGCCCGAAACCCCCCACACCGTCCGGCGGCCCCGCCCGCCACACCCGAGATGGCAGATAGGATGGCAGCTCGGGTACTGCTGGGGCAGTAGTGGCGGTGCCATCCCATCTGCCGTCTCGGGGTCGCGGCGTCGCCCGAGGGGCTGGTGGGGCGGGGCGCTGCGACACTGACCCCATGGCCCGATTCACGGTGCGTCTCGACACCCCCGTCCCGCCCGCCGAGGCGTGGCGGCGGGTGTGGAACCTCGACGCCCACACCCGGCTCATCCCCCTCACCACGCTGCGTGAGGACGGCACCGGAGGGACGTCGCTCCAGGCCGGGTCCCGATTCGTCGCGCGCACGGCCCTCGGCCCTCTCCACGTCGACGACGTCATGGAGGTGCGACGGTTCGACGCACCGGGCGCCGATGAAGGCGGGACCGCCGCAGGAATCCGAGGATCGAGCGACGGTGCGGGAGCCGCCGGGAGCAGCAGCACCGCGGGAGGCGAGGGGCGGGCCGTGGTCGTCAAGACCGGACGCCTGATCGGTGGCCAGATCGACGCGACCGTCTCGCCGCTCACCGGGAGTGGAGATGGGGAGGCGGGGTCACGGCTCGAGTGGACCCAGGACCTCACCCTGCGCGGCGTGCCGGCCCTCGCGGATCCACTCGTCGCAGCGGTCGGCAGACTCGCCTACGGCACGGTGCTCCGGGCGCTGCTCCGCAGCGAGAACTGACCGGGGCGGTTTTCCCCCTGTGTCGGTGCCCCACCACGGGTCGACGGCTTCTGAGGTCGAGGCAGCGGTCGTAAGGATCGCGTCTGGCGTACGAAGTCACGCCGATGACCAGCTCGCACTCACACAGCCCGCGCCAAGACCGCCGACGGCACGCGGGTGAGGAGCACGGACCCGCTCACCCAGAACGAGGTGCCGGATGCGGCGGCGCGCGACGACTCCGCCACCAGGGACCCACACCCACCCCACATCAGTGCCGCACCCTCGGCGACGGATGACATCATCTCGATGACATCACCCGCGAGGGGGGCCGGTCCGATGTCGTCCGGGAGGGGGCGCGTTCCGACGTCGTCCGCGGGGTCGGATCCCTCTGTGAGGATGCAGGGGAGGATGTGGGCTCGTGGTCGTCGGGACGACGAGCGGGGTGCATCCTCGGCTGCGATCCCGGCCCGCACGACCGCTGATGCGCCGCTGCACGACACCAGGATCGGACGCATGTCGAGGTCACGTCCCGGCGACTGTCAGTCACGACCTATACCCTGGAACGGACTTGGGTGAGGAGGGGAAGACCATGGGCCTGTTCGATCGGGTCGAGCAGAGGCTCGAGCGCGTCGTCAACGGTGCGTTCGCGCGCGCATTCAAGGCCGAGGTGCAGCCCGTCGAGATCGCCTCCGCGATGCGCCGCGCGATGGACGACCGGGCCGCCGTCGTCGGCCGCGGGCGAACCGTCGTCCCCAACGCCTTCTGCATCGAGCTCGCCCCCACGGACTACCAGCGCCTCAGCTCCTACGAGGACGTGCTCCACACCGAGCTCATCGCCTCCGTCGAAGAGCACGCCGAATCGCAGGGGTACACCCCGGGAGGCCCGTTGTTCGTCGAGTTCGTCGACAGCGACGACCTCGACACCGGCGTCTTCCGAGTCCTGCCCACGAGCGCGCGCGATCCTCGCGGCACACCCCGTCGCTCCGCCGGAGCGCACCTGCCGCGCAACGAGATGCTGTTGCCGCAGGCGAGCTCCCCCGCGCAGGGCGAGGTCGGTCTCGCGGGCAGCGCCGCCGCGGCCGCCGCAGCCGCCGTCGCCGGCACGGCCGCCGCCGCCCGTGCCGGTGGCGTCCCCGTGGGCCACCCTCACGACGACCCCGAGGCCGACGGACGCGCTGGGCACGCTGGACGCGGAAGCGAGGACGAGCGCGCCTCGCTCGCGGGTGACGCGTCGGTCGAGCGCGGCGGACGCGACGCCCAACGCGCCCGCGACCTCGCCGCCTGGGGCGACGACGACGACGATCCCCGCGCCGGGTACGACGAGGCGGCCGACGATCCGTGGTTCGGGCAGACGCCCCACCGTCCCGAGGCCGCCACCTCCCGGAACGAGCAGGTCCCACCGGCGCCGACCCCCGTCGGGCGACGCCCCTGGCTCGAGCTCAACCACGACTCCTACCCGCTGCTCTCGGCCATCACAGTCATCGGCCGCGATCCCTCGGCCGACATCACGCTCGACGACACGGGGGTCAGCCGCCGCCACTGCGAGATCCGGGTGACCCACGACGGGCCGCACCTGCTCGCCAGCATCCGCGACCTCGGGTCCACCAACGGCACCTACCTCAACGGCGAACGCCTCACCACCGCCCGTCTTGCGGAGGGCGACCGCATCACCATCGGGCGCACGAGCCTCCTCGTGCGCCTCGGGGAACGCCGATGAGCGAACTCACCCTGGCGGTCGTGCGACTCGGCCTGCTCGCCCTCATGTGGCTGTTCGTCTTCAGCATCGTCGGCGTCATCCGCAGCGACCTCTACGGCACCCGCATCGTCCAACGCGGCGACGGCGGCCGGCGGCGTGTGCGGCCCACCGAGAACGCGCCCCGATTCCGCGGCCGTCGCACGTTCTCCGTGCTCGCCGTCGTCGACGGCGCGATGCGCGGCTCCACCGCGCCCCTCAAGGAGTCCGGCGTGCTGCTCGGCCGCAACCCCGAGTGCACCCTCGTCATCGACGACGACTACGCCTCCGGCCGCCACGCTCGCGTGTACGCCGAGGGGGGCTCCTGGTACGTCGAGGACCTCGACTCCACCAACGGCACGTTCGTCGACGGTCGACGCATCACCGAACCCACCCCGCTCAAGGAGGGCACGCAGCTGCGCATCGGAACCACGGTCCTCGAACTGGGCCGGTGACGATGACGCTCGCGATCGACTACGCGGCTCGCACCGACGTCGGACTCGTCCGCAGCCGCAACGAGGACTCCGGCTACGCCGGTCCGCACCTGCTCGCCGTCGCCGACGGCATGGGCGGGCACGCCGGCGGCAACGTCGCATCCTCCCTGGTCATCGCCCGTCTCGCGCCTCTCGACGGCGACAGCCACGGCGCCGACGACGCCCTCGAGATCCTCGCCCGCACCCTCGCCAAGGCCAACGCCTCACTCGCCGACGCGATGGACAGCGACCCCGAGCTCAAGGGCATGGGCACGACCCTCTCGGCCCTCATGCGGTGCGGCTCCACCGGCCTCGCCCTCGTGCACATCGGCGACTCCCGCGCCTTCCTCCTGCGCGACGGCGTCGTCACCCAGATCACCCGCGACCACTCCTTCGTGCAGAGCCTCGTCGACACCGGCCGCATCACCGAGGAGGAGGCCGAGCACCACCCGCAACGCTCCCTCGTCACCCGCGTCCTCACCGGCGCCCCCGAGGACGAGCCCGACCTGTCCATCCGGCAGGCCCGCCGCGGCGACCGCTACCTCATCTGCTCCGACGGCCTCTCGGACTACGTCGGCCGCGACACCATCACCGAGGTCCTCGGCTCGGGCATGAACCCCGACGACACCGCGGCCAAGCTCGTCGACCTCTCCCTGCGCGCCGGCGCGCCCGACAACGTCACCGTCGTCATCGGCGATGTCGTCGACGCCACCGCGACCCCCTCCAGCCAGCCGATCATCGTCGGCGCCGTCGCCGAACGACGCCCCGAGATCACCACGCAGAGTGCCTCCTCACCCGCCGCCAAGGCCGCCGCCCTGCGCAAGGAGGCCCTCGGGACCCCGGACGACGAGGACGACACCGACCCCGACCGCTCGCCCCGCGCCTGGTGGCGGTGGGTCGCCGTCGCCGCCGTCGTGCTCATCGCCCTCGCCGCCGCCCTCTTCGCCGCCTACGACTGGACCCGGGGGCAGTACTACATCGGCGACGACGGCGCGAACGTCGCCATCTACCGGGGCATCCCGCAGGATCTCGGCCCCATCCGCCTGTCCTCCGTCGACGAGGTGACCGCGATCCCCCTCTCGGACCTGCCGCCGTTCGAACGCAGCGCCGTCGACGGCACCATCACCGTCGCGGACGAGGCCGAGGCGCAGGCCCGTGTCGAGACCCTGCGCCAGACCGCCGCCGCCTGCCGGCTCCAACGCAGCCGGGGCACGGCCTGCGGATCGGGGGGACCGTGACCACCGTCAGCCAGTTCGTCCCCCGCACCCGACGAGGCGTCGAGCTCGCGCTCCTCGTCTTCGCCGTCGGTATCGTTCTGCTCGCGTACGTCTCCGTCGGGCTCGGCGTCAACCAGTCGCTGCCCCTCGACCTCGCCACCCACGGCGGCGCACTGCTCGCGATCGCCGTCGCCTTCCACCTCGTCCTGCGCTGGCGCGCGCCCTACGCCGACCCGCTCATGCTGCCCATCGCCGTGCTGCTCAATGGCCTCGGGCTCGTGATGATCCACCGCCTCGACCTCGCCAAGGGCCCCGACAGCGGCATGGCCGGCCGTCAGGTGATGTGGAGCGCCCTCGCCGTCGCCGTGTCGATCGGAGTGCTCGTCCTCCTGCGCGACCACCGCCGCCTGCGTCGCTACACGTACACGATCATGGCCGCCGGTCTCCTGTTCCTCCTGCTGCCCCTCGTGCCGTTCCTCGGCCGATCGGGGTACGGCGCCCGGATCTGGATCGGCATCGGCCCGTTCTCGTTCCAACCGGGCGAGGTCGCCAAGATCCTCCTCACGATCTTCTTCGCCGGCTACCTCGTGCAGACCCGTGACGCCCTCGCCCTCGTCGGCCGCAAGATCCTCGGGTTCCCCCTGCCACGGGCCCGCGACCTCGGCCCCATCCTCATCGCCTGGATCGCGAGCCTGCTCGTGCTCGTCCTCGAACGCGACCTCGGCTCCTCGCTGCTGTTCTTCGGTCTGTTCGTCGCGATGCTCTACGTCGCGACCGAACGGCTGAGCTGGATCGCCATCGGCCTCAGCCTCTTCGCCGGTGGCTGCTACCTCGCCTACCTCTTGTTCGGCCACGTGCAGCAGCGGGTGTTGTTCTGGCTCGACCCGTGGTCCCCCGAGGCACTCGCCCAGAGTGACCAGCTCGTCCGCGGACTCATGGGCATGGGTGCCGGTGGCCTGCTCGGCACCGGGCTCGGGCAGGGCCACCCGTACCTCACCTACTTCGCCGAATCCGACTTCATCATCCCGAGCTTCGCCGAGGAGCTCGGACTCGTCGGCCTCTTCGCGATCCTCGTGCTGTACGGCCTGCTCGTCGAGCGGGGGCTGCGCACCGCCCTGGGCACCCGCGACGGATTCGGCAAGCTGCTCGCCACCGGCCTCGCGTTCTCCATCGCGTTGCAGGTGTTCGTCGTCGTCGGCGGCGTCACCCGGGTCATCCCGCTCACCGGCCTCACGACGCCCTTCCTGAGCCAGGGCGGGTCCTCACTCCTCGCCAACTGGGCCATCGTCGCGATCCTCCTGCGCATCAGCGACCACGCGCGACGCCCCCTGCCCCCGCCCCGGCCGATGGCGCCCACCACGCCCCCGACCGGTGAGGAGGTGAGGCAGCCGTGAACAACCCCATCCGCCGCCTCGCGCTCGTCATCGCGATCATGTTCTGCTCGCTGCTCGTCGCCTCGACCTGGATCCAGTTCGTCAAGGCCGACGAGCTGCGCGACAAGCCCGGCAACCGCCGCACCCTGCTCGCCACCTACAGCCGCGAGCGGGGGCAGATCCTCGTCGGCAACCAGGCCATCGCCCGCAGCGAGAAGACCGACGACGAGTTCATCTACCAGCGCAGTTACCCCCAGGGCCCGACCTACAGCCACATCACCGGCTACCACTCGTTCATCTACGGCGCGGGCGGCGGCCTCGAGAGCGCCGCCGACACGCTGCTCACCGGTGACGACCCCCGCCTCTTCTTCCGGCGCCTCGGCGACATCCTCACCGGCCGTCAACCGAGCGGCATCAACCTCGAGCTCACCATCGACCCCCGCGCGCAGAAGGCCGCCGAGGAGGGCCTCGGCGATCAGCGCGGCGCCGTCGTCGCCCTCGACCCGCGCACCGGCGCGATCCTCGCACTCGTCAGCCACCCCGAGTACGACCCCAACAGCCTCGCCGGTCACAACAGCACCGAGGTCCAAGAGGCGTGGACGCGGCTCAACGACGCGAAGGGCCGCCCCCTCGTCAACCGTGCGATCAGCGGAGACACCTACCCGCCCGGGTCGGTGTTCAAGGTCGTCACCGCGGCCGCCGCGCTCGAATCCGGCCGTTGGACCGAGGAGTCCACACTCCCCGGCCCCGCCCGGCTGCGCCTGCCGCAGACGAACATCGACCTGCCCAACGCCGGTGGGGGCGCCTGCGACGGCGGCACCGTCACCCTGAAGCGGGCTCTCGCCAAGTCGTGCAACACCGCCTTCGCGAGCCTCGGCATGGACCTCGGCGCCCAGGCCCTTCGCGACGAGGCCGCGAAATTCGGCTTCGGCAGCCAGCTCGCCATCCCCATGCAGGTGACCCCCTCCACCGTCCCCGCGGAGATGAACAAACCGCAGGAGGCGCTCTCCGCCATCGGCCAGTACGACGTGCGCGTCACCCCGCTGCAGGTTGCGATGGTCGCCGCCGCGGTGGCCAACGACGGCAAGGTCATGCAGCCCTATCTCGTGCGGCAGACCAAGGGCGCCGACCTCTCCGTCCTCGACCAGACCCGCCCCGAGGAGATCGGGCGCGCCGTCTCACCCGGCACCGCCGCCTCCCTCACCCGCATGATGGAGGCGGTCGTCACCGAGGGGACGGGCACCCGGGCCCGGATCGACGGGGTGTCCGTCGCCGGGAAGTCCGGAACCGCCGAGCATGGCGAGGGCCGCGCGCCCCACGCCTGGTTCATGTCGTTCGCACCCGCGGACGACCCCAAGATCGCCGTGGCAGTCGTCGTCGAGGACGGTGGCAATGCCGGCAGTGAAGCGGCCGGAGGAAGGGTCTCCGCGCCGATCGCCCGCGACGTGATGAAGGCTGTGATCGCCCCATGAAGTTCCAGACGGGAGCCGTCCTCGGAAACCGCTACACGCTCGGCGAGCGCATCGCCGTCGGCGGGATGGGCGAGGTGTGGGAGGCCACCGATCAGGTCCTCGGCCGCATCGTCGCGATCAAGCTCCTCAGCCCGGGGCTCGCCGATCAGAGCGGGTTCGCCCAACGCTTCCGCGAGGAGGCGCGCAACACCGCCGCCCTGTCCCACCCCAACATCGCCGCCGTCTACGACTACGGCGAGGACGCCGGGGCGAACTGGCTCGTCATGGAGCTCGTCAAGGGTGAGCCGCTCTCGCAGACCATCTCCGAGCAGGGTGCCCTGAGTCCCGAACGCACGATCTCGGTGATCTCGCAGGCGGCGCATGCGCTGCAGGCCGCGCACGACCGCGGCGTGATCCACCGTGACGTCAAGCCGGCGAACATCCTGCTCAAGCCCGACGGCGAGGTGAAGCTCACCGACTTCGGCATCGCCCGCGCCACCGACGCCGCCCCCATCACCCGTACCGGCGAGGTCATGGGCACGGCCCAGTACATCTCGCCCGAGCAGGCCACCGGGCAGCCGGTCTCGCCCAAGAGCGACATCTACGCCCTCGGCTGCGTCGCCTACGAGATGCTCACCGGTCGGCGCCCCTTCGACGAGGGCAGCCCCGTCGCCACGGCCATGGCGCACGTGACGACCCCGCCGCCCGCGCTGCCCACCTCCGTCCCCCCTGCGCTCGCCCAGGTGGTCATGGCCTGCCTCGCCAAGGACCCGGCGGACCGCCCCGAGAGCGCCCGGGCTCTCGCCGACACTCTCCGCGGGGCCCCGACCGGCGGGTTTCCCGCCACGGCCCCGATGGCACGCACCGAACGTCTCGGTGCGGCGACACGCGTGGCGCCGGCCGCCGGTGCCGCGACCGCTCCGCCTCGACGTCCCGACCCGGCGACCGGAGCCGGCGCCCCCGTGCCGGCGAAGGAACAGCGTCGGCGCGTCAACCCGCTCCTGTGGATCGTGCCCTTGATCCTGGCCCTTGCGGCGATCGGGTTCGTCGTCGCGCGATCGTTGGGTGACGACGACGGAACGCCCGCACCGTCGCCGACGACCGCGACGCCCACGGCCACGGAGACGGCCACCGAGACCCCGACGCCGACGACCGAACCCGCCGACGAGACCGTGCAGGTCACGGCGTCGGACTACATCGGGACGTCCTTCGACGAGGCCCGCGCCCGACTGCGCGGCCTCGGTCTCGACGTCACGCGGGACGACGTGGAGAACTCGGCCCCCAAGGGTCAGGTCATCGCCGTCTCCCCGAGCGGCGCCGTCAAGAAGGGCGCGACGATCACCGTCCGCGTCTCGAGCGGGCCCGCCCAGACCCAGGAGCCGCAACCCACGCCCACGACCCCCGAGCCCACCCGGACACCGGATCAGCCGCAGACCAGCGAGCCGGCACCCGCCGAGACCCAGCCCGACACCCCGGCGACCGGCGCCGCGGGCCGGGAGAACACCCATCAGCACGGGCCCGCGGGGGCGGGCGCCGGCATCCCGACCGCCCCGGCACCCGCCGCGACCGGCGCCGCCCCGGGCGGTTCCGCCGACAGGCACGACACCTCTCAGGAGTGAGCGTGAACGACGAACGGCGCCTGCTGGCCGGGCGATACGAGGTGGGCGAACTCATCGGCCGCGGGGGCATGGCCGACGTCCACCTCGGCTTCGACACCCGCCTCGGACGCGAGGTCGCGATCAAGATCCTCCGCTCCGAACTCGCCCGGGACCGCTCGTTCCTCATGCGGTTCCGACGCGAGGCGCAGTCGGCGGCGAGCCTCAACCACCCCAACATCGTCGCGGTCTTCGACTCCGGGGAGGAGTCCGTCAGCGACCTCCGCGGCGCACCCGTCTCGGTGCCGTTCATCGTCATGGAGTACGTGCGGGGCCACACCCTGCGCGACGTGCTCTCCGAGGACGGCCCCCTCGACCCCTTCGAGACCGGACGCATCATGGCCCAGGTGCTGCGGGCCCTCGACTACAGCCATGACCACGGCATCATCCACCGTGACATCAAGCCCGCGAACGTCATGCTCGCCCAGAACGGGCAGCCCAAGGTCATGGACTTCGGCATCGCCCGCGCGATCGCCGACACCGCGGCGACGATGACGAACACGAGCGTCGTCGTCGGCACCGCCCAGTACCTCTCCCCGGAACAGGCCCAGGGGCACGAGGTCGACGCGCGCTCCGATCTGTATTCCGCCGGGTGCCTCCTCTACGAACTCCTCACCGGCCGACCCCCGTTCGTCGGCGACAGCCCCGTCGCCATCGCCTACCAACACGTGGGCGAGCCTCCGCAGCCGCCCTCGGTGCACGCCTCGAGCATCCCCGCCTCGCTCGACGTCGTCACCCTCCACGCCCTCGCCAAGGACCCCGCCGACCGCTACCAGAGCGGTGGCACGTTCGCCGACGACCTCGACGCCGTCATCACCGGCGGCACCACCCTCGCCGCCCGCGAGGCCGTCGCGGCCGGGCGCCTCTCCGAACCCTCCCGCGACCGGGGCCCCGAGGCCACGGGCGCCACCGCCGCGGTCCTGCCCGCCGACCCCGCTCCGGCGGAGTCGGCGGTCGTCGTCGACGAGGTCGTCGAGGACGAGAAGCCCCGCCGCAAGGTGCCGATCTGGGCCGTCGTGGCCTCGACCCTCGCCGTCCTCGGCCTCATCCTCGGCGTGCTGTGGAGCCAGGGGGTGTTCGACCGGGGACCCGACCTCGTCGCCGTCCCCGCCGTCGTCCAGAAGTCGCAGGAGGAGGCGACCAAGACCCTCGGCGACGCCGGATTCACGGTGCAGACCCAGGCGGTGCGCAACCGGGCCAAGCCCGGTCTCGTCGTCGAGCAACGCCCGGAGGCGCAGAGCATGCAGCCGGCCGGCTCGGCGGTGACGCTGATGGTCTCGAACGGCCCCGGCAGCGTCGCCGTGCCCAACCTCGCCAATTACGACCCGCAGTCGGCCTACACGAAACTCACGAGTCTCGGGCTCGTGCCCGGCGAGATGGAACCCGTCGACAGCGCCAACGTCGACCAAGGCAAGATCGTCTCCACCGAGCCGAAGGCCGGGGAGAAGATCACCGTCGGTTCCACCGTCAAGCTCAAGGTGAGTTCCGGACGAGTGGCGATGCCCGACGTCATCGGCCTCTCCCAGTCCGCCGCCGTCGAGGCCCTCGCCAAGGTCGGGCTCCCCGCGGAAGCGGTGAACGTGCGCAGCTCCCGTAAGTCCGGCACGGTCATCGCCCAGTCCTACCCCGAGGACATGCCGGTGCCCGTGGGCACGACGGTGCGGATCTCGATCGCGGTGCCGATCCCCAAACCGTCTCCCACCCGCACGCCGACGCCCACCCCGACGCCGACGACACCGAGGCCGACCACCACGCAGCCCGAGAACACCGAGACCTCGCCTCCGGAGAGCCCACCCACGTCTCCCACCGACACCGAGGCCCCGCCGAACGGATGAGGCCGGGCGCCCGGGGCGTGCGGGTGACGCCTCTCGTGGTCGTGCCCGGTGCCGTCGGGTCCCGTCGACCCCGATGCCGGTCAGGCGCGGGTGCCGAGCTGGTCAGCTGCGGGTGCCGACGAGCGGGCTGAGCCCCTCGGACGCGGCGACCGCGCCGGGCTCCCCACACATGGCAAGCCAGTTGGCGAGCATGCGGTGCCCACCCTGGGTGAGCACGCTCTCGGGATGGAACTGCACCCCGTGGAGGGGGCGGTCACGGTGCCGGACGCCCTGGACGATGCGTCCGTGCGGTGAATCGACCCAGGCGTTGGCGACGAGCTCGGCCGGCATCGTGCCGTCCTCGATCGCGAGGGAGTGGTAGCGGGTCGCGGTGAACGGATCCGGGAGCCCCGCGAGGACACCGGTGCCGTCGTGGGCGATCCGGGACGTCTTGCCGTGGAGGAGCTCGGGGGCGCGCCCGACGACCGCACCGCAGACGACCGCGAGCGCCTGATGCCCGAGGCAGACCCCCAGCATGGGGACTTCCCGGTCGCGGCACTCGCGGATGACGTCGATCGAGGACCCGGCCTCCTCCGGCGTGCCCGGCCCCGGCGAGACGAGGACACCGTCGTACTCCCGCACCCGGGCGACGTCGACGGCGTCGTTGCGCCGCACCTCGCACTCGGCGCCGAGGCGCCGTAGGTAACCGACGATCGTGAACACGAAGCTGTCGTAGTTGTCGACGACGAGGATGCGGGTCATGTGGTCTGTCCTCAGGGAGTGGTCTCGGGCATGGACGTGGGGTGGCCGGGCGTTCCCGGCGACGAACCGGTCGGGCCCGTCCCCCCCTCGGTGAGCGGACGGGCGTGGACGGGGCGGACGTTGCCGCTCTTGGCGCCGAACTGCGCGTGCAGCGACTCGACCTCGTAACCGAGCCCGAGCCTGTCGACGTACTCCCGGTACACGGCGACGGCGGGGTCGTTGTCGAGACCGGCGAGGAGGGCGTTCTGGTCACCGATGGCCGTGATGACGAACGGCGGTGAATACACCCGCCCGCCGAGGATGAGGGTGTTGCCGACGCACCGCACCGCGCTCGTGGCGACCACGCGCTGGTCCTGGATCGTCATCGCCTCGGCCCCGGCGGCCCACAGCGCGTTGACGACGGCCTGGACGTCCTGCTGATGGACGACGACGTCATCGACGCTCACCCCCTCGGGCAGCGAGGCCGCGTCGAGCTTGGCGTCCTCGAGACTCACCCGCACCGCGGGCCCCTCGACGGCGGTGAGCCCGGCCTGCCGTGCGAGCTCGGCCTCGCGCTCCCGGAGTCCGCGGAGAGTGGCGTCGGCGGGAACGGCGGCCTCTTTCTCGGCGATCTGCTGACGGAGCACGTCGTTGCGGTGACCCGCGCGGGCGACCTCGGCCTCCCGCGCCCGGATGAGCGCGGGCAGATCACCGCGATCGCCGCGGATGTCGGTGCCCTGGGCGGTCAGTGCGCTCGTCGCGAACAGCACACCGGCGCACGCCGTGACGATCGGCACGACCCACGTCCACACCGAGCGGGGACGGGGCGGTGTCATCGGGTTCTCCTCTCGCTCGGGTGCCGTGCCGGGTGGGGGTCGTGGTCGGGAGGATCGTCGTGGGTCGGTTCGAACGACCGCAGCGGTGCGGGGAGCACCCGTCGAGGTGCGGCCCGGCCGAGGCGCCGGTCGCGGCGGCATGGCGATGCCTGAGCCACCAGTATGAAGCCCTACCCTGGAACGAAGGCGAGGCCACCTCGCGCGCACCGGATGTCGAGACGCCAGGAGAAGCACGTGCCGTCCAGCAAGAAGCCCAAGAAGCCCTCCGACGCCACGGCCACCGACGCCACCCCCACCGGTCTGCCCCCCGCCAAGACGAGCCCGACGTGGTGGGCGCCGGTCATGGTCGCCTTCATGGTGATCGGGCTGCTGTGGATCGTCGTCTACTACCTCACCGACTACACCTTCCCCGTGAAGGCCTGGGGCAACTGGAACCTCGGCGCCGGTTTCGGACTCATGATGGTCGGCTTCCTCATGACGACCAACTGGCGCTGAGTCCGACCACGCCCCGGCGACGTCGTCACCCGGGAATCAACTCCTCACGCCGCACCGCACCCACGACCCGACCGGCCGCCCCTCTCGAGCGAGGGGCGGCCGGCGTCGTTCATCCACAGGTATCCCCACACCCCGGGAGTTATCCACAGGGTTTTCCCCACCTGGGGATGAATCACACCGCTGTAATCACACCTGTGGGGAACAAACACACCCCTGTGGGGAACGCGTGCGGGCCGCACCCCCGGGAGGTGGCCACGTCACCCCGAGCCGCCGGCGAGGGAGGTGAGGTACTGCAGCGCCTGGATGTTGGCGGCGTACTTCGCCACGGAGACGCCGACGAGCGCGACGGCCACGGCGGCGAGAGCCGGCCAGGTCCAGCGGGCGCGCACGGGACGGGCGGTGGCAAGGAAGATCGCGGTGACGACGAGGCCGACCACGGCCCCACCGAGGTGCGCCTGCCAGGCGATGTTGCGGTAGATGAACGGCAGTGCGGCGTTGATGCCGAGGAGGACGACCATCCCGGCGACGGAGGCCCCGGAACGCCGCAGGACGAGGAACACGGCGGTGAACAGACCGAACACCGCCCCCGAGGCCCCGACGACGCCGCGGAACCACGCCATGGTCGCGGCCTGGTCCCACACGTCGAGGGCGGGCACGAGCAGCAGGCAGCCCACCGAGCCGCCGAGGGCGCTGAGCAGGTACAACGCCGTGTACCGGGCCCTGCCCAGCGCCGGTTCGAGGAACTGGCCCATGGCCCACAGCGACATCATGTTGAACAGCAGGTGCGAGACGCTGTCGGGGCTGTGGAGGAACGCCGCCGTGAGGAACCGCCACGGCTCCACGTAGCCACTGATCGGCGAGAAGTCGCCGAGGTCGATGACGCGTGGGTCGATCCGCTGCCACAGGTACACGAGCAGGCAGAGCCCGGCGATGGTGTAGGTGACGACCGGGCGGGCGGGGCGCTCGGCGACCTCCGCACCCGTCGGCGTGGCAAGGGATGCGGAGGCACTCGACCCGGGAGTGGCGCCCGCGCCGGGACCGGTGGGATCGGTCGGTCCTGGCCACGGCGGGTTGACCCGCGGCGCCGCCGTGGGCGCGGCGGCGGGGGGTGACGCCGTCGGAGCCCCCTCGGACGCGAGCCGATCCGGGGCCGCCTCGGGCACGCAATCGGCGCAGTCGAAGCCGCCGACGACCGGGTGTTGGCATTCCGCGCACGCCGGTCGTCCACAGGAGCGGCATCGGAGGTAGCTCACGCGATCGGGGTGCCGCGGGCACACGGACCCCGCATCATGCCTGGGCCTGGTCGAGGGGTCCTCGGAGTGGTCGTCCACCCCTCCAGTGTCGGCGATCCCACCCGTGTTCGGCATCGGGCCCCCGCGAGCGCGCACACGTCGCTCCGCCCGGCGACGACAGCGCCCCCGGACATGGCGAACCCCGGCCGTGACTCGTCACGACCGGGGTTCGACGAGGATCACTTCTCGACGGTGACCCGTTCGATGACGACGTCGTCCTTGGGGCGGTCCATGCGGTCGGTGGCGACGTTGGCGATCGCGTCGACGACCTCACGACTCGGGCCGTCCGCGACCTCACCGAAGATCGTGTGCTTGCCCTGCAGGTGAGGGGTGGGCGCGACCGTGATGAAGAACTGGGACCCGTTCGTGCCGCGGCCGCCGCGCTTGCCCGCGTTGGCCATGGCGAGGAGGTAGGGCTTGGAGTAGTCGAGGTCGGGGGAGATCTCGTCGTCGAACATGTACCCCGGACCGCCGATGCCCTGACCGAGGGGGCAGCCGCCCTGGATCATGAAGCCGTTGATGACCCGGTGGAAGACGAGTCCGTCGTAGAACGGAGTCGGGTTGGTGCGTCCCGCGTCGTCCTTGTACTCCTTCTCGCCCGTGGCGAGGCCGACGAAGCTCTCGACGGTCTTGGGAGCGTGGTCCGGGAACAGCGTGATGGTGATGTCACCCTTGTTCGTGTGCAGCGTCACGTTCATGGGGGCCATCCTCGCAGATGCGGGTCCCTCGTTCTCCGGGCGGCCATGGGGCCTGGGGAACCGGGCCTGGGCAAACGAGGCGGCCGCGCCGGAGTCTCACCCCCTCGACGTGCGACGACACCCGGCCGCCGCGCTGCGCGGAACCCTGTGCGGGCGGTCACGCGTTCCTTTCTTGGGCCCACGTTGGGCAGCGACCCACCTCACGGGGCAGGATGGGTACGGACCGGTATTCACGCCTAGGAGGATCAGTGTTCGAGCGCAAGAAGAAGAAGATCGAGGTTCCCACCATCGAGACGCGCACGGTGACCGTGCCGACGGCACAGGGCCTGAAGGACATGATCACCCCGGCCGTCGCCAGTGCGGCCGCCGTCGCCAAGGAGTACACCCACGAGGCGGGCAAGAAGGCCGACGACGTCCTCGAGCAGGTCAAGCCCTACTTCGAGCAGGGTCGCGACATCGCCGAGAAGCAGGCCGCCAAGGCCAAGGAGTCGGCCGAGACCGCGAAGAAGCACGTCGGCAACCACGACGGCCTCTCCGAGTTCCTCGCCTCCGGTGCCGCGGCCCGCGAGGTCGCCTCGCAGCGCAGCCACGACGCCGCGCTCGTGCTCAGCGGCAAGGCCACGGCCAAGCCCGTCAAGAAGAAGGGCGGCTTCGCCAAGGTCGTCGTCAACCTCGGTGTGCTGACGGTGATCGGCGCGCTCGCCGCCGTCGTCGTGCAGAAGCTCCGCGCCCCCAAGGACGACCCGTGGGCGCGCCCCCTCACCGACCCCTACGTCGCTCCCCCCAAGGGCCGCGATGCCTCCGCCACCGGTGGCACGGGTGTGCAGACGACCGACGTCACCACCGATGCCACGGTCGCCGCGGGCACCGAGACCGCTGTGGGCACGGAGACCATCGAGGCCAAGGAGGGCGAGATCATCACTGCCGCCGGCCAGGTGCCGACCCAGGACGACAAGCAGAACTGACGACCCACCGGCTCACGCCGGCGACGTCACCCGACGGCCCCACCACCTCGTTCGAGGTGGTGGGGCCGTCGGCGTCGGTCGGGGTCGAGGCACGCCCAGTGCCCGACCCGTCACGGGCCGGGGCCTCGGTGCCCCGATCGGCGGCCGCCGCACTGCTCCAGCGACGGCCGCACCTCACTGCCCGTGCACCGTGACGTCGAGGGCGTACTGGTCGGCCCGGTAGCAGTGGTCGCCGAACTCGACGACGGCACCGGTGCCGTCGTGGGCGTGCCCGATCATCGTGAGGACCGGGTCGATCCGCCCCAGCCGCAGGAGACGACGCTCGACGGAGGTGGCGGCGCGGGCACCGATGGTCTGGTGGCCGACCTCGGGGGGGTGCCCGCGCGTGCGGAGGACGTCGTACAGGCCCGTGCGGGTGAGCTCGTCGACGGTGAGGTCGGCGAACTCCGGCGGGAGCCAGTTGCGCAGGACGGCGAGCGGACCCACCTCGGTCGAGCGCAGTCGGCGCACGAACACGAGGGGCGTGTCGGGGGCCCGGCCGAGCGCCTCGGCGGCGCGTTCGTCGATGACGTCGGTGCGCAGATCGAGCACGGAGGTCTGCGGGTGCCGGCCGGTGCGGAGGAGGTCGTCGTGCAGGCTGGTGAGTCGGTCGCGGCGATGCACCGGATGGGTCGCGACCGTCGTGCCGACGCCGCGGCGCCGGGTGAGCAGACCCTCGGCGACGAGCTCGGAGATCGCCCGGCGCACGGTGGGGCGGGAGAGTTCCAGGCGTTCGGCGAGGGAGATCTCGTTCTCGAACGGATCGCCGGGCTTGAGGACACCGTCGGTGATCATCGCCGTGAACTGCTCGGCGAGCTGGTGGTACAGCGGGGTGGGGCTCGTCCTGTCGATGACGACGGGAAGGTGGACGGCCATGGCCCCAAGGCTAGCCCGGCGGCCGGAGGGGTCCCCGCACCCGCCGCCGCCGGCCTCACCTGCCATCCGCTCGTGGGCCGCCGGCCGGAGAGCGGGGCGCGGCCTCGGTACGACGTCCCCGCGGTGAGGCCCACGACTCGACATGAGGCGACGCGTGGGCGGCGCGTCCTCGGCGCGTCCCCGGGCGAGGTGCGCCGTCTTGCCCTGCGCCCGGTCTGTGCGTGTCGGCGGGCGGCGTCGTACGCTCGTCCCGGATGGTGACAAAGTCACCGTTTGTCAGATCGCCCCGCCGTCGCACCCGCGGACGCCCCCGGCACCCTCCCCCGGCTCTACCCCCGAAAGGTCCACCCCCATGACGCGCCGCCACACCCTCTCCGCCACGGCCGCTCTCGCCACCTGCCTCGTCACGCTCACGGCCTGCTCCTCCGGCGGCGGGCGGCCTGCGGCGGAGGCCTCCGCCGCCCCGAACGCGGAGAAGCCGACGACGATGACCGTCGCCTTCATCACCCACGGCGCCCCCGGCGACACGTACTGGGACATCGTCAAGAAGGGTGCGGAGGACGCGGCGCGCAACGACGGCGTCGAGCTGCAGTACAGCAGCGACCCCGACGGCGCGGGCCAGGCGAACCTCGTCAAGCAGGCGGTGGACAAGAAGGTCGACGGCATCGCCGTCTCCCTCGCCAAGCCCGAGGCGATGAGCGCCAACGTCAAGGCCGCCGTGGCCGCGGGGGTCCCGGTCGTCGCGCTCAACGCGGGTGACCAGCAGTGGCGGAGCCTCGGGGCGCTCGCCTTCTTCGGCCAGGACGAGAAGATCGCCGGTCAGGAGGCCGGTGGTCGCCTGAAGAGCGAGGGCGCATCGAAGGTCTTGTGCGTCATCCATGAGCAGGGGAACGTCGGGCACGAGGCGCGCTGTGACGGCGTGTCGGCCGGGTTCCCCGGCACCGAGAAGCTCTACGTCAACGGCGCCGACATGGGCGACGTGCAGTCCAAGATCACCGCCAAACTGCAGCAGGACACGGGCATCTCCCACGTCATCACCCTCGGCGCGCCGTTCGCGATGACGGCGATCTCCTCCATCCAGACCTCGGGGAGCAAGGCCAAGCTCGTCACCTTCGACCTCAACAAGGAACTCGTCGACCAGATCAAGGCCGGCAAGGTCGAGTGGGCCGTCGATCAGCAGCCCTACCTGCAGGGTTACCTCTCCGTCGAGTCCCTCTACCTCACCAAGACGAACGGCAACGTCGTCGGCGGCGGACGTCCCGTCCTCACCGGCCCCGCGTTCGTCGACGCCGCGAACGTCGACAAGGTGGCCGAGTTCGCCGCCGCCGGCAAGCGATGAGCACGGCGCATCCCCTGGCCCGCAGGGCCGGCTCGTCCTCGGCCCGCCTCGGCGCGGGCGGGGCCGCCGACGTGGTGGGCTCGGTCGGTGACGGGGCCCGGGGCGCCTCGGGCACACCGGGCCGCACCCGTCCGGTCGACGGGCGCGTCGACCGCACCCGACGCTCGCCGTTCGCGCGCCTGTTCGCGCGTCCCGAGATCGGGGCGCTCGTCGGGGCCCTCGTCGTCGCCACGTTGTTCCTCGCCGTCGCCCCCGCGTTCCGCAACCTCGCCAACGTCGGCACGATCCTCTACGGTTCGGCGGTCATCGGGATCATGGCCGTCGGCGTCTCCCTGCTCATGATCGGCGGCGAGTTCGACCTCTCGACCGGCGTGGCCTCGACGACCTCCGGGCTCACCGCCGCGCTCGTCGCGTGGAACTTCGGTCTCAACGTGTGGGTCGGGGTCGTGGTCGCCCTCGTGATCTCGCTGCTCATCGGCGCGTTCAACGGGTGGCTGTTCGTGCGCACCGGGCTGCCGAGCTTCCTCGTCACCCTCGGCACGTTCTTCGTGCTGCGCGGGATCAACCTCGGGGTGACCCGCGCGGTCACCGGCAACGTCGCCTCACCCTCGGTCACCGACATGGACGGCTGGGACTCGGCCAGGGCGGTCTTCGCGACGACCCTGCGTCTCGGGGTCGTCGAGGTGAAGATGATCGTCGTCTTCTGGCTCGTGCTCACCGGGCTCGCCGCGTACGTGCTGCTGCGGACCTCCGTCGGCAACTGGATTCTCGCCGTCGGCGGCGACGCCGACGCGGCCCGCGCCTCCGGGGTCCCGGTGACGGCCGTCCGCATCGGCCTGTTCACCTTCGTCGGGTTCTGCGCCTGGATGCTCGGCATGCACCTGCTGTTCGAGTACCAGGTCGTGCAGTCCGGAGAGGGCGTGGGCAAGGAGTTCATCTTCATCATCGCCGCGGTCGTCGGTGGATGCCTGCTCACCGGCGGGTACGGCTCGGTGGTCGGCGCCGCCCTCGGCGCGCTCGTGTTCGGGATGACCCAGCTCGGCATCACCTATGCGGGCTGGAACCCCGACTGGTTCTACACCTTCCTCGGCGTGATGCTCCTGCTCGCCTGCCTCGTCAACCTCGCCGTCAAGAAGAGGGGGGAGTCCCGATGACCGCCGCGACCCCGCCGGCACCCGCATCCTCGCCGTCCTCGTCCTCGTCATCCCTGTCGCCGTCACCGTCCGCGCCGGTGACCTCGTCCACGGCCCAGACCTCGACGGGGTCGGCCGGTGCGCCGAGAGGCGGGACCGGCGACGAGACCCCCGTCCTCCGGATGCGGGGCGTCGGCAAGAGCTACGGCCGCATCTCGGCGCTGCGCGACATCGACATGACCGTGCGTCGTGGTGAGGTGACGTGCGTGCTCGGCGACAACGGCGCCGGCAAGTCCACGCTCATCAAGATCATGGCCGGGCTCCACGAGCACGACACCGGCGAGATGCTCCTCGAGGGAGACGCCCGGCATTTCGGCTCGCCCCGCGAGGCACTCGCCCGCGGCATCGCGACCGTCTACCAGGACCTCGCGCTCGCGCCGCTCATGAGCGTGTGGCGCAACTTCTTCCTCGGCAACGAGATCACCCGCGCCCCGTTCGGACGTCTCGACGTCGACGCGATGAAGCGCATCTGCGGGGAGGAGCTCGACAAGATCGGCATCCCGATCGCCGACCTCGACCGCCCCGTCGGGGCGCTGTCGGGCGGGCAGAAGCAGTGCATCGCGATCGCACGGGCGATCTACTTCGGTGCCAAGGTCATCATCCTCGACGAGCCCACCGCGGCCCTCGGGGTGACCCAGTCCGGGGTCGTGCTGCGGTACGTCGCGGCGGCGCGCGACGCCGGACTCGGCGTCGTGTTCATCACCCACAACCCCCACCACGCCTACCTCGTGGGGGATCACTTCGTCGTCCTCAAGCTCGGCGAGGTCGCGCTCGACGCCCGCCGCGACGAGATCGGCATCGACCGCCTCACCGCCGAGATGGCCGGGGGTCGGGAGCTGGAGGCTCTCTCGCACGAACTCGCCCGCGCCGGGTCGCCCGGCGCCCCTGACGCCGGATCCGTCGTAGCCGATCCTGTGGCTACCGAATCCGACACGGCCGGAGGGGACACCACCGGGAGGGAAGCCCAGGCGGGCGTGGCTCCCGATTCCGAGGTCACGCGTGAGGCAGCCGCCGGGCGCTGAAGATGGGGCGGGGCATCGGGTCGGAGAACGCCGGCAGGTGTCCCACGAGGAACAGGGCCCACCCCAGCGACCAGCACCACGACGAGGCGACCGTGAGGTCGACGAGGCGCAGGGCGGCGCTGAGCATCACCGCGACGAACCCCGCGAGCGCGGCCGGACGCACGTGCAGACGGCCCCGGCCGCGCCGCGCCGGTGCCCGTGAGGCGACCGCGATGACGAGTCCGGAGAGGGCCCCGATGGTGAGGGTGTGCGACACCGTCGGGGTCGAGATGTCCACCCAGCCGAGGCGTGCCGCGCCCCAGCAGACGAGTCCGACGGGGATCCACGCGTAGGCGAACAGCGTCATCGTCGCGAGCGCGTCGAGACGCACCGCCCGCCACGGCCACCGCGCCATGTGCGCGACGAGGACGGCCGCCGCGGCCAGACCCGCGAGCGCCGAGACCTCCCGCCACGGGGCGGCGACGATCGCGACGCCGATGAGGACGAAGACGACCCGCCGCCACCGGGCGTGCACGGGCGTCTGAGGCAGGCCGGCGCGGTCGGCGGCGGTGTTGAGGAACGCGGGCACCATGCGGCCGCCGACGCCGGTGAGGAGCATCGTGAACAGGAGGACGACGCCGTCCGAGAGGGTCGCGAACGGCTGCTGCGTCGTGAGCGCGACGGCGAACCAGCCCGACGCGACGCCTGCGACCAGGCAGAACACGACGAGAGACGGGGGGTAGCCGCCGACCTCGGCGCGTCCGCGACCGGACAGGTGCATCTCCCGGGCGGTGAGGAACGCGATCCACCAGAACACGGCACCCACGCCGGGGGCGAGCAGCCAGGGCGGCACCGTCCCCACGGGGACGACCATGAGCGCCCGCGCGAGGATCCACAGGGCGACGAGGACGACGACCGGTCGCCCGGACACCGGCGCCCGCCCGGTCCAACTCGTGCAGGCGGTGGGAAGGTAGCCGGCGAGCGCGCCCCCACCGATGCCGAACACCATCTCGTGCACGTGCCACCCGGGCGAGGCGCCCGCGAGACCGAACAGGTACCAGGCGGGGACGACGATCGCCGCCCACACGGCGAGCACCGCGAACATCACGCGGTACGACGCCGCCCAGGGTCCCGTCGCCGGCCACGTGTTCGCCGTGCTTCCCACCGGGCCACCTCCTCACTCCCTCCCGCACGGTAGTGTCCCCGCGCCACGTCCCCGTCCGGCACGCGCCGGAGCGGGACCATCGTCGCCGAGGACGATCAGGAGCGGACGTCTGCGGCCCGGGTGACCCGACGGGGCGCCCCGGCGGAGGGGCGCCCCGTGGGAGCCGACGACGGGAGCTGCGCGCGCAGGCTCAGAGGGCGGAGAGGATGACTCTGCCGGACCCCTTGTACGGGAGGGTTCCGGGTGCGGTGTAGAGCGGGGTCGCCCCGTGTCGCCGGTTGAGGGTGGCGGCCGACGTCGTGACCTCGAGGTTCTGCCCGGTGAGGCGCTGGACGATCTGCCCCTTGGGTCGTTTGGTGTTGAGCCAGGCCACCTCGAGTCCGGCCCGGACGTAGCTGTTGGGGGCGTACTCCTTGTAGGCCGGGCGGACGACGAGGGCCGAGGACCCGCGGGTGCCGATGGCCATCGCCTCGTCCTGTCCCTCGAACGTGGGCCACGTCGTCGGTCGCGTCGCCCTGTCGGCGCGGACGAGGTGCAGGTCGCTCTCGGAGCAGCAGCCCGTGCGCAGGGCGATCATCGACGACCCGACCCAGCCCTGGACCTGGCGGCCACCGGTCTCGTACAGCGGGGTACCGGTCTTCTTGTCCACCGGGAACGCGAAGGAGTCGAGGGTGCGCACGACCCGGCCGCTCGTCGAGAGCAGCCGCAGCGCCTCGAGTCCCTTGCCGTCGCCGTCTCCGTCGGGCGAGTCGACCGTGACGGCGAGAGTTCGACCGTCGGGCGAGGCCTCGACGCTGGTCACGTACTGAGCGAGGGTGGTGGCGCGGCCGGCGCGATAGCGCACGAGCGGCGACCCGAACCCCACCTGCGGTCGACGCGGGGAGGCCACGACGGCGTACACGCTGCCGTCGGCGGCGAGGTCGGCGTCGAGGAACGGCGACTCCCCGGCCACCGCCTTCGCGGAGGACAGCGTGCGGAGGACCGCACCCGACCTGCGGTCGACGAGCTGGAGCCGGAAGGTCGAGCCGCTGCGCGACACGGCGACGTACTGGCGGGAGACCGGCACGGCGGCGGTCGCGGAGGTCGTCGACGCGGCAGCGGATGTCGTCGTCGACGCGGTGGCCGACGCGGACGGAACGATTATGGCAAGGGGCGTCGCGGCGGCCACGAGAGCGGCGGCGGCAACCCGTCGGGAATCCCCCCGGACGTGACGAGTCATGCCGTCATCCTCGTCCCGGCACCGAGCGGCGTCGAGACACGTGCCGGTCACCATCGGATCGCGATCGGGTGACGCCGAGCGCCGAACCCCCTGTCGCTGAACCGCACCCGCGGCTCGGTGGACGCGCGGCCCCGCCGTGAGCGTGAGGGTCGGGGACTCAGGGCGCCTGACGACGTCCGGGAGCTGACGCCCGCGGGCGGACGGCCGGTCCCTCAGATGTTCGATCCATCGGGAGGGACGCCCTCGGGGGTCACCGGTGGCCCTCCCGCCGCCGAGTTCCCGGGACAGTCCGCCCCGAGGGTGTAGGCGGTCATGGACAGCGATCCGTAGGTGTACCCGTCGACGAGCACACGGGTCTCGCTGTCCCGACCGGCCGCACCGGCCAGGCCGGCCAGGTACAGGGCAGGGATGAAGTGGTCGGGGGTCGGGACGGCTCGCCGGTAGTCGGCGTGCGCGTCGAGGGAGGCGAAGCCTGACGGATCCGTGAGCATCCGTTCCCTCGCCGCCTCGTCGAACCGTTGCGCCCAGTCGTAGCCGCCGTCCGTGAGCCGCCAGTCCATCCCCGCGAGGTTGTGGACGACGTTGCCGCTCGTGAGGATCAGCACGCCACGACGGCGCAGCTCGTGAAGCCTGGCACCGAGGTCGAGGTGGTAGTCCAGGGGCTTGTCCGCGTTGATGCTCAGCTGGACCACCGGGATCGACGCGTCGGGGAACGCGTGCACGAGGACCGACCAGGTCCCGTGGTCGATCCCCCAACTGTCCACGTCGGCCCCCACCCAGGTGGGCGCGACGACATCGCTGATCTCGGCGGCGAGCTCGGGCATCCCGGGCGCGGGGTACTCGACGTCGAACAGCTCCGGCGGGAAACCGTAGAAGTCGTGGATGGTGCGTGGCCTCGGCATGGCCGTCACCGCCGTCGCGTTGATGTACCAGTGGGCACTCACCACGAGGATCGCCCGGGGCCGCGGCACCGACGCCCCGAAGGCACGCCACGCCGCCGTGTAGCGGTTCTCCGAGACGGCGTTCATCGGGTTGCCGTGGCCGACGAACGCCGCCGGCATCAGGCCGCCGGGGGCGGCGGTTCGCCCGCTCGCCTCGGACGGCCGGTCGGCTCCGGTCGGTGTCGTCATGGCTGCCCTCCCACGGACTGACCGCCATGGCGCTCGGACCGTGCTCCACGCGCTCATGTCGGTACGTCGGTGGCAGAGCCTACTTCGTTGAGGTGTCGAACGACACGCCCCGCCTCGGGGCCACGGCGTCCGCCCGCGAGTCACGGGTGGTACTTGTTCGGGCGAGGGTCGGCGCGAACACTCTGGCGGAGACCGTCACGACGTGGCACTACCGGACGGCGCGCTGTGTTGCGCTCGGAGCGCGTCCATGAGCCTCACCCAGGACTCCGGGGGTTGGTAGCGCAGTGCCCGTGCTGCTTCGCTCTTCTCCGGGTCCGCGTCGCAGTACTGTGAGCCCCAGATGCCAACGGTGACGAGCACTGGCACGAGGTCGATGCCCTTGTCGGTGAGGCTGTAGATCGCCTTCTGCTTGTGGCTCGGGTCGTCCGTGCGGGTGATGATGCCCGTCGCCAGGAGACGTTCGAGACGGTCGGCCAGGATACTCGTGGTGATCTTCTCATCGGAGCCACGGAGGAGTTCACGGAAATGTCTCCTGTCGGCGAAGATCATGTCGCGGAGGATCAGGAGCGTCCAGCGATCACCGAAAAGCTCGATCGCGAGGTTGATCGGGCACCCCGACCTGTCACGTGCGGCCACAGCTCAGTCGCCCTCGCCGCTGTAGAAGGTGATCTCTTCGGCGATGAGGTCGGTCGTCGCCTCGGGCGCGGAGGTCATGGGCCAGTGTCCGCTCTTCAGGTGCTTCCGCCGCCAGTTCGACGCGTCCTTGGCCACCTGGGGTGCCTGTTCCCATGCTTCTTCCTCTCCACCGTGCAATGAGAGGGCTACGTAGGTGCTTGGCTGCTCGCCCACCGGTGAGGCGAGTCTTACCGGGTCAGTGATCGTTCGGCCGGGATGCGGCGTGAACCGCTCCGCCAGGAAGTCCCGATCTGCGGGGGTGAGGTCTGACTCGAAATCGAGCATCTGACGCTCTGGCGGCAACCAGAGGTTACCGGCAGCGGTGACGTCTGCCCTTTCCTGCGCCCGGTCCTCGCTGGAATCTCCCCAATCGTCGAGCAACGAGCGGCCATCGATCGGCGGGAACCCGCCGATATGGATGAGCCCTCGGACCTGCCCTCCCAGTCGGTCAGCGGCCAGGGCGGTCGGCAGGGTCGAGTAGGAGTGCGACACCAGCACGACAGGCCGCGGCGCCAGGGATGAGACGTGCTCGACGAGTTGCCGGACATGGTCGGCGAGTCGCACCGCTGACACAGTGCTGTCGGATTGTGCGGGCTCGAGCCCCCGAAGCGTCACGGCCTCGGCGTCGATGTCGAGTTTCGTCAGGTTCTTGGCGGTGGGCTCCCAAATCCAGGCCCCCATCCATGCGCCCGGAACCAGGATCGTTTTCACGGTAGCGGTGTGCATGCCTGCCTCCACACTGATCTGTTTTTCAGATCAGTGTCCACGGTATCGACACCAGTCTGGAAACACAACCAGTCAGTGAGGGGTCACTGCGGGCGATCCGGCCCAGAGGGACAACAGCGTCACCACCAACCCACGGGAAGGCCAGCAGCGGTAAGGGCCTGCCATCCGACGTTCGAGTGCGCGGTGGGTCGAGCTGTCGTTGGCGCTCGGCCCATGCTCGGTCGGCGGCCTCGTGCCGCTCCTACTCCGTCGCGCGGGTCTACCGATCCGCTGGACTGCCTCGGCGCCCCACATCTTTCGATGTCGCGGTATCCCGTCAGGCAACGTGGGTGGAGCCAAGGGGACTCGAACCCCTAACCCCCTGCTTGCAAAGCAGGTGCGCTACCAATTGCGCCATGGCCCCGTCGTGGGCGAGGCCCACGGGGTGTCGTCAACTCGTGACGACGGACGTGCTGTCGTTCTCCTCGATCCGCGTCGGCCCCTGATCGGCCTGGGAGCGCGGAGCGGGGTCGGTGAGTTCGGCCCACAGGGCCTGCTCGGCCTGGCGCGCCTGCCACCGTTGCCCGACGACGGCCGCGCCTGCGGCGGCGACGACGAGCGCCACGATCCGCTTCATGCCTGCACCCCCTTCGATGAGACGTTCTCGATCCGAACTCGCCCCGGTGACGACCGGAGACGACCTCTCGATGATACCGGCCCGAGCCCCCTGCCCGAACCAGCCGCCGACGTCGGGCGATTCGCAGTGGCGGGCGCCCGAGCCAGGGGGCGAGCCGGTGTGCATCGTTGTTCCGGACGCAGCCCCCGCCGACGTCACGCCATGCAGAAGGCCGGCTCTCGGGAGGAGAACCGGCCTCGGTGCGGTGGGCCTAACAGGACTTGAACCTGTGGCCTCTTCCTTATCAGGGAAGCGCTCTAACCGTCTGAGCTATAGGCCCGCTGGGTGTCGCCGTCGACGTCACTGCCGCGGCGGCTTCCCCACATTAGCGCACCTGCGGAGCACCGCCAAAACGGCCACCACCGGCCGCCGGGAGGCGGCGCCGACGCCCGGTGCCGCCTCGCGCCACCGGCACGTCGATGCCCGTCAGATGCCCGTCAGATGTCGGTGAACGTCGAGGAGAACCCGCCGACGAGCGCCGCGCAGATGTTGTAGATCACCGCGGTGAGCGTCGCGATCGCCGTCATGAGGATGACGTTGGCGACGCCGAGCGCGATGGCGAGCGAGAGCACCCGACCGAAGCTGAGGATCTCGAGGACGTTGATCGAACTGCCCTGGTTGGCCGACTGGGCGAGTTCGTTGAGGGTCGTGTTGATCGTGGAGAACACACCCATGCCCTGCAGCATCATCCACAGCGCCGCGGTGACCACCACACCGGCGATGGCGATCGCCACCGACAGCATGAACGAGATCTTCATGACGGAGAACGGGTCCAGCCGGGAGAGGGTGAGCCGCACCTTGCGCGGTTCGTCGCCCCGGGACGTCGGACTCGGACGCGGCGCGGGACGCGTCTGCGTCGCCGTGGCGGTCCCGGAGCCTGCGGCCGCGGTCCCGGCGGTCGTCGAGGGGGACGTCGACCTCGGCGTCCCCGACGAGGTCACCCCGCTCGTGGCGCCCGTCCCGCTGCCACCCGTCGCGCCGCCGGTCCCGCGGGAGGACGTGCTCGACGAGGCGGAGCCTGCCGTGGCGGGTCGGGTGCGTGCCGACGTCTGCCCCGCGGACGACGGGCGAGACGTCCCCGACCCCGAGGGTCGACCTCCTGAGGTGCTCACTGATGACCCTCCTCGCTCGAACCGTCCCGATCGCCGAGACCCTCCGTTGACGACGGTACTTCATCGGCGACCGCGTCATCCTCCGCGACGCTGTCGTCGATGTCGGTGTTCATGCTGGTGGAGACGCCCTCGTCGGTGCCCTCCTTGGGCGCGCCGTCGGTCGCGTCGGAGATCGCGGGCACGGACTCGGGGTCCATGTCGGGGTCGATCTCGTCGTCGTCGGCGGGTTCGGGGTTGCGCGCGACCTTGACGATGGCGTCGCCGCGGTCGGGCTTGGCGAACTGCACGCCCATCGTGTTGCGCCCGGTGCGGCGCACCTCGTCGACGCGGGAACGGACGACCTTGCCCTTCTCCATGACGACCATGACCTCGTCGTTCTCCTCGACGGCCAGCGCGCCGACGAGGTCGCCGCCGCGGTCGCTCATCGCCGCGACGCGCACACCGAGGCCCGCGCGTCCCTTGACGGGGTAGTCCGAGGCGGGGGTGCGCTTGGCGAGGCCGTTCTCGAAGACGACGAAGATGTCGGGGTCGTGGCCCTCGCGGATGAGGCACATCGCGAGCAGGTCGTCGCGGTCGCGGAACTTCATGCCGGTGACGCCACTCGTCGCGCGACCCATCGGCCGCAGGATGTCGTCGCTCGCGTGGAAGCGCGCCGATTGACCCTTGCGCGAGACGAGCAGCAGGTCGTCGTCGGCCGCGCAGATGCGGGCGGCGACGAGCTCGTCGCCGTCGCGGAGGTTGATCGCGATGAGGCCACCACTGCGCGGGGAGTCGAAGTCAGCGAGGCGGGTCTTCTTGACGAGGCCGCTCCGGGTCGCGAGGACGAGGTAGGGCGCCGCGTCGTAATCCTCGATGGCGAGGACACCCGCGATGTGTTCGTCGGGCTGGAACGCCATGAGGTTCGCGACGTGCTGACCCCGGCTGTCGCGGCCGCCCTCGGGCAGCTCGTACCCCTTGGCCCGGTACACGCGCCCGAGGTTGGTGAAGAACAACAACCAGTGGTGCGTCGTCGTGACGAAGAACTGCTCGACGATGTCGTCGCCCCGCAGACTCGCGCCGCGCACACCCTTGCCGCCGCGCCGCTGGGAGCGGTACTCCTCGACGCGGGTGCGCTTGGCGTACCCGCTGCGGCTGATCGTCACGACGACCGGCTCCTTGGGGATGAGGTCCTCCATCGAGACCTCGCCGTCGTACGGCACGACCTCGGTCCGGCGGTCGTCGCCGTAGCGGTCGACGATGTCGGCCAGTTCCTCCCCGACGATCGCCCGCTGCCGCTCGGGCCGGGCGAGGATGTCCTGGTAGTCGAGGATCTGCGCCTCGAGGGCGTCGTGGTCGTCGATGATGCGCTGACGCTCGAGCGCCGCGAGGCGCCGCAGCTGCATGTCGAGGATCGCCGTCGCCTGGATCTCGTCGACCCCGAGGAGGTCCATGAGGCCGGTGCGGGCCTGCTCGGCCGAGGGGCTGCGCCGGATGAGCGCGATGACCTCGTCGAGGGCGTCGAGGGCCTTGAGCAGACCACGCAGCACGTGGATCTCGCGCTCGGCCCGCGCGAGGCGGAACTCCGTGCGCCGGTAGACGACCTCGACCTGGTGGTCGACCCAGTGCCGCACGAACGCGCTGATCGGCAGCGTGCGCGGCACGTCGTCGACGAGGGCGATCATGTTCGCGCCGAAGCTCGTCTGCAACGCCGTGTGCTTGTAGAGGTTGTTGAGGACGACCTTGGCCACCGCGTCGCGCTTGAGCACGATGACGAGTCGCTGGCCGGTGCGTCCGGAGGTCTCGTCGTTGATGTCGGCGATGCCGGCGAGGCGCCCCTCCTTCGCGAGCTCGGCGATCTTCTTCGCGAGGGTGTCGGGGTTGACCTGGTAGGGCAGCTCGGTGACGACGAGGCAGGTGCGGCCGCGGATCTCCTCGACCTCGACCCGCGCGCGCATGACGATCGACCCGCGCCCGGTGCGGTAGGCCTCCTCGATCCCCTTACGGCCCATGATGAGCCCGGCCGTGGGGAAGTCGGGGCCCTTGATGAGGCGCAGGCACGCCTCGAGACGCTCCTCCCGGGTCGCGTCGGGGTGATCGAGGCACCACTGCGCCGCCTCCGCGACCTCCCGCAGGTTGTGCGGCGGGATCTGCGTCGCCATCCCCACCGCGATCCCGGCCGAGCCGTTGACCAGCAGGTTCGGGAACCGCGACGGCAGGACGACCGGCTCCTGGTTCTTGCCGTCGTAGTTGTCCTTCATGTCGACGGTGCCCTCGCGGATGTCGCGCACCATCTCCATCGCAAGCGGCATCATCCGGCACTCGGTGTACCGACTCGCCGCCGCGCCGTCGTCGCCGGCGTTGCCGAAGTTGCCCTGGCCGTCGATGAGCGGGTACCGCATCGCCCACGGCTGCACGAGCCGCACGAGGGCGTCGTAGATCGCCGAGTCACCGTGCGGGTGGTACTGCGCCATGACGTCACCGACGACGCGGGCGCACTTGTTGTACCCCCGGTCGGGGCGGAACCCGCCGTCGTACATCGCGTAGACGATGCGCCGGTGCACCGGCTTGAGTCCGTCGCGCACGTCGGGCAGGGCCCGGCTCACGATGACGCTCATCGCGTACTCGATGTAGCTGCGCTGCATCTCCGCGTTGAGGTCGACCGGCTCGATCCGGTCGGTCATCGGGGTCATGTCGGTCACGAAAGAAGTCCTTCGTCGGAAAGGTGATCAGGGACGGGCTGGACCGTGAGAATCACGCGGCGCGTGAGTCCGGACGCATTCCTCGGTGCTCCGGGCCTCGCTGCCGCTCGTTTCCTCGCACACGTCGTCATGCCACGCGTCGGTCGGGACGCATTCCTCGGTGCTCCGGGCCTCGCTGCCGCTCGTTTCCTCGCACACGTCGTCATGCCACGCGTCGGTCGGGACGCATTCCTCGGTGCTCCGGGCCTCGCTGCCGCTCGTTTCCTCGCACACATCGTCATGCGTCCAGGAACCTCACATCGCGGGCATTCCGCTGGATGAAGCTCCGCCGCGAGGCGACGTCCTCACCCATGAGCACCGAGAAGATCTCGTCGGCGGCCGCCGCGTCGTCGAGGGTGACCTGCAACAGGACGCGGTGGTCGGGATCCATCGTCGTCTCCCACAGCTCGTTGGCGTTCATCTCGCCGAGACCCTTGTACCGCTGGACGGGGCTGTCCTTCGGCAACCGCCACCCCTGCGCCCGGCCGGCGGCGAGCTTCTCGTCGCGCTCCCGGTCGGAGAACACGAAGTCGTGCTCGTGGTTGCTCCACTTGATGCGGTAGAGCGGGGGCTGGGCGAGGTAGACGTAGCCGGCCTCGATGAGCGGCCGCATGAACCGGAACAGCAACGTGAGCAACAACGTGCGGATGTGCATGCCGTCGACGTCGGCGTCGGCCATGAGGATGATCTTGTGGTACCGGGCCTTGTCGAGGTCGAAGTCCTCGCCGACGCCGGTGCCGAAACCGCTGATGAGCGCCTGCACCTCGAGGTTGGCGAGCACCTTGTCGATGCGGGCCTTCTCGACGTTGAGGATCTTGCCTCGGATGGGCAGGATCGCCTGGTTGAACGGGTTGCGGCCGTCCTTGGCCGACCCGCCTGCCGAGTCGCCCTCGACGATGTAGATCTCACTGACGCTCGGGTCCTTGGACTGGCAGTCGCGCAGCTTGCCGGGCAGACCACCGGACTCCATGAGTCCCTTGCGGCGGGTCGCCTCGCGGGCCTTGCGGGCCGCCATGCGCGCCGCGGCCGCGTTGATCGCCTTGCGGACGATCTCCTTGCCGGAGGCCGGGTGGGCGTCGAGCCAGTCGCCGAGCTTCTCGGTGAGGGCGCCCTGCACGAAGCCCTTGACCTCGGAGTTGCCGAGCTTGGTCTTCGTCTGCCCCTCGAACTGCGGCTCACCGAGCTTGACCGAGATGACCGCGGTGAGACCCTCGCGGATGTCGTCGCCGGTGAGGTTCTCGTCCTTGTCCTTGAGGAGGTTCTGCTTGCGCGCGAACTCGTTGACGAGGCGCGTGAGCGCTGCCCGGAACCCCTCCTCGTGCGTGCCGCCCTCGTGGGTGTTGATCGTGTTCGCGTACGTGTGGACCGACTCGCTGTACGCCGTCGTCCACTGCATCGCGATCTCGAGGGAGAGCGCCCGCTTGGGGTCCTCGAGCTCGAAGTCGATGATCTCCTCGTGCACCTTCTCGTTGCGCTTGCTCGCGTTGAGGTGGGTGACGTAGTCGACGAGGCCGCCGTCGTAGCGGTAGACGACCCGACGGCCCTTGACCTTGCCGGTCTCGTCGGTCGCGACCGCTCCGGTACGGGCCTCGTCGGCGGCCGCGGCGTCGGCGTCGGCGCGCTCGGTGTCCGCACCCGTGGCCGGGGCGTCCCCCACGGCCTTCGCCGCATCGGCCTCGGCGGAGTCCTCGAGTTCGTCCTCGGCGTGCGCGACGGCCTGCTGACGCTCGTCGGTGAGGGCGATGGTGAGGCCCTTGTTGAGGAACGCCATCTGCTGGAAGCGCGCGCGGATCGTCTCGAAGTCGTAGTCGACGGTCTCGAAGATCTCGGGGTCGGCCCAGAACGTGATCGTCGTGCCGGTCTCCTCCGTGGGCTCCATGCGCTCCAGCGGCGCGACCGCCTCACCGTGATCGAACTCGATCCGCCACGCGTGGCCGAGCTGACGGATCTCGGCCGTGAGTCGCTGCGACAGGGCGTTGACCACGGAGGATCCCACGCCGTGCAGCCCACCGGAGACCTTGTACCCGCCGCCGCCGAACTTGCCGCCCGCGTGGAGCTGGGTGAGGACGAGTTCGACGGTGCTCATGCCGTACTGCTCGTTGAGACCCGTCGGGATGCCGCGGCCGTTGTCGCTGACCCGCACGCCGCCGTCGGCAAGGAGGGTCACCTCGACGTGCGTGGCGTACCCGGCGAGTGCCTCGTCGACGGAGTTGTCGACGATCTCCCACACGAGGTGGTGCAGGCCGCGCTCGCCGGTGGACCCGATGTACATGCCCGGACGCTTGCGCACCGCTTCGAGGCCCTCGAGGACCTGGATGGAGCTGGAGTCGTAGACCGGTGCGTCGTCGGCACCAGGAACGGGGGCGTCGATCGCGTCGGGTGTGGACTGCGGCTCCCCGTCGGCGGGCACGGGGACGTCCTCGTTCGAAGGGGGTGTCGACACGCTTCTCCTCGTCGCCGATGGCGGTCGCGCCACCCTGCCGACCGGGGGCGAACCGGTGGGAGTGTCGAGCAGGTGTGAGGTCGTGCGGCGCGACGTCTGGGATTGACGGTTCAGTCTACCGTCAACGGCGAGTGGACACGCCCAGGAGGCCCCCAGGGCGCCGCCGAGACGCGCGAACGCCCAGGGCCCGGTGACCCGGTACGTGATCCCGGTGTCCCAGGGCTCTGCGGGCGTGAGAGGAGACGGGGATCTCCCCGCCGTCCGCCGGCGCCCCGGGTGGGTGCCCGTTCACCCCGCCCCGACGCGGCCTCGCGCGGGAACGGATCGCTCATCCGTAGGTGTCGCGAGGTCCCTGCCCGCGGGCACGCCGGGGGCCCCGACTCCACGACGGCGCGGCGGGGCCCGTGATGCGCACCTCGGTGACGACGCCCGGACCGGCCTCGGCCTCACACCGCCCGAGGATCGTCGGCACCATGTGGCGCAGCTGCGTCGCCCACGCGGTCGAGTCGGCCCGCACGGTGAGGATGCCGTCCTCGAACGTCACCGGCCGGCAGTGGCGCGCGACGTCGAGCCCGACGATCACCTCCCACCGACCCATCACCGACCCGGCCGCCACGTCGACCTTCCACCCGCGGTCGAGCAGCAGCCGATCGAGCTGGTCACCGAGGGCCTGCGGATCCCGCGCATCGTCGGCCGAACCGGTGAAGACGGCCTCGGTCCGCCGACGACGTCGGGGCGCAGGACGTGAACCGGGGCGCAGACCCTTGGCCCGGGCGGCCTCGCGGGCCCGGGCCAGCGCACTCGCCGCGGCCTGCGCGAGGACGTCGTCGTCGAGGTCGGAGGCGACCGGCGGGGTGGTCGACGGGTCGTCGTCGACCGGTCCGCCGCGGGGCGATCCTCCGGTCATGGCGCGACCTCGGCGCGGGCAGGGGGCACGGCGGCGCCCTCGGGCTGGGCCTCGGGCTCGGGCTCGGTCACGAGATCGTCGGCCGGAACACGCGCGGTACCGGGCGCCGGGTCGTCGTCGGCCAGGGGGATCTCCTCGGCCGTCATGGGCGACGGGTCGTCCCCCCGGCCATGGTCGACCGCCTCGTCGGGCGCGTCGTCGTCGGGCGCGTCGGCGTCGGGCGCGTCGGCGTCGGGCGCGTCGTTGTCGGTCGCCCCGGCGGCGAGCTCGGCGGACGACCCGAGGTCGACGTGGCCGGGACGGACCCCGAACCGGACACCACGGAGGGCGTCGGGGACGTCCTCCTCGACCGCGGCGGTGATGAGGACCTGCTCCCCGTCCGCGACGAGCTCGGCGAGGCGGGTGCGGCGGCGGGCGTCGAGTTCGGCGAAGACGTCGTCGAGGATGAGGACGGGGTCGTCGCCGAGATCGTGTCGCAGCAGGTGGTAGGCGGCGAGCTTGAGTCCGAGCGCGAACGACCAGGACTCACCGTGGGAGGCGTAGCCCTTGGCCGGGAGCTCACCGAGCGAGAGGACGAGCTCGTCGCGGTGCGGACCGACCAGACTGACGCCCCGATCGAGTTCGGCGCCGCGTCGTTCGCGCATGGTGCCGAGCATCCGATCGCGCCACTCCTCGGGCGAGAACACCTCCCCGGCCTCGATCGCCGCGGCGCTCTCCTCGTCCAGGGACGAGCGGTACGTGAGCCGCGCCTCGTGGGCCGCCGCGCTGACCTGCTGATACGCCTCGGTGAGCAGCGGTGCGAGGTCACGCACGAGCCGCAGTCGGGCGTAGAGCAACTGGCCGCCGACGAGAGCGAGGTGGTCGTCCCACACGTCGAGGGTCTCGGGGGTGGGGGCCGGCTCGCTGCGTCGCCGCCCGCGGCGGCCGGGCGCAGCGGCCCGCAGCAGGGCGTTGCGCTGCTTGAGGATCTTGTCGTAGTCCGAGCACACCCCCGCCCACCGGGGCTGCCGCGAGACGAGCAACCCGTCGAGGAACCGGCGTCGATCGGAGGGGTCCCCCTTGACGAGGGCGAGGTCCTCCGGCGCGAACAGGACGGTCCGCAGGGTGCCGAGGACCTCCCGCGGGCGCATCGCCGTGCGGTTGAGGCGGGCCCGGTTGGCCCGGCCGGGGACGATCTCCAACTCGACGAGGCTCTCGCGTCCGTCTCGGACGACGGCGCCCCGCACGATCGCCCGCTCCGCGCCGTGCCGCACGAGCGGAGCATCCTGGGCCACCCGGTGGGAGGACAGGGACGCGAGATACCCGACCGCCTCGACGAGGTTGGTCTTGCCGACGCCGTTGAGGCCGACGAGCGTGCTCACGCCCGGCTCCAGCGCCACCTCCGCGGTGGGGTAGCTGCGAAAGTCGCCGAGGCTGAGATGGCGCAGGTACACGGATCCTCCGGCGCCGCGGACCGAGCCCGCGACGCGTCGTCGGCGCCGGTCAGCTGGGGAGTCTGACCGGCATGAGCACGTAACGGTAGGACAGGTCGGCCTCGCCGTCGAGCTCGGACTGGCCCGAGATCACCGAGGGACGGCTGCTCTGGGTGAACGCCAGGCGCGCGAACCGGGTACCGAGTGCGTGCAGCCCGTCGAGGAGGTAGTGCGGGTTGAACGCGATCTCGATCTCCGGGCCGGTGAGACGGCACTCGACGGCCTCGCTCGCCTGGGCGTCGTCGCCGGTGCCGGCGTCGATGGCGACCTGACCGTCGATGAACCGCAGCCGCACCGGGGTGTTCCGTTCGGCGACGAGGGAGACGCGCTTGACGGCCTCGACGAGGGCGGCGGTCTCGACGACGGCCTCGGAGTCCACCGAGCTCGGCGGGATCGAGGACACCTTGGGGTACTCCCCGTCGAGCAGCCGGGTGGTCGTGCGTCGCTGACCGGCCTCGAAGCCGATGAGCCCGTCGCCACCGGCCGCCCCGCCGAGGGCGACCTCGACCGAGGCCGAGGCGCCGAGCGCCTTGGCCGTGTCCGAAAGCGTGCGGGCCGGCACGAGGACGACGGTCTCGATCGACGGATCCGCCGGACTCCACGTGAGGTCGCGCATGGCGAGGCGGTACCGGTCGGTGGCGAGCAGCGAGATGCGCTCCCCGGAGACCTCCATGCGCACGCCGGTGAGGATCGGCAGGGTGTCGCTGCGGTCGGCCGCGACGCTCACCTGCGCGACGGCCTGGGTGAACACGTCACCGGCGATCGTGCCGCTCGGCTCGGGCGAGACGGGCAACGTCGGGTACTCCTCACCGGGCATCTGCAGCAGGCTGAACCGGCTGGACCCGCAGGTGAGCTGGACCTTGTTGCCGTCGGTGGCGACGTCGATGGGCCGGTTGGGCAGGTTGCGGGAGATGTCGGCGAGCAACCGACCCAGCACGAGCACCCGGCCGCCCTCGGCGACGTCGGCCGCGACGGTGATGCGGGCCGAGACCTCGTAGTCGAACGCCGAGAGGGTGAGCGTGCCCGCCTCGTCGGCCTCGATGAGGACGCCGGCGAGCACCGGAACCGGCGGCCGCGCCGGCAGGCCACGGGCCGTCCAAGTCACAGCCTCGGCCAGCACGTCACGTTCGACTCGGAACTTCACGCCCCACCGCCTTGTCGTCGTGGGGTGGCACCGCTGGTCACCCTCGGGATCTCGTCACACGCATGTCTGTCGGCGACCGTCCGTGGCGGACGAACGGGGCCCAGGGGCACTCCGGTTCGTCCCCGAGCCTCTCGCGCACGAGCCTCTCGCGAAGGGATGGACAGTCGCGCCCGACTCTAGTCGCCAGCTCGGACAGGACCAATCCGATCGCGCCCGACACGCGCGTCGGTGCGTCCGGCATGGACGGCCGCGGCCGGTCGCCCGGTGCCGATAGGTCGGTGAGTCGGTCTGTCGAGGCGAGCGCCGCCATCCGGACCGGAGTGATGCCGAGCGCAGTGCTCTCGCGTGGGGGTGCCGGGGTGCCGGAGCGTTGTATCCATCCACCTCGACTCACCGAGGCGTCTCGCTCAGGTTCGGTCCTCTCGAGCCGATGAAGCAACGACGACACCCTCGTGTGGATCCACACCGTACTCGGGGCGGAATGGCAGAGGGAGATGGACTCATCGTTGTCATAGGTCCTGTGGATCCTGTGGACGACGGCTGTTCTCCCTGGCCAGAGCCGTTGTCGTCGTGTGGAGATGTCGTGGACGCGAGCCGTGGACGACCGGGCTCCGGTGTGGAGGAGGACGCGCTGTTCACAAGCGTCCACCGTTCTCCACCGCCCATCCACAACCCAGGGCGGTCCGAACGCCGCAGGACGCCCGGTGCTGCCCACAACGGGGTGTGGACAACCGTTCTCCACAGACTTTTCCCCAACTGTGGAGACATCGCTGCACGTCAGTGACATGTGGTGAGTCCCTCGTCCGGGTCGGACCTCCTTTCTCCACAGGTGTGGACAGAAATGTGGACAGCCGTCTTGAACAGCGTTGGGGCCGTAGCGACCCCGGCATCGACGCAGGTCGATGGCACCCCGCCGACCAGGCCCGTACAGGGCGACGCACGGCGCTCCGTGCGTCATCTGGGCAGGCGGGGACGTCGAACGGCGTGGGCGACCGCCGGGGAGCCGTGGAGAGACGGCGGGCCTCCCGGCTCGGTCCGGCCCGCGCGGGCTCAGGAGGCCTGCGAGCGGATCCGCGTCGTGAGCTCGGTGACCTGGTTGTAGACCGAGCGTCGCTCGGCCATGAGCTGGCGGATCTTGCGGTCCGCATGCATGACCGTCGTGTGGTCGCGTCCGCCGAACTGCTGGCCGATCTTGGGCAGGGACAGCTCGGTGAGTTCCCGGCACAGGTACATCGCGATCTGCCGCGCCGTGACGAGCCCGCGCGAGCGGGAGGAGCCGCAGAGGTCGTCGATCGACAGCCCGAAGTAGGCGGCCGTCTGCCCCATGATCGTGCTCGCGGTGATCTGACTGCTCTCGCGGTCGGGGATGAGGTCCTTGAGCACGATCTCCGCGAGGCTGAGTTCGACGGGTTGCCGATTGAGGTTCGCGAACGCCGTCACGCGGATGAGGGCGCCCTCGAGTTCGCGGATGTTCGTCGAGATGCGACTGGCGATGAACTCCATCACCTCGTCAGGCAGTGAGAGCTGCTCCTGTACGGCCTTCTTGCGCAGGATCGCGATGCGCGTCTCGAGGTCCGGCGGCTGCACGTCGGTGAGCAGGCCCCACTCGAACCGACTCCGCATCCGCTCCTCGAACCCCGAGAGCTGCTTGGGCGGCACGTCCGAGGTGATGACCACCTGCTTGTTGCTGTTGTGCAGGGTGTTGAAGGTGTGGAAGAACTCCTCCTGGGTCTGCATCTTGCCCTGGAGGAACTGGATGTCGTCGATGAGCAGGACGTCCATGTCGCGGTAACGGCGCTGGAAACCGGCGGCCTTGTCGTCGCGGATGCTGTTGATGAAGTCGTTGGTGAACTCCTCGGAGTTCACGTACTTGACCTTGACGTGGGGGTACAGGTTGCGGGCGTAGTGCCCGATCGCATGGAGCAGGTGCGTCTTGCCCAGTCCGGAGTCCCCGTAGACGAACAGCGGGTTGTAGGCCTTGGCCGGGGCCTCGGCGACGGCGACCGCGGCCGCATGGGCGAAGCGGTTGCTCGCCCCGATGACGAACGTGTCGAACGTGTACTTCGGGTTGAGCTGCGAGGACTCCTCCCGCCGGCCGGTCGGCGCGGGTCGGGGCAGTCGCTCCCCGGTCGGCGTCGCCGTCGCGGGGTTGACCTCCTCCTCGGCCGCGGCCGAGGGCCCCTCGCCGGCGAGTTCGCCCGGCATCGACTCCTGGTAGCCCTCGAGAACCGGCTGCTCGGCGCCCGCGAACTGCTCCCGCAGCGAGGCGTCGACCGTGACGGCGAGGCGGACCTCGTGCCCGACCTGCTCGGTGAGTGCGCGGACGAGGCGGTCTCGTGCCCGCGACTCGACGATCTCCTTGGTGAAGTCGTCGGGGACGGCGATGAGGGCCGTGGTGTCGAGGACCCCGACGAGGGTGGCCTGGCGGAGGAAGGCGCGCTGCGGCGCGGGGATGCCGGCCTGGTCGAGGGCCCGAAGGGTGGCGCCCCAGATGCGACCCGGTTCGGAGGGGCTGGTCGAGGAGTCACCGGAGACGGACATGGGCCCCACACTACGCATCGCGACCGCCCGGAAAAATGGTCGGGAACGCCCTTGTCCACAGAGTTGTGCACAGGATGTGGAAAGACGCCGGTGCGTCACGGGACGACCCTGGGGGGTCGCCGGTGGAAACCGGTATGTCGGGCCTGTGCGGTCCGATCTCCCGAAAGTCGAGAGGTGCGCCGACCCTCACGGGCCTTCGGCGTGACGTCGTCGGCGATGCCGAGTACCCACGCCCGCGGTCCTTCCGCGCCTGGACGGGCGCACTGGACGTACATCTGACCAACAGGTGTCAGCACCGTAACAACCGCGCTCGGCGGGTCGCAACCACATGCTCGAAAACCGTTGACAGAAGGGGACTTCCGTCCCGACTGGCCGGTGTTCGCGCCGGGGACCGGTGGTGCCCGGGGTGAACGGCGGATGACGCCGGGAGCGCGAGCTGGCCGCGCGGCACCGGCCGACGCGTCACGCCGACCCGCGGCGTGGTGACGTGACCAGGTGGGTCGTCATCGGGTAGGGCCGGTTTGACCACGGCCAGGCCCGCTGCGTACCGTTGATCCCTGGCCCGTCCACGGGCCCTTCCTCATGCCCTCGCGTCCGCGCGCGGGGCTGTGCGAAGGGGTTCCGTGGCCACTCCCTCATCTGCTTCGGTGCTGCATCGATCCCCCGTGATCGGTTCGCCGGAGTCGACGATGACGGACTTCCTGCCCACCGCGCGAGCCCTCGCGCAGTAACGGAGAGCATCGTGAGCAAGCGCACCTTCCAGCCGAACAACCGCCGTCGTGCCAAGACGCACGGCTTCCGCCTGCGTATGTCGACCCGCGCCGGTCGCTCCATCATCGCCTCGCGTCGCCTCAAGGGCCGCAAGAAGCTCACGGCCTGACGTCGGCGATGCTGCCGGCCCGACACCGCCTCCGGCGCCGCGAGGACTTCGCACGCGCCGTCCGCGGACGTCGGAGCGGCAGCCGGCTCGTCGTCGTCCACGTGCGCGCCTCGCAGCCCACCGTGCCGTCGTGCAGGGTGGGCTTCGTCGTGTCCAAGGCCGTCGGCAACGCCGTCACCCGCAACCGCGTCAAGCGGCGCCTGCGGGCCGTCGTCGCCTCCCTGCTGCCGGAACTGCCCGACGGCCACGACCTCGTCGTGCGGGCCAACCCGGCGGCGGCCGACGCCGACTACGCGACCCTCGAGGCGGAGCTCACGCGCCTCGTGCGCAAGGCGTGTGGGCGCGCGGTCGACCCCGTCTCCGCGGCAGGATCGTGATGTCCGATCAGCCGGGGAGAACCGACCACACCGCCACGACGACCCCGCCGCGCGGCGACGGCCGCCGGTGGGTCTCCGCGCCGTTCCTCGCGGCCGTGCGCTTCTACCAGCTGTTCATCTCCCCGCTCATCCCGCCGAGCTGCCGCTTCTACCCGAGTTGCTCGGCCTACACGTTCACCGCCATCCAACGGTTCGGACCGCTGCGGGGGACATGGCTCGGGTGCCGCCGTCTGCTGCGGTGCCACCCGTGGAACCCCGGAGGCGTCGACCACGTTCCAGAGCGGGGCGAGGACGGTCGTCCCGTACGGAAGAATGAGGGCGCCGGCACGGGCGGACCACGCTCACGTCACGACGTGACCGTCCCCCACACGCCCCCCGATCACCAGAGCGGGCAGTGAACGCTCACCCGCGGCGACGCCGCGCCTGAGGAAGGAAGACATGGAACGAGGTTTCTGGGGCACCCTGCTGTGGCCGCTCGAATGGGCGGTCGAATGGGTCCTCGTCGCATTCCACAGCCTGAACACGGCGATCGGGATGCCCGCGGCCTCCGGCTGGAACTGGGCGCTCGCCATCGCGGGACTCGTCGTCGTCGTCCGGATCCTGCTCATCCCGCTGTTCGTCAAGCAGATCCAGTCCTCGCGGCGCATGCAGCTCATCCAGCCCGAACTGCAGAAGATCCAGAAGAAGTACAAGGGCAAGAAGGACCCCGAGTCCCAGCAGGCCATGACGGCCGAGACGATGGACCTGTACAAGCGCACGGGCACCAACCCGTTCAGTTCGTGCCTGCCGATCCTGCTGCAGATGCCGATCTTCTTCGCACTGTTCAAGGTCCTCAACGGGCTCGGCAAGGTGGCCGCCGGTCAGGCCGACCCGGCCGGCCCCCTCGGCCGTGAGATCGCCCACCAGGCGAACAGCTCGACCCTCTTCGGTGCCCCGCTGTCGGCGACCTTCATCTCCTCCGGTGACGTCAACACCAAGGTGCTCACGTTCGTCCTCATCGCGCTCATGTCGATCACGACGTTCACGACGCAGCACCAGCTCATGCGCAAGAACATGCCGTCTGCGGCGCTGGACAACCCGTTCGCGCAGCAACAGAAGATGATGCTGTACCTGTTCCCCATCATCTTCGCGGTCTCCGGCGTCAACTTCCCCATCGGTGTGCTCATCTACTGGTTCGTCACGAACGTGTGGACGATGGGACAGCAGTTCTACGTCATCAACCGCATGCCGGCCCCGGGCTCGCCCGCCGAGAAGGCGCTCGAGGAGCGCCGCCTGCGTCGCGGCAAGGAGCACAAGGCCTTCACCGTTCCCGGTCTCCACCACGACCACAAGGACGGCGACGACGGGGCGCGCACCGGCTCGACCGCCGCCGGGGCGGTGGCGGCGGAGGAGGCCGACGTCGTCTCAGCCCCCGTGCGGGAGTCCGGTCAGCGCCAGCAGCCCAAGCGCCGCAAACGCAAACGCTGACACCGGCCCCTCCCTCTCCCTCCGACGAACAGGAGTCCTGACATGACCGACAGCGACGTCTCCACCCCCGCCTCCGAGGCATCAGCCTCCGAGGCATCCGCTCCCGACACCGGGTCGTCCACCGAGAAGGCGTCCACGACGCGCCCCTCCCGCACCGCCCAGCTGGAGCGTGAGGGCGAGGTCGCCGCCGACTTCCTCGAGCGACTCCTCGACATCGCCGACCTCGACGGAGACCTCGACGTCGACATCGACGGCGACCGCGCGGTCGTCGCGATCGTCGACTCCGAGGAGGGCCGGGTTCCGCGCCGTCTCGTCGGCACCGACGGGCGGGTGCTGGAGGCCCTGCAGGAGGTCACGCGCCTCGCGGTCCAGACCGCCACGGGCGAGCACTCCCGCCTCATGCTCGACGTCGCCGGACACCGCGCCGAGCGGCGACGGGCCGTCGTCGAGATCGCCCGTACCGCGGTGGAGGCCTGCCAGGAGACCGGTGAACCGCAGCCGCTCGAGCCGATGTCGGCGTTCGAGCGGAAGGTGGCGCACGACGAGGTCCTGCGCCTCGGTCTTCGGTCGGAGTCCGAGGGCGTGGAGCCCCGGCGCCACGTCGTCGTCCACCCCGCGTGACGCGAGGCTGACGGCGGATGGCGAAGGACGTCGGCGAGGCCCCGCGCACCCCACCTCCGCCCCCGCCGGCGGCCGAGGAGGTCTTCGAGGACCTCCTCCCTCTGGCCGAGCGCTTTGTCGAGCTGCTCGCCGACACCGGGGTCTCGCACGGCCTCATCGGACCACGCGAGGTCGATCGCCTCTGGGAGAGGCATGTCCTCAACTGTGCCGTCGTCGCCGAGTTCATCCCTGAGGATGCCGAGGTGGTGGACGTGGGCTCGGGTGCCGGACTGCCTGGCCTCGCGCTCGCCATCGCCCGACCCGACGTCACCATGCATCTCGTCGAGCCCATGGCCCGGCGCACCGACTGGCTCTCCCTCGCCGCGGAGGACCTCGGGCTGCCGCACGTCCACGTGCACCGCGGTAGGGCGGAGGAGGTGGACCTCCAGGGGGATGTCGTCACCGCCCGCGCGGTCTCCAAGCTCTCGACGCTCGGACGGTGGATGGCCCCCCTCGCTCGCGACGGCGCGGTGATGCTCGCCCTCAAGGGTGCTTCGGCGGAGGACGAACTCGCCCGCGACCGGCAGGCCACGATGCGCGCCGGGTGGCGCGACCTCGAGGTCGTCCACGCGGGGGTCGGGCTGCTCGATCCCGTGACGACCGTCATCCGGGGCGTCCGGGCCCCCGACCGCCGACCTGCGACCGGTCGACGGGCTCGTCGTCGCTGACCCGGCATCGTCATCGGGCCCACTTCTGCCTCAGGCGAACTCGGGCCGATCCCAGCGGAGGGCGGCCGCGACCTCGCGGGGTCGATCATTCGCTGACCAGGGATCACCTCCGCGGGCTTCACCGGGTCTGTGCTCCTCGACGCGCGGCTGTGGACCGATGCCACGGACGGACGACTGAGCGACTACCGTGGGACGGCAGTCCGACGACCCGAAAGGATGACGGGTGCCCCACGGAACGAACGCCCTCGGCTGGCCGCGCGAGACCCCGTCGCAGCCCACGTCCCCCCTGGGGTGGCCACGAGACGGCGCCGGGCCGGCTCGGGTCGAGGCGGCGAGAGAACCGGCGCGCGTTTCACGTGAAACACGGCGCGAGGAACCCGCAACGGTCGAGATCCCGCACGGCAGTGGTGCCGGTGACCGTGCCGCTGCCGGCTCCACGAAGGCGAGCCAGGACGCGGGCTCGGTACTGCACGCGGAGCGCACGCCGGGCGACGGGGCTGGTAGGCCCCCTCGAGGTCCCTCCGGGGCCGACGACACCGTCTGCCCCCCGGCGAGGGCGACGCCCACACCTCCCTCCCCCGCGGGACCCACGGACGACCACGGCGCGGTTCGGGAGTCCGTGATGACGGCTGAGAGGGTGGCCCGCGACGTCGGGGCCACCCCTGACGCACCGGCCGAGCCCCCGTCCGCCGCCGGCTCCGATGCGGTTGCCGGGTCCGATGCGGTCGCCGGGTCCGGTGAGAGTGACGACCTCCGACGCCCGACGGCGGAGGCCGCGACGACGACCGGCGATGCCCGCACCGACGACACCGACACCGACGATGTCGTGAGGCTCGCCGCCGACGCGGCCGTCCATGCCGGCGCCCCCGTGGCTGAGGGCGCGACCACCGATGTCGACCTCCCCTCCGACGACGAGGGCCCTTCGGTCCCGGGACGGATCTCGGTTCCGGCGCCCCCCGGTGCCCCGTTCCCGCGCCCGCCCCACACCCGGGTGTTCACCATCGCCAACCAGAAGGGCGGCGTCGGGAAGACGACCACGGCGGTCAATCTCGCTGCGGCTCTCGCGGCGGGGGGCTCGCGGGTGCTCGTCGTTGACACCGACCCACAGGGAAACGCCAGCACCGCGCTCGGCATCGATCACCACGCCGGGGTGGCCAGTGTGTACGACGTGCTCGTCGAGGACGTCCCCCTCGTCGACGTCGTGCATGAGTGCCCCGACATCCCGGGTCTCACCTGCGTTCCTGCCACGATCGACCTCGCGGGTGCGGAGATCGAGCTCGTCTCGTTCGTCGCGCGGGAGATGCGTCTCAAGCGGGCCGTCGACGCCTACCTGGCCGAGACCTCGGACCCGCCGGATTACATCCTCATCGATTGTCCGCCCAGCCTCGGGTTGCTCACGATCAATGCGTTCGTCGCCGGTCACGAGGTGCTCATCCCGATCCAGTGCGAGTACTACGCCCTCGAGGGGCTCTCGATGCTCCTCCGCAACATCGAGATGATCCGGCGGCACCTCAATCCGGACCTGCGTCTGTCGACGATCCTTCTCACGATGTATGACGCGCGGACCCGGTTGTCCTCCCAGGTGGCCGACGAGGTGCGCAGTCACTTCTCCGAGGAGGTGCTCACCGCGACGGTCCCACGGTCGGTGCGGGTCTCCGAGGCCCCGAGCCACGGGCAGACCGTCATCTCCTACGACCCGGCCAGCACAGGCGCCCTCGCCTACTGTCGTGCCGCTGCAGAACTGGCGACGCGCGGCGCGAACGCCATCGACGAGAGGACAGCAGGATGACGGAACGCAGGCGTGGCCTCGGCCGAGGTCTAGGGGCGCTCATCCCCGACGGGCCGTCCCTGGGCCGTCCGAGCGACATGTTCTTCGCCGACACGGTTTCACGTGAAACGCCCAACGCATCGCCCGCGGTGGACGTGCCGAGACCAATCCCACCCACCGATGCAGGGCCGGGCTCACCGAGCACCGGCGACGTGACTTCGGCTCTCGGCGACGACGGCCTCGATCCCGTCCCCGGGGCGCGGTTCGCGCACGTCCCCGTCGAGAGGATCGTGCCCAACGCGCGTCAACCTCGTGAGGTCTTCGACGAGGACGACCTCGCCGAGCTCGTCGACAGCATCCGTGAGATCGGCGTGCTGCAGCCGGTCGTCGTGCGGCCGGTCGCGGTCGACGGTGAGGAGCGGTACGAGCTCGTCATGGGCGAGCGCCGGTGGCGCGCAAGCCGCGAAGCCGGGTTGCAGGCGGTGCCGGCGATCATCCGGTCGACCGACGACACCGACATGCTGCGCAATGCCCTGCTCGAGAACCTCCACCGCAGCCAGCTCAATCCTCTCGAGGAGGCCGCGGCCTACCAGCAGCTCCTCGAGGACTTCGGCTGCACCCACGAAGACCTCGCTACGCGGCTGGCCCGATCCAGACCGCAGATCACCAACACGCTGCGCCTCCTGCGCCTCCCTCCGCTCGTGGCCCGGCGGCTCGCCGCAGGCGTGCTCACCGCCGGACACGCCCGTGCCCTGCTCGGGCTCGACGACCCTGCGGCCATGGAACGCCTGGCCCAGCGCATCGTCGCCGAGTGTCTCTCCGTCCGGAGTGTCGAGGAGATCGTGGCGCTCGGCGAGGGCGAGGCACCGGCCAAGCGCCGGACGGCGCGCCCGGCCCCCTCCTACCCCGAACTCACCCAGGTGGCCGAGTCGCTGTCGGACCGGCTCGACACGCGCGTCTCGATCAACATGGGGCGCAAGAGGGGAAAGCTGACGGTGGAGTTCGCGTCCGTGGACGATCTGCACCGCATCCTCGACGTCATGGGCGCGGACGACGCGGCGGCGGGCTGATCGACCACCGCGGCGCCGCGGTCTGACCGCGATCCTGTTTCACGTGAAACACGACGAAGCCCGGCTCCATCCATCGGTGGGGCCGGGCTTCGTCGCTGGGAGAGGTCAGCCGATGAACGGCTCGAGCTCACGAAGCAGCTTGGGCTTGGGCTGAGCGCCCACGACACTCTTGACGAGCTCACCCCCGCTGTAGACGTTCAGCGCGGGGATGCCCGTGATGCCGTAGCGCGCCGTGATCGCGGGGTTCTCGTCGGTGTTGAGCTTGACGATCTTGAGCTTGTCGCCGTGCTCGGCGGCGATCTCCTCGAGAATGGGCGCGATCGCCTTGCACGGGCCGCACCAGGGGGCCCAGAAGTCGACGAGCACAGGCCCGTCGTGCTTGAGGACGTCGGCGTCGAAGGTGGAATCGGTCGTGGCAGCAATGGAGGCCATGGGGGGTCCTTTCACGAGGTCTGGTCGATGGTACGCAACGAGGCGCTCGTCCGAGCCGAAGGCGACGAGGTCGAACTCCGGTCGGCTCGCGCCCGAGGTCACGGGGTGGGAGCGAGGCTCCTGGCGTCGAGGTCGGCGAGGTGGCGCTCCGCGTCGAGGGCGGCGGCGCATCCGCTGCCGGCGGCCGTGATCGCCTGGCGGTAGCGGTGGTCGACGAGATCCCCACAGGCGAAGACACCCGGGAGGTTGGTCGCGGAGGTGCGACCGTCGACGAGGACGTAGCCCTCGGCGTCGAGGCGGACCTGGTCGGCGACGAGCTCACTGCGCGGGTCGTGGCCGATGGCGACGAAGACCCCGGTCGCGTCGAGCGTGCGCTCCTCGCCGGTGACGGTGTCGGTGAGCGTCACGCCGGTGACCTTGGCGTCGCCGTGGATGGCGCTGACGGCGGAGTTCCAGGCGAAGGAGATCTTGGGGTCGTCGATGGCGCGCTGGGCCATGATCCGGCTCGCCCGCAGTTCGTCGCGGCGGTGCACGATCGTCACCGAGCGGGCGAAGCGGGAGAGGAAGGTGGCCTCCTCCATCGCGGAGTCCCCGCCGCCGACGACGACGATGTCCTGGTCCCGGAAGAAGAACCCGTCGCACGTGGCACACCACGAGACGCCGTGACCGGAGAGACGCTTCTCGTTGTCGATGCCGAGCTCGCGATAGGCCGAACCCATCGCGAGGATGGCGGTGCGGCTGCGGTAGGTGCGCCCAGAGCCGTCCACGAAGACCTTGATCTCACCGTCGAGCGTCATCTCCACGACGTCGTCGGCGACGAGCGTCGCACCGAAGCGTGCGGCCTGGGAACGCATGTTCTCCATGAGGTCCGGACCCATGATGCCCTCGGGGAACCCGGGGAAGTTCTCGACGTCTGTCGTATTGATGAGGGCTCCGCCGGCGGTGATCGAGCCGGTGATGACCACGGGCGCCAGGCCGGCCCGGGCCGCGTAGATCGCCGCCGTGTACCCGGCGGGACCGGAGCCGACGATGACGACCTCGTGGAGCTCACGGTCGGTGGCGGAGGGCGTCGGGGCGGAGGTGGACTCGGTGGTCACGAATGGATCCTTCTGTCGGAGACGCACGGCACGCGCGTCGAAACGCGCTGCTCAGTCAACCATTCCTGCCGCCCGCTTGTTCCAGCCGGCCGAGGCGTGGCCGACGGAGGTGACGACACGCGGGCGGCGATGCCACCGACGACGTGCGGGTCGCCCGGGCGGGCCGAGGGCGCGCAGGTCCGCCCGCTCAGGGCACGCTCACCGGTCCCACCAGGGGCTTCACGCTGCCCCGGGCGCAACCCGGCGCGAGGACGAGGGCGACCCTGCCCTCGGGGGCGCTCGGCGATGCACCGGCCATCTCGCGGTCCGCCCCCTCCCGACGGTCGGCGAGCACCACGAGAGCCGGCCGGCCCTCGAAGGTGGCGACGTCGAGCACCCCCTGCTGAGCCTGCAGGTCGGCGTGCCCGAGGCACGTTGCGATCGCCTCGCGACTGGGTACCTCTCGGGTCGGCGCCTCTCGAACCGGCCCCCGGGCCTGGACATCGCTCGCGGGGCGCCCGTGGGCCACCGCCTCGATCTGGGCCGCGAAGTGCGCGCGCTCGTAGTCCGTCCCGCTCGTGAGGATGGTGAGTCCGGTGAGGGCGTCCTGCGTGGTGGGCGTGGGTGCTTCCACGGGCTCCGTCTCGTCGAGCTCGAGCATCGCGGCCGGGGCGGCGAGGTCGGGAGCCCGGTCATCGGCCCCGACGGCCGCCCAGGCCTGCTGCGCCTCACGGACGACCACCTCGTCGTCGAGGTGGAGCGCCAGCGCGGCACCAACGACCCCCACGAGGGCCGCGGCGCCGAGCGTCAGGACGACACGGCGGCGCCGGGGCGTGGTGGCGGAGTCGAAGTGGTGGGGGCGTCCGACTGCGGGACGGGGCTCGTCGGCGAGGCTGCGTGAGATGCGAGCGACGAGGTCGTCCGGCGGAGGCCCGGGTTCGGACAACCCGGAGAGGAGGCGTCGGAGTTCGGGGTCGTCCTGGTCACGGTCCCGGCGTCGAGCGCTCACGCGTCCCTCCCATCGGTCGATCGGGCATCCGTCGCGGGAGGCACGGATGGTCCGCGCCTCCCTGCGACCGACGAACGGGACCGCGTCGGAGTTCCCGCCGTGCGGCTCCTGAAGGCCTGGGAGGCCGCGACGCCCGTCCCGCACCCCACCTCGGCGGCCCCCTGACCTTCTTCGTGCCCTCGATGGGCGGGCGGTCTGCCCGCCCGCGACCTCGGCGCTTCGTCGCCTCGTCGTCCCGCGCCCCGCGGCGCTCGGGCACGGGCCGGGTGACGTCCCGGGCGGGCGGTGTCGCCGCCGGGATCAGCTCGCGGCGACCTCGGCGATGATGGCCCGGTAGCGGCCGTCCTCCTGCTCCATCGCCTTGGTCACCCACACGATGACGTAGCGGGCGTCGGCACGGGCGTCCTCGGGCACGTCGACCTGCTGGTCGCCGGTGGCGTCGGAGAACTCGCCGATCTTGGTGCCGGAGTCGATCGATCGGGTCTTGGAGACGTACACCTCGGCGTCCTGGGGCGCGTCGCCGAGGGTGACGGAGACCTGACTCGGCGAGGCGTCGGTGGGCAGCCGGAACGCCAGACCCACGCCACTCTTCTGCGACTGATAGGTCGGGCTCTTGTACCCCTCGGACTGCCAGAACGTCGACGGGTCGCCGTCGGCGGCCCGTCGGGCACCGCCGTCGTTCTCCTTGCCGTCGCCCTGAGGATCGAGGGCCCGGACACCGGTGAAGGTGATACCCGACGTCGTGGGCGAACTCGTGCTCGTCGGCGAGGAGGTCGTGCGGTCGGACGTGGGCGAGGAGGTGCGTCCGGGGGTTGCGGTGGGCGTGTGCGTGGGGGACACCGCCTGTTCCATCTCCTTGACGGCACCCCGGAGCGAGGTCGCCGCGAAGACGACCGCGACGATCAACACCGCGGCGACGACACCGATGACGACCTTGGCGTACCGACCCTCGCTCTCGATGGGTGTGGCGACCAGCGGCGTCGGTGCCTCGAGCGGACCGGTCGAGCTCTCGAGGGCCTCCGGCACGTCGAGGAACCCGGGGTCGCGGCGGCGGGCCGCGATCTCGCGGCGGGCCTCGGCCGCCTGCGCAGCCTTGTCGTGAGCTCGCTGTTCGCGGTGGCTCGGTTTGTGTGCCGTGGGGCGGGGGGGACGCGGTGGGCGCACGGTGGCCGCCTCACCGGCGCCACGAGTGCCGGCGGCTCCGGCGGCGGCACCCGCCGCTGCGGCCGCCGCCCCTGCGGCAGGAGCGCCCATGGCGCCGGGCGCGGCGGCCCCCGTCGCGCCCGCGATCGGACCTCCGACACCGCCACCACGCACCCGGGGAATCTGCTCGGTGGGCGCGGCCAGGCCGGGCCGTGGTGCCACGTGCCGGACGAGGGTGTGCGACCAGGGTCCGAGCCGACGGGCGAGTTCCTCGGGGGTGCGGGGAGCGGCGGAGCGCGTGAACGCGTCCCGGCACAGGTCGTCGAGGTCCGCGGGCACGGCGACGGCGATCTCGGACGGCGGGGCGACGGAGCCGCCGACCCGGGGGGCGGCCTCGAGGCCGGGCACCGGCGTGCGCATCGGCCAGCGGGTCGTCATCGCCGCGTACAGCAGTGCGATGGTGCCGAGGGCGTCGATCCGTTCGGCCTCGGCGTGATCGGGTACCGGTGTGCCCTCGACGGCGGCCGCGGTGGCGAGGCCGGCGATCTTCACGAGGCCGGCCTTGGTGCGACGCACCGCGTGGGGGGTGAGGTGCAGGTGGTGCAGCCCCGCGCGGGCCGCGACGTCGAGCGCGCTCGCGACCTCACCGGCGATGCGGCGTCCCTCCTCCGGGGGCAGCGGCCCCTGGGTGAGCAGGTCGGCGACGCTCGTGGACTCCGACAACGACTCCTCGACGACCCACGCGATCTCGCCGCGCGACCCCACGTCGAGGACCCGGACGAGGCGATGGTCGTTGACGGAGGCGGTGGAGCGGGCCGCCTCGAGCAGGGGTTCGGCGTGGGAGTCGGAGACGGGGAGGACCGTGACGGAGACCTCCCGGCCCAGGGTGCTGTCGGTGGCGGCCCACACCTCGATCGCGCCGAGCGTCGCCCGCCGCTGGCGTAGGGCATACCGGCTCGCCAGGAGACGTCCGGTTCCTACCCCCTGCACGCGCACTCCCCTCGTCGAAGGCTCGCGCCACGGTGACTCCTCCGGGCGAGTTCGGTCTCACGACCGGCGAACTCGCCCGAGGCCCCCGGGCACACGTCTGAGGAAAGTCTAGGCGCCCCGGCTGCGTGCGGGTGACACGCCGCGCAGGCGACGCAGGATCGGCCCGGTGAACTCCTCGACCTCGTCGATGTGCATCCGCTTGGCCGCCGCGAGGTAGAGGGCGACGAATACGGCCCCGCCGAGCAGGAGCGCGAGGACCGAGGAGAGCCACCACCCGTTCGTCGGACCGGGCAGGTAGGGGTGGAGGAGATGACGTGTCGGCCAGGCGATCATCCCGGCGAGAAGACCTGCGGGGACGCAGGCGACGAGGCTGCGGATCCACGTGCGGACGGTGACGTGCAGGTCCATCCCGCCCAGTCGCCGGCTCAGCCACGTGATCCCGACGACCGCGGCGACGACGTTGCTCAGCGCCTGGCCGCCCGCCACGGCCACGGCGCGGTACTCCGAGCTCACCGAGTAGCACAGCAGGCCGGCGAGGACGAACACGCCGGAGTTGACGACCTGCAGCCAGAACGGGGTGCGGGCGTCCTCGTACGCGTAGAAGGCTCGCTGCACGACGTAGAACGCCCCGAAGGCGGGCAGGCCGAGGAGCATCGCCATCGTGATGTATCCGATCGCGTTCGCGGCCTCGATGTAGGCGCCGACGAAGATCGTCGTCGTGAGCGAGGTGGCGAGCACCAGTCCGCCGACCATGACGGGGATGACCGTGGCCCCGACGACGCCGAGTCCGTGGGCCACGTCGCGCCGCACCTCGGGGGTGTCTCCCGCGGCGGCGGCCCGCGACATCGTGGTGAACAAGGCCGTGACGACCGAGACCGTGATGAGACCGTGCGGCGTCATGAACAGCATGAACGCGCTGTCGTAGGGCAGTTTTCCGCTGTCGCCGTTGGCGGCCGAGGTGAGCACGCGGGACTGGACGACGAGGGCGAGCTGGGAGACGACGAGGGCGGCGAACGTCCACATCGCGACGCGGCTGGCGCTGCCGAGGCCGACGCCCCGGAACCCGAACGTCGGGCGGTAGCGGAATCCACTGCGCCACAGCGGGACGACGAGGACGAGGGCCTGCAACGCGACGCCGACGGTGAGCGACCCGGCAAGGAGGGCGATCATCGGCGGCGTGTACTGCTCGGGGTGGCCGAGGTGGCTGCCGTACACGCCGATGAAGGAGCCGAGGCCCACGATCCACACGATGTTGCACAGCACCGGCGCCCAGGAGAACCACCCGAACTGCTCGCGCGCGTTCAGCACCTGACCGAGCACGGCGTAGAGGCCGTAGAAGAACACCGCCGGCATCGCGATGAAGGCGAAGGCGACCGCGAGGTCGTGGCCGGACTGCGGGAAGCCCGCGTCGGAGAACAGGCGGACCAGCGCCGGGACGAGCGGGATGCACACGAGGGTGACGACCCCGAGGCCGACGAAGGCCAGGGTGAGGAGCCGGTCGATGAAGGCCTGACCACCGTCCTCGTGGCGCATCGCCTTGCTGATCTGCGGGACGAGCACCGCGTTGATCGCTCCGCCCGCGAGCAGGAGGAACACCGTGTTCGGCAGGGTGTTCGCGATGCTCCACGCGTCGCCGGCGAGGGTCCGACCGAAGATCAGGACGATGAGGGCCTGGCGTACGACGCCGAGGATCCGGGAGACGAGGCTTCCGGCGGCCATGATCGCGCTGTTGCGCGCCAGGCTGCTCGTGGTGGTCATCGGGTGTCCGTCTCTGCTGGAGGGGCAGGTCGTCGCCGAGTCCCGCGGTGCGTGCCGACCGCCGACGGCGGTACGGTCGCCGGGGCCCGGCGCTGGCCATGGTAGTCGGGCCGGTGGACGCTCGTTCGGCTCCGTGTCCACCTCGGGACGGCGGACCTGTGCCCCGGAGGTCGGGCGCGCCACGGCGATGGTGGGCCGGGCCGGGCTCAGCGGAGGTCGAGACCCTCGAGATCGGCGGCGGCGACTCGCCGTTCGCCGGCGCGGATGGCCCGGAACAGCCCGAACACGAACACGATTCCCACGACCCCGCCGGCGGCGAGCAGCAGCCAACCATTGGTCGGCTGGACCCGCACCCGTACGGTGGCGTCCTCGCCGAGCGGGGTGCCGGCCTGGGTCCGCAGCGAGGCGGTGACGGGCACGACCCCCGCCGCGACGGCTTCGGTGTCGAGCCGGACGGTGGCACGGCTGCGCGGCCGGATCGTGAGCTGCTGCGGCGCGCTGTGGACGATGAGCCTCGGGGGCCTGCCCTGGACGTCGGTGGTGAGCCGCACGTCGCGGACCTCGACGTCGAGGTCGTTGACGACGGTGACCTGAAGCGCGCCGTGTTCGGCGAAGAAGTTGATGGCGCTCGGCACGACCCGGACACCGTCGGACAGTGTCGCCACCCGCGCCGCGAGCTGCTGCCGCGCCTGGGACCAGGCCGCCGGGTGGCCACGCCACCGGGTGGAGACGAGGACCTCGCCCGCGTCGTCCGGCAGGAGGTTGCCGTCGCCGAAGGAGGGTCGCAACCCCTCGGTCGTGTGGGACAACTCCCGGACGTCGTCGAGATTGCGGGCGTCGATGGGCGAGGCCGAACCCTGCGGTGGCGTCGTCGCGTCGATGATGCGCCCCGCCGAGGGCAGGGCGAGCAGGTCGCCGCCGCTGACAGGGGTCACCCACGGCGCCGTGCGCAGCGCCTGGATGGCCCGCGCCAGGGAATCGGGATCGGGATCGAGGGAGCGGTCGGGCAGGAGCATCACGGAGCGCGTGAGCCCGGGCGATTCGGCGAGGAGCGCGACGCTGTCCGCGAGGACACGTTGGGTCACGCTCGAGGTCTGCGCCGGGCCGGAAGCACCGCCGAGCAGCGCCGACATGCGGTCGTCCACGGCGAGGATGCGTCGACCCGCCCCGTCCTCGCGGGCCGCGGAGCCGGTCCGTCCCGCATCGGCGTCGGTGCGGGTGCCTTGCATGATCACGGCCGCGGGGGGCTGGGGCGATGAGGCGGCGATCGCGCCCCTGACCTGGGACGATGCCGTCCCGGCCGGCCAGTCGACGGTCGGGGTCGCGAGCTGTGTCCCGGGCAGTGTCGCGGGTGCCTCGGGCAGGCGCGGAAGCGTGGCGTCGCTCGTCGCGCTCGCGAGGGCCGACACGTCGGGGTCTCCGGGAGGGACGAACCACACGTCCGCGCCGGCGGTGGCCAGGCGCCGCGCGAGGCGGACACCCGGGTCGTGGGGGTCCGTCGCGTCGAGGTCGGCATCGGAGTCGCCGCTGCTCTCGGGGGGACTCGCGGTGGCGCCCGACGGAGTGGTCGTCGGGGTGGTGGTGCCGGAGGGACTGGGCGTCGCGCCCGAGGTCGCCCGTGCCCGAGCCGGGCGCCCGAGATCTCCCAGCAGCGTGGGGTCGACGACGAGCGTCGCGTCCGTGAGTATGCCGGCGGTGAGGATGCGGTCCAGTCGGGAGCCCTCCGCGACCATCCGGGTGCGGGCCTCGAGGCGTTCGGCGGGGTCGGGAGCGAGCACTGCGGGTTGCGGATCGGCCGTGACGGGCAGGGCGACGCCGACACGGAGGGGTTGGTATTCCTTGACCACCTGGTAAGGCAGGAAGCTCGCGACAGGCCGCGCGTCGGGCAGACCGCTCACCGACACGGTGATGGGGAGGACGCCGTACGGTCGCGGCAACCCGAGGCGGTTCGCAGGGATGCGGAGCGCGATCGTGCGCTCCTCCCCCGGCTCGAGGGCGGCGACGGTGGCCCCGGCGGCGCGGGGCAGGCTCGTCGAGGGTTCGGCCGCGTGGTCGGCGACGTCCGCTCGCGTGCGCAGGCGGGAACCGATCCCGACCCGTACGGAGGGATCGACCCGCCGCTGCGTCGTGTTGCGCAGGGTGACGTCCACGGTGACGTCGACACCGGGGGTGGCGATCGTCGGGTCGACGCCGGTGACCGCGATGGCCGGGTCTGCCGCCCGCGGGGCGGCAGGGAGGCTCGCGGACCCGGGACGGGTCGTGGCGGAGCCGCCGTTCCCGTGGGCGGCGGGCGTCGCCGGGGCGGCCGCGACCGTGCCGGGTGCGGCGGGAACGCCCGACATGCCCGGTGTCCCCGGCGCCCCGAGCGAGCCCGGCGGCCCGCCGAGTGCGCCGCCGACGGCGAGGGCGCCCGCCGCGACCGCCGAGGCGAGCGCGCGGGCCGGGACCGCGTGGCGACGCAGCGCGTCGATCGGGTGCCGGTTCATTCCGTCCCGGCCAACCTCTCCCAGGCCAGGCGGGCGATGCGTCGCTCGTTGGGGAACGTGAGGTGCTGATGCACTTCGTGCAGATCGATCCACGCGACGTCGATCGCCTCGTGGTCGGGGTCGTTCTCGACGGTGAGGTCGCCGCCCGTCGCCTCGAGCAGGTAGTGGTGGACGATCTTGTGCACGCGGCGGTCGTGCGTGGAGAACCAGTAGTCGATGGTCCCGAGCGTGACGAGAGCGCGGCCGATGATGCCGGTCTCCTCCGCGACCTCGCGTTCGGCGGTCTCGACGAGGGTCTCGTCGGCCTCCTGGTGCCCCTTGGGGAGACACCACTCGATGCGCCCGGCCCGGTTGCGTCGGGCGATGACGGCGATCCGTGCCCGGCCCTCGACGACGTCGACGACGATCCCCCCGGCGGAGGTCTCCAACACCGCAGGCAGCCGCCGCGTGGGGCGGCCGGGGCGCGGTGGAGTCGTCATCACGCCACTGTAATCAAGGGTGCTGAGTGGAGCCCCGACCCGCGGGGGTCCGGCGCGGTGTCGCCGGCACGGTCATCGTCCACGGACGCACCTGAGCTGGGTCGTCGTGGGGATCGCCGGGTCGTCGGGTGCGGACGACCGCACCGAGGGGGCGGGTCGAGAGGGGGCCCTGGTCACGGGCCCGACGCCCGCGGTGGTCCCGGGTCCGGCCCGTGCCACCGCCGTCGCGTCGTGAGGAGTGGCACCCCCCACGCTGGGGCGGGTGGGCTCGGCGCACCACCGTCGTCCGGGCTGGACCGGGGTGCCCCGGCGAATGATTCACGTGAAACACAGACGCCACCGTCATCACCGTCGCCCATCTCGACCGAGCGGTCGGACGTCGTGGTCCACGCCCGGCGCCGCACCTCGGCGTCGATCGGCGGAAACGCCACACCACCGTCGGCCACGGCGTCGGCCCGCATCGACGTGAAGGTGGGGGCGGCACGTGAGGGTGCGCGTGGGCCGACTGCTCCTACGCTGACCCCATGAGCCGGCATCACGATGACACGAGCAGCGACGACACGAGTAGCGACGACACGTCCCGTCCCGACGACGACGACGCCGCCACCGAGGACCTCGACGAGACCCCTGCGGTGGCAGGCGGGCAGGACGATTCCGCGCCCGCTCAGGGTGAGGGCGAGACCAACTCCTACTGAGGGACACGCGGCGGGCCTCCCCGTCCCCACCGACGACCACCACTGATCGCCGTCGCCCTCGCCCGGCGGTCGGGTCTGTCGGAGGCCGCCGACCCCCGCTTCTCGGCCGGGCGGTGCACCGCCGTGCGGCGTCATCCCGGTGACCGCGTGCGGACCGGGCGCGGCCGCCGATGCCGCCTCGGCGTGAGGGGGGCTCAGTCCGTCTGCACGCCGACGTCGACCGACGGGCCACCGGTGAGGGCCAGGAGCTCGTCGTGAGTGGTCCAGAACATCGCGTGCACGATGCCGGCGCCGGCCCAGACCCGCTCGTAGGCGGCAAGGTCGGCGTCGACGAGCGTGCGCAGGGGGGTGGCGTGGCCGACCGGTGCGCAGCCGCCGACGCGTTGTCCCGTGGCCGCGAGGACGAACTCGGCGTCTGCGCGGGAGAGCCGGGGGACGCCGAGGTGCGCTGCGGCCTTGACGGTGTCGACGCGGTGGGCTCCGCTGGCGAGGACGAGGACGGGCTCGTCACCGGCGCGGAACACGAGGCTGTTGGCGATGGCCCCGACGGGGCACCCCAGCTGCGCGGCGGCCACGGCGGCGGTGGGCACGTCGTCGTCGAAGGTGGTGATCCGGTCGTGCAATCCCGCGGCGGCAAGGGCCGATTCGACCCGGTTCAGGGCGTCGTGATCGGCCATCAGGCGGCGCCGAACCGCGCGGCGGAACGGGCCTTGGCCTTGGCCGCCTCCTCCTCGCGGTTCTTCGGCGGGGCCGAGGTGACCAGCTCCTCCAGGAGACGGTCGACGACGGCGGCGATGTCGGAGACCGCCCTCTCGTAGGCGGACTCGTTGGCCTTGCTGGGCGCGCCCCCGCCGATCTTGCGGACGAACTGCAGGCAGGCCGCGTCGACCTCCTCGCGCGTGGCCGGGGGTTCGAAGTTGTGCAGCTGACGGATGTTCCGGCACATGGGGACTCCTCATCGGTGGCGAGGGCGGTGACGCACCTCGTGGTGACTGGTCGTCGGTGTCGGTCTCGTGTGCGGTGTCGGAGTGGGGGATCCCTGCGGTGCTCGGGCCGCCGGTTCGTGCTCGTGCGAGGTGCTGCTGCCCGACCCGTCGCCACGCCGGGCACCTCCGCGGGGCGGCCGGGAAGGGGGCCCGTTCCCGATTCTCCCCGTCGCAGCCGTCGCGGTCGACGGCCCGGGGCGATGGGCTCGTGAGACGAGGCGGCCGGCAGTCTCCGGTCCGGTCGGTGGTGGCGGACCGACCGGTGGCGGCCGTCGCCGCGCGGCTCGGATCGTCCCGGGGGCAGGACGTGGGGTCGGAGACGTGGGGTTCACGTCGACGGGCGCTCGTAGGCGACGACGCCGGCGCTCACGGCCTCACGCAGGATGCCGGCGACCTGGTCGCGGTGGGTCGTCGGCGCGAAGTGCGTCGCGCCCGGGATGAGGCGGATGTGCGGGTCGCGGCAGGCGGCGGCGTAGTGCCGGGTGTCGATGCGCAGTTGGTCGAGGGATCCGGCGACGAGGTAGACCGGACAGTCGAGCGCGGCGAGCTGCGCGGGGTCGGCGCTCGCCATCGTCGCGGCCCAGGCGGCCGGCAGCGCCGCGTATCCCGCGCTGTCGGGCAGATCATCCGGTGCGGCCCCGAGACCACGCATGACGAGGTTGCTGCCGCGGGCCATGCGCTCGGCCCCGACCATCCCCAGCGCGCGGGCGAAACCGGTGTAGGTGCGCCGGAGCACCGGGTGCCGTTTCGGGTCGGCCATCGCGCCGATGAGCACGAGTGCGTCGACCCGTGCGGGACGTCGCTGGGCGTACGTCGTGGCGACGTATCCGCCGAGGCTGTGTCCGGCGACGATCACCGGGCCCTCCACGTCGGCGGCCTCCGCCACGACCCCGACCGCGGCGTCGGTGGTGAACTCCGCACCGGCACGGGTGCCGTGGCCGGGCAGATCCACCGCGACGATCTCGGCCTCGGGGATCGCCTCCGCGTATCCCGCCCATTGGCGCGAGTCGAAGCGGGTGCCGTGGACGAGCACCAGTCGCGGTCGCATCATCGTCGTCCCTCCTCACCCGTCGTCCCTCCTCACCCATCGCCGCCCTCGTCGGGCTCGTTCCATCGTGCCCCCGGCGATCGCGTGAGGGTGGGCGAGTGGCCGGCCGCTGCGGTGGGCGGGCCTCACCCGGGCGGACGCACCCGGTCCGGGGAGAATGGCCGCCATGACAGTGGATGCCGCACGCGTGGAGACCTACTACCGGCTCGTGGACGCGCACGACGTCGACGGCCTCGTCGATCTGTTCGCCGCCGACGCCGTCTACCGTCGGCCCGGGTACGACCCGCTGGAGGGTCACGAGGCGCTCCGGGCGTTCTACACCGCGGAGCGGGTCATCGAGTCCGGCACCCACACCCTCGACCACCGCGTCGTCGGTGAGGACTCCGTCGCCGTCCACGGCCGCTTCGAGGGCCGCCTGCGCGACGGCTCCTCGGCGTCCCTGCGGTTCGCGGACTTCTACACCTTCGCCCCCGACGGCCGCTTCGCCACCCGCGACACCTTCTTCTTCGCGCCCTTGGTCTGATGCCGAGCCCCGGAGGCGTCCTCCGGGTGTGCGGCCCGGCTGCGTCAGGCCGTCGCGTCTGCGAGGCGGCGTCGACCGCGGGCGAGGGCGGCCTCCACGAGGCTGCCCTCGTGTTCGGTGGCCTCGCCGACGAGGTCGAGGACCCGATCGCCGATGGCGTCGACGGCGTGGGTGAGCTGCTCCTCCGACCAGCCGGTGGCGCGGGCGTGCTCGTGGATCACCCCGCCGGCGTTCGCGACGAAGTCGGGCACGAAGGTGATCCCGCGGGCGAGCAGGGCGGCGTCGATGTCGTCGGCGTCCAGGGTGTCGTTCGCGGCGCCGGCGATGAGGCGGCAGCGCAGGTGGGGCACGATGTCGGCGGTGACGACGCGGGCGACGGCGGACGGCGCGAACACGTCGCAGTCGGTGGTGACGATGTCGGCGACGTCGACCGCCCTGCCGCCGAGCCTCTCGGCCACACCTTCGGCGCGGGTGGGGTCGACGTCCGCGACGACGACGTGTCCGCCCTCCTCGGCGACCAGACGCGCGAGTTCGGCGCCGACCGAACCGACGCCCTGGATCGCCACCCGCACGCCGTCGAGCCCGGGGGTGCCGAGCAGACCCTGCACGCCGGCCCGCATCGCCGCGTGGACCCCGCGGGCGGTCCACGGCGAGGGATCCGCGTCGGCGCAGTAGACCCGCGCACCGCGCGAACGCACGACGGCCATGTCGGCGAGGGTCGTCGCCATGTCGACGCCGGGGATGTACCTCCCCTCCAGGCCGGCGACCGCGTCGCCGAACGCTTCGAAGAGCCGCGTCCGAGCCTCGCCGTGCAGGGACGAACCATCCGCGTTGATCACGGATTTCGCGCCGCCGTAGGGCAGCTCGGCGAGGGCGTGCTTGAACGTCATCGCGTGGGCGAGGCGTTCGGCCTCCTCGACGGCCGCGGCCTTGGAAGCGTAACGGCGCATCCGGACACCGCCGAAACCGGGGCCGAGGGTGAGGTCGTCGAGGGCGATGACCGCCTCGAGCCCGGAATCCGGATCGCTCACCGTGATGGCCTGGGGGAAGGTGTACGGGGCGTGAGGTGTCGCGTCCATGGGCTCACCGTACGGCCCGCGCGATCGGCCGTGGCTCGGTCGTCTGGGGTTCGCGGGCGCCCTACGCCTACCCTTGGTCATCGTGTCCGAGAGTCTTGATGCCCTGCTGCGGCGTGCCACCGGCCGTCTCGCGCCCACGCTGCCCTTGCTGACGGAGCTCGGGGCCGCCTTCACCGACGCCGGGCACGAGGTCGCGCTCGTCGGCGGCCCGGTGCGTGATGCGCTGCTGGGGCGGGAGAGCAGCGACCTCGACCTCACGACCTCCGCGAGGCCCGAGGACACCGAGCGGATCCTCGACGCCTGGGGCGAGGCGACGTGGGACATGGGTCGGGAGTTCGGCACGATCGGGGCCCGCCGCGGCGCCACCGTCGTCGAGGTGACGACCTACCGCGCCGACGCCTACGACGGGCGCACCCGCAAACCCGTCGTCGCCTTCGGGGAGAACCTCACCGAGGACCTCGTGCGGCGCGACTTCACCGTCAACGCGATGGCCCTGCGCCTGCCCGACCTCGAGTTCGTCGACCCGCACGGAGGCCTCGAGGATCTCGCCGCCGGTCGACTGCGCACCCCCGGCCCGGCCGAGGTCTCGTTCGGGGACGACCCGCTGCGGATGATGCGGGCCGCGCGGCTCGCCGCGCAGCTCGGGTTCGACGTGGCGCCGCAGGTGCGGGCGGCGATGGGCGACATGGCCGAGTCGCTCGGCATCGTGTCGGCCGAGCGGATCCGCGACGAGTTCAGCAAGCTCGTCCTCGCTCCCGACCCGGTCACCGGGCTGCGGCTCCTCGTCGACACCGGCCTCGCCGACGTCATGCTCCCCGAGCTGTCGGTGATGCGGGAGACCGTCGACGAGCACCGCCGCCACAAGGACGTCTACGAGCACTCGCTCACGGTGTTGCGGCAGGCCATCGCCCTCGAGGGTGCGCCCGGCGGCCCGGAGGACTCCGTGCCCGCCCCCGACCTCGTGCTGCGACTGGCGGCGTTGCTGCACGACATCGGCAAGCCCGCCACCCGCCGGTTCGAGCCCGGCGGCGGCGTGACGTTCCACCATCACGAGGTCGTCGGCGCGAAGATGACGAACAAGCGCCTGCGTGCGCTGCGCTACGACAAGGACACGATCAAGGCCGTGAGCCGGCTGGTCGAGTTGCATCTGCGCTTCCACGGCTACGGCGACGGGGAGTGGACCGACTCGGCCGTGCGTCGCTACGTCACCGACGCCGGCCCCCTCCTGCAGCGACTGCACCGCCTCACCCGCGCCGACTGCACGACCCGCAACCGCCGCAAGGCCGAACGCCTCGGTCGCACCTACGACTCCCTCGAGGCCCGCATCGAGACCCTCATGGCCGCCGAGGAACTCAAGAAGGTGCGTCCGGAGTTGGACGGTCACGAGATCGGCGAGACCCTCGGCATCTCCCCGGGCCCCGTGCTCGGGCGGGCGTACAAGCACCTGCTCGCGCTCCGCCTCGACCGCGGACCCGTCGGCAAGGACGTCGCCCGCGAGGAGCTGCGCACCTGGTGGGCGCAGCAACCGGAGTCCGCCCGCGACTGAGGCGCCCCACGCGACGCATCCGCATCACCCGGCGTCGATCGGGGAGTGAGACGCCGGTGGTCAAGACGGATGGCGCCGCGGCCGATGGGGAGGGGTCAGGCTCCGTCGTGGGTGTCGTCGGCGGGCCCACAGGGTCTCGGCATACCCTGACCTGCATCGACCCCCGGTGGAAGAGGATCGCGTGAGTTCACCGACCGGACGCATCCGAGTGGTCGCCCCCCCGAAGAAACGGGGCTGGAGGCGGCTGTTCTCGATCAAGACGTGGCTGCTCGTCATCAGCCTCGGTGTGCTGCTCGCCGCAGGACTCGTCGCCGTCGCCTACGTCCTCGTCGACATCCCCGACCCCAATCAGGCCGCACGCAGCCAGACCTCGATCCTCTACTACGCGGACGGCAAGTCGGAGATGGCGCGGATCAGCGCGGTCGACCGGCAGGCGGTGCCGCTGGACCAGGTGTCGGAGCCGATGCAGCACGCCATCCTCGCCGCGGAGGACCGCAGCTTCTACGAGAACCCCGGGATCTCCGTCACCGGCATCGGGCGGGCGGCGTGGGCCATGCTCTCCGGCGGCCCGACGCAGGGCGGATCGACGATCACCCAGCAGTACGTGAAGAACTACTTCCTCACTCAAGACCAGACGTTCTCCCGCAAGGGCAAGGAACTCATCATCTCGCTCAAGGTCGAGCAGGAGTTGAGCAAGGACGAGATCCTCCGCGACTACCTCAACACGATCTACTTCGGCCGCGGCGCCTACGGCGTCGAGGCAGCCTCCCGGGCGTACTTCGACAAGTCCGCCGCCGACCTCGACCTCGCCGAGAGCGCGTTCCTCTCCTCGGTGGTGCGGGGTCCGTCGCTGTACGACCCGGCGAACGGCGCCAAGGCGAAGAAGGCCGTGGCCGAGCGCATGGACTACGTGCTCGACGGCATGGTCGAGCAGGGGTGGTTGTCCTCCACGCGGCGTGGCCGGGTGCGGTTCCCCGAGGTCGTCAAGCCCAAGCAGCGATCGGCGAAGTCGGGCCCGAACGGGTACCTCGTGCAGATGGTCAAGGACGAGCTCGTCGCCAAGGTCGGTCTGACCCAGGAACAGGTCGACATGGGCGGCCTCCGCGTGACGACGACGATCGAGCGCGACAAGCAGAGCGCCGCGATCCGGGCGGTGGAGAACAACCTCCCGACGCCGAAGGTGCGTACCGGTCTCGTGTCGCTCAAACCGGGTGACGGGGCGATCCTCGCCCTCTACGGCGGGGCCAACGCCGTCACCCAGCCGTACAACGCCGCCACCCAGGCGCAGCTGCAGGGCGGGTCGACGTTCAAGATCTTCACGCTCGTCGCGGCCCTGGAGAAGGGCATCAGCACCTCGCGCGGTTACGACGGCAACTCCCCGCGGTACTTCGAGGCCTTCAAGGGCGGGGACAACCCCTACGGGCGGGTGCAGAACTACGGTGACGCCTCCCTGGGGTGGATCGACCTGCGCACGGCGACGGCGAAGTCGTCGAACACCGTGTATGCCCAGGTCAACGTCGATGTCGGGCCCCAGCGCACGGTCGACGCGGCGGTCAAGCTCGGGCTGCCGCAGAACACCCTCGGTCTCGACGACAACCCGGCCAACGTCTTCGGGACGGCCTCCCCGCACGTCATCGACATGGCCGGCGCCTACGCCACCCTCGCCGCGGGCGGGGTGCGGGCCGAGCCGTACCTCATCCGCAAGGTCGAGGCCGTCCAGGGCGTCTCGGACTCCGTCGATGGGTACACCGCCCAGCCGGTGACCGAGCAGGTACTCGACAAGGACGTCGTCGCCGACACCGTCGACGCCATGCGTCAGGTCGTCGAGCGAGGGACGGCGCAGAAGGCGCAGGCCATCGGGCGCCCGGCCGCCGGCAAGACGGGCACGACGGACGAGAACCGCGCGGTGTGGTTCGACGGGTTCACCCCCGAGATCGCCACCGCGGTCGGCATGTACCTGCCCGACGCCGAGGGCAACGCGATCCCCATGCGGGGTGCCGGTCTCGGCAGCGGGGTCACGGGTGGCTCCTATCCGGTCGACATCTGGACGGCCTACATGCGCGTCGCCGTCCAGGGCATGCCGTACTCGGACTTCCCGCCGCGGGCGGGCATCGGCCGGCAGGACGACGGGGGTGAGGAGCCCGGGTCGACCGCCGAGCCGACCCAGCCCGAGCAGACGCAGGAGTGGGTGCCCGCACCGCCGCCGGTCGAACCCACGCCGCAGGAGACGTGGAGTCCCACCGACGTCCCGCCGCCGCTTCCGACGGAGGAGGACACCCCCGGTGACCTGGGCGACGGCTTCGGCGATGGCGACGGCGGGGGCGACGGAGTCGGTGACCAGCCGGGTGGCGATCAACCGCAGGGGCAGGGGCAAGGACAGGGGCAGGGCCGGGCCCAGGGCCGCGGCGGGGGGCAGGGCTCCGGAGGCCACGCGGGGTTCGCCCCGCGGCGGGGCGACGGCGGTCGGGCGCGCACCGGGGGGCAGGGCTCGGAGGTCCCGGCACCCGGCTCGAGCGGCACGTAGCCTTCGGTCATGTCCTCGATCGCGACGCCGCCGCCCGCTCCGGCCGAGTCCGACACGATCGCGCGGCTCGCGACCGGTGCCCTCGGGGGGCCGCGCGGGCGGTACGCGGTCTCGCCGCTCTCCCGAGCCTCGCGGTTGCTGCTCGCGGGGTTCCTCTGCCTGGGGGCCTCCCTCGCGGTCCTGCTGGGATTCCTGCAGAAGAGCTACTGCCTGAGGTACGGCTGGGGTGCGCCGCAGGTGTACTTCAAGGCCTGTTACTCCGACCTGCCGGCCTACGCGGGCACGATCCCCCCCTCCGGCGGACTGCCGTACGCGAGCGGTTCGGCGCTCTCAGAGCCACTCGGCACGGGGGTCGCGCTGCGATTGCTTGCCGCGTTCGTGCCGAGTGACGGATTCGCCCGCCAGCAGGGGATGTTCGTCGCCTGGGCGATCGCGGCCGCCGTGCTGCTCGTGCTCACCACGGTGGTCACGCTGGCCACGTGTCGGGCCCATCCGGCCTGGGCGGCCCACGTCGCACTGAGCCCGATCATCGTCACCGCCGCCCTCGTCTCGGTCGACCTCGTCGGCGTCGCCCTGACGTCGGTGGCGTTGTGGCTGTGGAGCAGCCGTCGGCCCACGGCGGCCGGTGTCGTCCTCGGCCTGGCGATCACCACCCGCACCTACCCGGTCCTCGTGCTCGTGGTGCTCGGGGTTCTCGCGCTGCGAGCAGGGGTGATGCGTCGATGGGCGCGTACGGCCGGGGTCGCGATCATCACGACGGTCCTGCTCCTCGGGGTCGTCGCCGTGTTCCTTCCCGGGGTCCTCACCCCCTACCTCGCATGGTTGGGCGCGTCGGCGCAGCTCGGATCTCCTTGGTACCTCGCGACGCTCGCGGCCAAACCCGTCCCGCTCGGGGTGCTCACCCTCGCGGCGATGATCGGCTGGGTGCTCGCGGTGGGCGTGGGGGCGTTGGTCGCGCTCGCGGCGCCCGCCCGTCCGCGGATCGGTGAAGTCGCCATCGTCGTCGTCGTGCTCGTCCTCGTCACCGGCAAGTCGTTGCCGCCGCAGTCCTCGTTGTGGCTCATCCCCCTCGTCGCCCTCGCGGGACTGCCGTGGCGCGATCACCTCGTGTGGGCGACCACCGAGATCTGCTACTTCGTCGCCGTCTGGCTCTACCTCGGCGGACTCGACGACGTCACGGCGGCCCTGCCCGCGAGCTGGTACGGCGTGTTCCTCGTCCTGCGTGTCGGCGGGTTGTTGTGGCTCGCCGCCGCCGCGACCCGGCAGGCCATGACCCGCGCCCCCCACTCGGCCCTCGACGCGGCGCTCGGCCGGGAGGACGACGACGCGGCCGGACCCATGCACGCCCGTCGCGACGCTGTCGTCGTCCGGTACGAGCGCTGACGGCGCCTGCGCGGGAGCCACGACCCGGCGCCGTTTCCCTGGGGACACGCCGTTCCCGCGGCGCGTCATCCCGTCAGCCCCGTCGCGTGCCCGGTGCACGATTCGGCCCTCGTCACCGCGACCGGTACGCTGGAGGTATCTCGCGCTGCGCGCGCCATGTCGTCATGCGCCATGTGGTGGTGCCACCACGTCCTCGGGGTCCTTCCGACCCGGTCGACGCGGCCGACCGACAGGGCTGTTCGACGCGGGGGGTCGACGTCCGTCGATCTCTCCGGCGCAGTCGAGACGCTGCAACCCTCCTGTCACGGAAGGACCGTGACCGCCAAGACCGAAGGAGGTGGGTTACCCGCATGCGTCAGTACGAACTCATGATGATCCTCGACCCCGAGGTGGACGACCGCCAGGTCGCCCCCACGCTCGAGCGATTCCTCACCGTCGTCAAGAACGACAAGGGCACCATCGACAACATCGACCTCATGGGTCGTCGTCGTCTGGCCTACGACATCAAGAAGAAGTCCGAGGGCGTCTACGTCGTCGTCAACTTCACCGCGGAGCCGGCCACGGCCAAGGAGCTCGACCGTCAGCTGGGCCTCAGCGAGCAGGTGCTGCGCACCAAGCTCCTGCGTCCCGAGGCGGCCTGAGTCTCCACGCACCGCTGATCGACCGCTGATCCACCCGGCCCGGCCACGGGCCGGTGCCCCACCCACGCGAGAGGATCCCTCCATGGCAGGCGAGACCGTCATCACCGTCATCGGCAACCTGGTTGCCGACCCGGAGCTGCGCTTCACCCCTTCGGGTGCGGCGGTCGCGAACTTCCGCATCGCCTCCACCCCTCGGACGTTCGATCGTCAGACGAACGAGTGGAAGGACGGTGAGGCGCTGTTCCTCACCTGCTCCGCGTGGCGTGACATGGCCGAGAACGTCGCCGAGTCCCTCACCCGGGGTTCGCGCGTCATCGTCTCGGGTCGTCTGAAGTCTCGGTCGTACGAGACCAAGGAGGGCGAGAAGCGCACCGTCATGGAGCTCGACGTCGACGAGATCGGCCCGTCGCTCCGGTATGCCACGGCGAAGGTCGCCAAGACCTCTCGTGGTGGTGGCGGTGGCGGCGGCTTCTCCGGTGGTGGCGGCGGAGGGTACTCCGGCGGCGGCCAGCAGGGCGGCGGCAACGCCGGCGGCTGGGGCGGCGGCGGTGGTCAGGGCGGTTCCCGTCCCGACGCCGACCCGTGGGCCCAGGGGCCGAGCGGCGGCGGCGGTGGCGGCCAGCAGGGCGGCGGCAACGCCGGCTGGGGCCAGGCACCGTCGTACGACGAGCCTCCCTTCTGATCGGTCCCGCCTGCCGGTCCACCTCGTCGTTCCCCGAGACCCGTTCTCGGTGAGCACGGTCGATCGACATCCCGCGAGCCGGTGTCCGCACCGGTCTCGCCTCCCGGCGGAGCCTGCTCCGTCACCTGCGAACCGGCCTCGGTCGGTCCCGCGATCAACATCTGAGTACGACCCCATCCCGGAGCACCCTCCGGGCTCTCACGAGAGGAGAGCACCACGATGGCGAAGCCCGTTGTGCGCAAGCCCAAGAAGAAGGCCAACCCGCTCAAGGCCGCGAAGATCGAGAACATCGACTACAAGGACACGACGCTGCTGCGGAAGTTCATCTCCGACCGCGGCAAGATCCGTGCGCGTCGCGTCACCGGTGTGTCCGTGCAGGAGCAGCGACTCATCGCCAAGGCCGTGAAGAACGCCCGCGAGATGGCCCTGCTGCCCTACTCCAGCTCGGCTCGCTGAGTCCGACCGAGTACGAGTTCAAGGAGACACACATGAAGCTCATCCTCACCAACGAGGTCACCGGCCTCGGCTCGGCGGGCGACGTCGTCGAGGTCAAGGACGGCTACGGCCGTAACTTCCTCCTCCCGCGTGGTCTCGCCACGCCGTGGAGCCGCGGCGGTCAGAAGCAGGTCGACGCGCTCCGCAAGGCGCGCGAGGCCCGCGTCATCGCCTCGCTCGAGGACGCCAAGGGCGTCAAGGGCCAGCTCGAGGCCCGCACGCTCACGATCACGGCGCACTCCTCGGAGTCGGGTCGTCTGTTCGGCGCGATCTCCCAGGCCGAGGTCGCCGACGCGGCCAAGGCCGAGGGCGTGACGATCGACCGTCGCACGGTCGAGTTCCCCGCCCCGATCAAGACCACGGGTGACCACACGGCGCTCGTGCGTCTGCACCCCGAGGTCTCGGCCACGGTGGCGCTGCAGGTCGTCGCCGGCTGACCTGACGCCGTCGGGTCTCGGCCGACGCCCCCGCCTCCCGGTTCTCACCGGGGCGCGGGGGCGTCGTCGTGCTCAGCCCATCCCCGTGACGAGCCAGCAGTCCTGTCGGGCGCGCCGGGTGAGCAGGAGGGCACGGGCGATCATGAACACCTGGAACCCGGCCCAGATCGCGGCGAGGGCGAGACCGGGCCCGGCCTGGGCCAGGGGGGCCTGCGCCGCGAGGAGCAGCCCGACGACGGGGAGATAGCCGAGGAGCAGCACGAACCCGAGCTTGGCGAGCCAGCGTGCGTCCCCCGCCCCGATGAGCACGCCGTCGAGCAGGAACGCCTGCGCGGCGACGGGTTGCCCGAGGGCGAGGACGAGGATGCCCACGGTGAGGGCGGCCCGCACCTCGGGGTCGGTCGTGAAGAGCCAGGGCAGGACGGGCGAGAGCGCGGCGAGGACGACGCCGAGCACCACGCCGAAGCCGATCGACCAGCGCGTCATGAGGGAGGTCATCGCGCGGGTCCCGGCGACGTCCCCCGCGCCGAGGGCCTTCCCGATGAGGGCCTGGCCGGCGATGGCGAGGGCGTCGAGGGCGAAGGACAGGAAGGTCCACAGCGTCCAGGCGACCTGGTGGGCCGCGAGGGTCGTCGCGCCGAAGTGGGCGGCGACCCAGGTGGTGAGCAGGACGACCGCGCGCAGGGTGATGGTGCGCAGGAAGAGCGGGACGCCGCCGACGGCCGCGCGGGCGACGGCGGCGGGGTGGGGCCGCAGGGAGGCGCCGTGGCCCTGCGCGGCCCGGACGACGACGACCGCGAGCCCGGCGGCCATGCCGGTCTGGGCGACGACCGTCCCCCACGCCGATCCGGCGATGCCGAGCCCGGCCCCGTAGACGAGCAGGACGTTGAGCACGATGTTCGCGCCGAACCCGAGGGTCGCGGCGATCAGTGGGGTGCGGGTGTCCTGCAGCCCCCGCAGCACGCCGGTGAGCGCGAGGACGGCGAGCATCGCGGGCACCCCGAGCGCGGAGATCCGCAGGTAGACGATCGCCTGGGCGGCGACGGCCGCATCGCTGCCGAACGGGCTGACCAGGGCCGGGGCACCCAGCCCGAGCCCGAGTCCCGTCGCGCACCCGAGGAGGAGGGCGAGCCACACGCCGTCGAGACCGGCGGCGAGAGCGGCGTCGTGTGCCCCGGCGCCGAGGCGTCTCGCGACGAGGGCGGTCGTCGCGTAGGCGAGGAAGAGGAAGAGACCGACAGCCGTGGCGAGGATGCTCGAGGCGACGCCGAGGCCGGCGAGGGGGGTGGTGCCGAGGTGGCCGACGATGGCGGTGTCGGCGAGGAGGAACAGTGGTTCGGCGACGAGCGTGAGCAGCGCGGGGATCGCGAGGCGCAGGATGTCGCGGCGGAGGGCGCCGTGGTCGATCTGGCCCTGTTCGGTGTCACTCCCGCTCATCGGGGGTGGCGCGGGGCTCGGGAGCAGGGTCGGTGGAGGTGTTCTCGGCGTGGAGGCTGCTCTCGCCGAGGGGGGCGGGGTCGCTGTCGATGCTGGAGCACGGAGGCAGTGTCGCCTCGATGGCCTCGGTGAGCGAACGCGGCAGCTCGTCGCGCCAGGAGTCGAGGGTGCGGCGCACGCACGACGCGGCGGAGGGGAGCGCGTCGACGTACACGCCGATCGCGTGGGGGAGACAGTCACGGATCATCGGCCGGCGGTCGAAGAGGTTGGCGACGACGGCGGCCTTGAGCAGCGCGCCGTCGGTGCGCACACCGCGTCGCTCCTGGCAGATGATCGCGGCCCGCCGCAGCCACGGGGAGCCGACGACGGCCCAGGACTTGAGCACGGGGACCTCCGTCTCCGGGCTCGCCTCGAGCGGTAGGGGGAGGCAGCAGGTCGCGAGGGCGTCGACGGTGTCGATCGTGGGGTGGTCGTCGATGAGGTCACGGTAGAGCCCGGTCGAGCGGGGGGTGCCGGCGAAGTCGCGATACCGGGGCCGGCAGGCGAGCGCCACGGCGGCGTAGCGGGATTCGAGGGTGGGCTCGTCGGTCCACAGGGTGCGGACGGCCTCGGCCCAGGTGTCGGCGTCGCGCGGTTGTTGTCTCGGGTCGCTGGTGGTCAGGGCGACGACCCGGACGATGTCCGGGACGGTCACGCCCAGGGCCGTGAGAGGTCCGCGACGGCGGCGGTTGAGGCGAGCGGCCCGCGCCTTGTCGCCGTGCGTCTCGAGGCCGGACCGCACCGCGTGGGCGAGGGCCTGTGCGACGGTGGACATGCCGCTGACAGTAGTGGATTCGTGGGACGCGCGCCGGACGGGGCGACGAGGGGGTATCCCATCATCCGGACGCCGTGACGGAGTCCTTGCCGTGTCATCGAACGGTGTGGTGGGCGTCACCGGGGATGGTCTCTTTGTCCGTTTCCTCCCCACCCCGCGCGGCCACCGGCTCGGTTCGATGTGCCGGGAGTGTGCGTCGGGTCAAGGCGCGGTCTCGCGATGGTCAGGCGGTGTCTCGACCACCGATCGGGAGGGTGCCCGTCGTTGCGCATCCCGTTGTCCACCGGTATCGGCCCAGGTCACAGCGGCGTCGGTGGACAAGCGAGGCGTTCATCCCCAGGGTCCTCCACAGGATGTGGACGTTGTCCACCGTCTCGTCCACATGCTGTCCCCAGGGCGTGTCGCGCACCCGTTTGTGACGGACGTCCGAGCGACCTAGCGTGGAGCCTCGGTCGTCCCCGCGGCCATGAACGTCGACCCGTCCTGCCAGTGCGTCGGCGCTCGGAGATTCGCCCGTGGGGAGGCGAGGAAGGCCTGTCGGTGGCGGCATGCATCGTGCCGTCGTGGGCAGGCCTGCTCGTCCGTGGGGTCGTCCCGCCGGTGTCCGTGTCCAGCTCGTCGAAATGGGGAACGCATGTCGCTCGCTCGGGTGGATCGCGCCGACATGGAGGCCGGGCTGCACGCGGTGCCCGAGGGCCCGGAGGACCGGGTTCCGCCGCAGGACGTCCACGCCGAGCAGAGCGTGCTCGGCAGCATGATGCTGAGCAAGGACGCGATCGCGGACTCCATCGAAGTCCTCCGAGGCGTCGACTTCTATCGGCCGGCGCACGAGCTCGTGTTCGAGGCGATCCTCGACCTCTACGGCCGGGGGGAGCCGGCCGACGCCATCACCGTCGCCGACGAGCTGACCAAGCGGGGTGAGCTGTCGCGGGTCGGGGGGCAGTCGTACCTGCATCAGCTCATCGCGGGGGTGCCCACGGCGGCGAACGCCGGCTACTACGCGCAGATCGTCGCCGAGCGCGCGGTGCTGCGGCGTCTCGTCGACGCGGGGACGCGCATCGTCCAGCTCGGCTACGGCACGGCGGGCGGTGACGTCGAGGAGATCGTCAACACGGCGCAGGCCGAGGTGTACGCCGTCGCCGACAAGCGCGGCGGCGAGGACTACCACCTGCTCGGTGAGCTGCTCGAGGCCACGGCCGACGAGATCGAGCAGGCCTCGGGCTCGACGGGCGAGATGGTCGGCGTCCCAACCGGGTTCACCGACCTCGACGACCTCACCAACGGCCTCCACCCGGGGCAGATGATCGTCATCGCGGCAAGGCCGGCGATGGGCAAGGCGCTCGCGCTGGACACGCCGCTGCCGACGCCGCAGGGGTGGACGACCATGGGCGAGGTCGCCGTGGGGGATCGGGTGCTCGGCGCCGACGGACGGCCGACCGCGGTGGTCGCCGTCACCGACGTGATGACCGGGCGCCCGTGCTACGAGGTCACGTTTTCGGACGGGTCGCGCCTCGTCGCGGACGAGCAGCACCAGTGGTTCACCGAGACGCGCGCGAGCCGCCGATCGTTCCAGGCGGCCCGTGACGGCCGCAATCGTCACAGGCACCAGCGCACCTTCGGGGCCGTGCGCACGACAGCCGAGATCGCGGCGACGCTGCGTTGCGAGACCGCCGACCGGAGACTCAACCACAGCGTCCCGCTGGCGGCCCCGCTCACCCTCGACCCGGCCGATCTGCCACTCGGGCCGTACACGCTCGGCGCGTGGTTGGGTGACGGCTCGTCGTCGTCGGCGGTCCTCACCTGCAACGATCCCGAGATTCTCATGAGCATCGAGAGCGAGGGGTACGTCACGGCTCCCCGTGCCGGCGTCGTGCGGCATTCGATTCGTCTGCCCGAGGAGGCCGTCGAGCCGCGGGAGTGCGTCGTCTGTGGTGCGACCTTCGTCCCGGCATCCGTCGGGGTGAGAACGTGCGGGAGGTCCTGCGGCGGGAGGGCGCGCGGTATCGGCCCCGCCTCTGTGAAGCCGTCCTGTCCTGACTGCGGCGAGCTGTACAACGGTGGACGTCGGTGCATGACGTGCTATCGGCGACACGGGTCGGTGCAGGCCGTTCTGCGCACCATCGGGGTCCTCGGCGACAAGCACATCCCGACCTCCTACCTGCGTGCGTCGGAACGCCAGCGGCGCGCGCTGCTGGCCGGGCTGCTCGACACCGATGGGACGGTGTCGAACGTGGGGTGTCCGCAGTTCACGACGACGAGCAGTCGGCTGGCGCAGGACGTGGAGGAGCTGATCGTCGGGCTGGGGTACCGGTGTTCGGTCGGCCGTAAGAACGTTCGTGGCCGGACGCCGGAGTCGTCGATCGCCTACACGATGACGTTCAGCAGCGACGAGCCCGTCTTCGGCCTCGAGCGGAAGAAGATGCTCCACAAGAGGTTGGGGCAGCGGGCGTTCCAGCGGCGTGACTCGCGGTTCATCACGTCGGTCACGCCGGTGGAGTCCGTGCCGGTGCGGTGTATCCAGGTCGCCGCAGCCGACCACCTGTACCTCGCCGGGCGCACGATGATCCCGACGCACAACTCCACGCTGGCGCTCGATTTCGCGCGGGCGGCGGCGATTCACAACGAGATGGCGACCGTCGTCTTCTCGCTCGAGATGAGCCGGAACGAGATCACGATGCGACTGCTCAGCGCCGAGGCGTCGATCCAGTTGCAGCACATGCGCAAGGGCACGATGCGCGACGAGGACTGGAGCAAGCTCGCGCGCACGATGGGTGAGGTGAGCGAGGCGCCGTTGTTCATCGACGATTCGCCGAACATGTCGCTCATGGAGATCCGGGCCAAGTGCCGCCGGCTCAAGCAGCGGCACAATCTCAAGCTCGTCATCATCGACTACCTGCAGCTCATGAGCTCGGGCAAGAAGGTCGAGTCCCGGCAGCAGGAGGTGAGCGAGTTCTCGCGTGCCCTCAAGTTGTTGGCCAAGGAGATCGAGGTGCCGGTGATCGCGCTCAGTCAGCTCAACCGTGGTCCGGAGCAGCGCACCGACAAGAAGCCGCAGGTGAGTGACCTGCGTGAGTCGGGGTGCCTCACGGCCGACACCCGCATCCTGCGGGCGGACACGGGTGCCGAGGTGTCCATCGGTGAGCTGGCGGCCTCGGGGGAGACAGACGTGCCGGTGTGGGCGTTGGACGAGTCGCTGCGGTACGTGCGCCGGCCGATGACCCACGCGTTCTCCACGGGGGTCAAGCCGGTGTACCGGCTCACCACCGCTTCCGGAAAGACGGTGCGGGCGACGGAGAACCACCCCTTCCTCACCTATGAAGGGTGGGTGCCGCTGGGCGAACTCACGTGTGGGGTGCGGGTCGCCGTGCCTCGCCACGTGGGGGCGCCGCAGGCCAGTGAGAACGACTGGGCCGACGAGGACGTGCGCACGGCGGCGGTGCTCTGCGCCGAGCATCCCGCCGCGACGATCCCCGCAGTCGTGTTCTCGCTGCCCAAGCCGCAGATCGCGCTGTTCCTGCGGGAGTTCTTCTCGCACGCCGGCGGGGTCGTGCTGTCGCAGGACCGGCCGGGCGGAGAGATCTTCGCCTTTGCCGACGAGCGGACGCGCCTGGACCGGATCGCGCGGCTGCTGCTGCGGTTCGGGATCTCCGCGGTCGTCACCGGGGACGAGTCGGGCTGGGTTCTCGACGTCGTCGACGTGGACTCCCAGCGCCGGTTCCTCCAGGAGATCGGCATCGAGGGCCCGCCCGCGCCCGATGCGGCACGGCTGCTCGACATCGTCCGCGACGTGTCGACCGCTCCGCTGCCGGGTGAGGGCCAGTTGCCGTTGTGGCAGGACGTCGCCGCGGCGCTGTCACCGGTCCCCGAGGAGGACGCGGCTCTCGTCACCGAGGTTGCCGCCCCGGCCGCGCAGGTGGGCACGTTGCGCCAGGTCGCGGCGGTGCTCGACCGTGACGGCGCCGACCTCGAGGCCGTCAACGACGTGGAGTGGGAGGTCGTCGTCGGGGTCGAGTTCGACGGGGTCGAGGAGGTCTACGACGCCACGGTGCTCGGGACGCACAACTTCGTCGCCGACGGCATCGCCGTCCACAACTCCATCGAGCAGGACGCCGACATGGTCATGCTCCTGCACCGCGAGTCGGTCTACGAGCCCGACTCCCCCCGCGAGGGTGAAGCCGACATCATCGTCGCCAAACACCGCAACGGCCCCACCCGCACCATCACCGTCGCCTTCCAGGGCCACTACTCCCGCTTCACCAACATGGCGGCGAACTACTGAGGTTCGTGTCGAGACGGGCCGTTGTCGAGATGCGCTGTCGAGATGCACTCAAAACTGTAAGAAGTGCCGTCGATTCCATGAATAAGCCGACGTTATCCGGTTCGGGCGTGTCGCCCCCTCCAGGTTATGTATCTAGCGTCTTGCCCAGTCCGGTGGTCAGACAGGGGATGTCAACTCGGCGTAGCGACTGAAGAGCAACTCCTGGCGCTCAAGTTCGGATCGGCATCGTTCGGCAGCACCGAATGCTTGGTCGACCACTTCATCAAGCACTAGATGAGCGTCGATGAGTTCGGGCGCCATGCTGCTCGGGTCGTACTGTCGAGCCAACGACTCGCCGCTGCGCAGGTCGCGCGCTGCCAACACTCCGGCGCCCGCTCTGATGATCCCTGCCCGCTGGGCATCGGAGATTTTGGGTAGCGGCAGCGTGTTCCACACAATCGTGTTGGTGAAACTGGGGTCGGACTTGAAGCGGCCGCCAACCGTCTTCTGCCAGGTCAGGAACATCGCTGACGACACGACTCCGAACAGGAAGCCGTCAGGGTCTGGGGATGTGAACAACTTGATGGATGCGATGACGGTGCTCGGCACGCGTGCCACTGTTGCGTAGAGCCGGTTCTCACTGAACGTCTGGGGTATCCCGAGGTACGGCTTCGTTGGCTGACGGCGCTCCTCAAAGAGGTGGGGAGTCGCCGCTCCCTTTCGCGTTGCCGGCTTCGGACTCGCCAACCGCCGGGTCTTGACTTCCCGGAGGCGCCTTTTGATCAGGTCGCTCGTGCGTAGGTCATCAGTCGGGGCATCGACGAGCCACAAGCACCACCGCTCCAGATCGTTGATGAGTTCATCGCCACCCTTGAATGGACGCAGGTACTTTCTCGCGACAGGGTCGGCTGCGACTCCCTCGTACTGCTCGGGCTCCACAGTCAGAAAACCCCAGTCAACCGCCTTGGACCCCGCCACGACCTCGGGTAGTTGTTGCGATAACGGCTTCATCCGCTTCTGGACCAGGACGTTCGGGCCGTCCACCAGATAGGCGTTGATGTAGGGGACCGTCCGTACCGGAGTGTTGAGATCGCGGTGATCGAAAAGTCGCGGCCGCGCAAGATCGGATCGCGAGAAGCCCACGATGACGCAGTGAACGGCGGCACCACCAGTTGCTTCGCTGGTCCACGGGAAGGTCCGGTGAGCAAACTTTATCCTCCAGCCCTGGCTGAAGATCGCACCCCAAAGGGTCGGCACAGCCTGGCCTTGGGAGATGGAGTTGGTGGACACGAATGCCCACCGGGAATCGAGGCCGGCGAGGTAGCTCAGGGCTTTGGCATGCCAGCCAGTCACGTAATCCAAGAAGCCGTCATATGCCCCTCCCCAGACGTACTGCAGATCAAGAGTCTGGTCCTTCGAGCGCTCCTTGGGGCCAAGGAAGGGCGGATTTCCGGCCACAACGACGTGCTCCGAGGGAGGGAGCACCACCTCCCAGTCGATCCGCAGCGCGTTGCCGACGACGATCTTGGCTTCACGTTGGATGGGGAGGCGTTCGGGGGCTTGCCCGAACCGCTCTCTCAGCTTGAGGTCGCACTGTCGATCGATCATGAACATGGCGGTCTCGGCGATCCGGGCTGGCCACTCGTCGATTTCGATCCCGTAGAAGTGGTCGAGGGTGACCTTCAGATCAGACTTCGCGTCGAGGGAGAGCTGGTGCTTGTCGCGGAGGTCGTAGAGCGCCTCCATGACCTGGAGCTCGATGGCTCGGAGCTCGCGATAGGCGACGATGATGAAGTTGCCGCAGCCGCAGGCTGGGTCCATGAATCGGATGGCGCCGAGTCGGTCCCAGAGTTTGTTGAGGGCGTTGACCTTCTTCTGGGTGGTGTCGCGGGCAAGGGCGGCCGCGAGCTCTTCACGCAGTTCGTCGAGGAACAGCGGGTTCAGTGTCTTGAGGATGTTCTCCTCGGACGTGTAGTGCTCGCCCAGTGCGCGTCGGGTTGCGGCGTCTCGCACTGACTGAAACATGGAGCCGAAGATCGCCGGACTGATGCTGGACCAGTCAACGGCGCAGGCGTCCAGGATGGCCGCGCGGAAGTCCTTGCCCAGTGGCGGTAGCTCGATCTTCTCCTCGAAGATCCCGCCGTTGACGTACTTGAAGCCTTCGAAGCCGTTCGGCACGCTCCTGGGGTTGGCCGTGTCGAGGAACGTGAAGAGGTCGTTCAACACCTGGGCAAGGTTCGAGCCTTCGGGCAAGGTCTCGTGCTGGATGACGTTGCGGAACGCGTCGGTGTGCCACATCTCGGTGTCGTCGCCGAACAAGAGGAAGAGGATTCGGGCAAGGGTCACCGAGATCTCGTGGTCCCGGACCTTGGGAGCCACCGTTGCCGGGTAGGCCTTCTCCACGGCGGCGTACATGTTGGCCATGAGTTTGGATGCCCGTTTGGACTCATTCTGAGCTTCGGTGTCGAAGGCCTCCCGAACCCGTCCCAGCACAGCGTTGGCGTCGAGGATGACGTCGAACGGCATCCGGATGATGTCGAGGCGAGCGGCGAACTTGGGGTCGGTGTCCCCCTTCTTGTGTCGGTGGCTGGTAAGCCGTGACGTGACTGAGCCATCCTTGGCCCGCCGCAGTGGCCAGCGCCAGACCTGCTCCTTCTCGTCGTCGAAGATGACGAGTCGGTCTGTGGTGGTCTTCGCGATCAGGCGGTCGAGTTCCGCCTCCAGCACAGATCCCGGCCGCTCATCGCAGACCCACACGCGAAGGCCCTTGTAGGACGCAACGTTGTGGGCGCTGACCTGGCGGCCGTCGTCGTCAGTGACGCTGATCGACTTCTTCACGTCGGGCGCCAGCCAGTTGAGGTCCTCGATGAAGACCTCTTGGAAGTCGCCGCGGTCCACCTTCGGCAGCAGGTCCTGGCTCACTGGTCAGTCACTCCGATCGAGCAGACGATTCGCAGCTCGTCTGACTCGCTGGAGCCGATGACGAGACGGTCTTCGCGGTGAAGTCGGTCGAGCAGGTCAAGGATGTCCTGGTCGGGATACTTGTTTCGCAGCGCGATGGACAACTGGTTGGTGGCATGGGTTGTCAGTGGCCGTTCGTGCAGGGCGTTGAGTGCGTCCTCGGCCTGTTCGGCGTAGAAGGTCCCACCGAATCGCTCCCAGATCCTTTTGCGGACACCGCGGAGGTTTCCGGCGGCACGCGCCTCGATGGTCAGTGGACCGCGAACCAGCTCGGCCTCGCGCTCGAAGTGGTCGTCACGGGGTGATGCAGTGGGGGTCGTTGGCTCAGCTTCGAAGATGCGCAGGGCCTCGGCTGGTGTAAGGAGCCGCTCAGCGCCCGCAGCGGACTCGCTGACCGCGAATGCGTCGACCCCTGACTCGGTGCGCACGAAGCACGCCACGCCACCAGTGGACTCACGGGCGTACTTGTCGCGCGTGGAATGGATGAGGTCGGGCAGCGCGAGCACCCTCTTTGTCACCTCGGGGTGGCTGTTCTGGGCGTTGCTCCACGCCAGCCAGGCCTCGCTCACGGCGTCTGCTTCGCCCTCTCCGTCGTCATCGCCGTCAGAGAGGTTTCCGTTGTAGAAGTTGTGGAGGAGGTTGATCTCGTCGTCGGTTCCGAAGAACTGCTCATCGGAGCCGAATGCTTCGGCGGCCGCACTGAGACGCGCACGGATGCGCTGGCGCAGGCGAATCTGCTGCTCGACCTTGTCGTGGGTGATCAGGTAGACGTGGACCGTGTCGGACTCCTGTCCGACGCGGTCGACTCGACCGGCGCGTTGGATGAGCCGGATGATCGCCCACGGCAGGTCGTAGTTGACGATCACGTGACTGTCTTGAAGGTTCTGGCCTTCTGAGAGGACGTCCGTGGCAACGAGGACCGCGATGGGGTCAGCGGGCTCGGCCACCTCGCTGACGCTTTGGGCTGGGAGCCGATTTGAGCGTGGGGAGAATCGGCGGGCGACATCGGAGGGGTCAGCCACGTCTCCCGTCGCCAACCCGACGTTGTCGACACCCGCGGCCTCAAGCGCGTCCGCGACGTACTCGGCGGTGTCCTTGTACTCGCTGAAAACGAGTACCTTCTGGCCCTCGTGGTCACCGCGTAGCAGGTCGACCAGCGCGTTCACTTTCGTGTCACGCGTGGAGTCCCAGCTGCCGAAGCGGACCAGGAGGGACGTGATCAGCTCGTTGTCCTTGATGAGGTCGTGCCGCAGCGTGGTCTTGAAGACCGTAGAGTTGAGCCACTTGGTCTTCGCCGGCGCGCTGTCGCGCAACTCCTGGTAACGACTGGCCAGCGACCCACCTACTGGCTCGTCGCTCTCGAGGTCGTCGTCGCTGACGGCGATCTGCCTATCGGTGAAGCTCCCCAGCGGGACCTGCAGCTTATGGTCGATCGCGTGGATGAAGAGCTCGTTCCGGGCTCGCTGACGCTGCAAGGACAGGATGAAGGAGTGCCCGGACGACGAGAGGCGCTTGAACAGGCCGATGCGCACGAAGCCGCTGACGTTGCCTCGCCCTGAGCGGATGTCGTCCAGGTACTTCTTGTCCTCGGCAGTCTTGGTTGCTCGGGTGTTCTCGTAGTCGGAGAGCCGATACCGCGGCAGCGTCAGTTTCGCGATCGCGTCGAGAGTGGTGTCGTCCTCCATCAACGATGCCGGGTCGTCCTTCCCGAACGTGTGTGTGAGCGGATGCGGGACCCGGTTCGGGAAGAAGAACTCGGTGCCGTCGGCGAACTGGAGGTACTCGCGCTCTTGGACTGTCCCGTCCGCGAGGGTGACCAGCTTCTTCTTGGCGGACTTCTTGATGAAGCTGCGGGTGCGACGCACGAGGTGGTCGGACATGAGCCGGCGCCAGTCGTCAGATTCTTCGGAGCGCTTGAAGGCCACGAGCGTGTTCGTCTTGCCGTCGACCTTGTCCGCCAGGGTGTGGTCCTTGGCCATCGCCGCCGAAGGGACGATCCCCAGGTCCTCGTCCTCTTCGATGTACAGGGCCAGTTGGTTGGCGACGTCGGCGAAGGCCAAGTTGTAGGGAGTCGCGGTGAGGAGCAGGACCTTGCTGGAGTTGCGGCGGACATACTCGCTGATCGCCTCGTGGGCCCTGGTGGTGTCATTGCGAAGGTTGTGTGACTCATCGCAGATGACGAGTTTGTACAGCTTCAGGTCTGGAAGGACCTTGTCAGCCATCGAGTAGGGAACGACGCGCGCCCCCTCCACCCCGTAGGCTTCCAAGTGCTCCTGCCACATCGACTCCAAGTTCTTCGGGCACAGCACCAAGGTGGTGTAGTCCTCGGCGGCTTGAAGCATCAGGGCAGTGGCGACCGCCGTGAGCGTCTTGCCCAACCCGACGACGTCGCCCAACATGGTGCCGCCGCGGCGAACGATCCGACGAGCCAGGGTTCGCACAGCCGTGACCTGGTAGTCGAGGAGAAGGTCCTGCATCGACTTGGGAAGCACGTACCCCAGGCCGTCGCGGGCATCTTGTGAGAGGGCGTGACAGACCTTGAGGTAGACCTCGAATGGTGTGGCCTGCTCCTCCCCGGACCACGACTCCTCGATCAGCTCGATGATCTCCTTGGTGATCGTCAGGGAGTACTTGTCGTCCCAGCGGTCCTCGAACCATGACGCCAGCTTCTGGTTGGGGTCCTGGTCCGAAATGTCGATGTTGAGCTCAAGGTTGTTGAACAGCCCGGCGCCCGTGAAGTTGGAGGACCCGAGGTAGGACCACAGCGGGGCAGGCCCACCGCCCCCGCGAAGGATGTATGCCTTGCCGTGCAGCGGTCGCCGAGTGAACACCTTGATCTGGACACGCCCCGACTCCAACTGCCGCTTCATGAGCTGAAGGGTGGCCTGCCCGCTCTTGGTCGGCAGCCCGCGCATCAACTGCGTCCGCAGGTGGCGCACGAGCCGCTCCTTCTGATCGAGCGCCTTGCTGTTGTCGTGGATGGCTGCACCGGCCCCTTGCTCCGCAAGCTCTGCTTGGAGCGAGCTCAGGATGGCCTGGGAGTCGGACGGGGCGACCATTCCCACGAGGACCCGAGCGACAGGCGGGTCCCCCTCGGCGAAGGGCTTGCCCCCGATGATGTCTCCGAGGTGGCCCCAGCCTCGAAGGTCGAGGTAGCCCGTGGCGACGTCCAACGACTCGTAAGACCCTTCGAAGTAGTCCCGGAGGGCTACGCCCAGTTGACTCTCCGGCGTGAGGTTGTCAAAGATCTTCGGCACAGTGGTGATCCTGCCCTAGGAGTCCGACGCCGGCGCGGCGTGCAGTTCAGGCCGGTTTCGGTCCGGGGGCACCGCGTACCGCTGAAGGCACCAACGCCGATTGGCCAGCTCCACCTGGACCTTCCGCCGTTGGGCGTGTGTGCCTTCGCCGCGCTCGATCGCTTGCAGCAGCACCGCAATGTCCGCGAGCAGTTCGGCGCGCTCGTAGTCGAAGGCCTCACGGCATGGCCGCCCGCAGAAGAGCGGCAGCCGGCCAGCCTTCGGGCGCGTGACCTTGCGCAGGCAGCTGGGGTTGAGGCAGGGCATCTTGGCGGCGCACAGGACAGCGCGGGGGATCGCGTCGGCCACGGTGGCCAAGGTTGCCCGCTCCAAGGGAACGAGGGTGTTCAGGCGTCGGCTCATCAGATCATCGAGGGCTTTCCTCGTCGGGGTGGTCAGCCCCGAAACGGTTGGTGACCCCACCGTACCCACCTCCAAGGTCTCAGCCGAGTACCCAAGGCAACTCTCGGTCGAGCGGCCCCGCGCTACAAATATTTAGCGTATCGACTCGACCTGCACAAACACGCACCGACACATAAATCAGGGACAGATGAGCAGGGGGCCTCGGCGTTTCCGTCCGGCAAATATTTGCGCGATTCCCCTTGTCTGAGTCGAATGGCCAGGTCTACCCTTGCGAGCAAGACGGTCGCTGTGGGCCTGAGTCCGGACATGGATGAGGGGCACCCGCTGGCACGGGTACCCCTCGGCGACGGTCCCGATGTAACTGTTGCCCAGAAACGAAGGTGCCGTCGCGTGGACGAGTCTATTTCGCATGCCCGAAAGCGGCCAGCCCCTGTGGTGCTTGCCCCTGACCTCGAAGCCGAGTGGCTCTTCGATGTAGGCGCCGGCCTTTCCGTGTGGCCCTGGTCCGGGCGCCCGGATGTCACCCGCTTGCAGCGAACCCGCACGCCGAAGGTAAAGGCACGCTCGGGGCACATCCCCGTGTATGCCTTCACCGTCACGACAGGCACGCACCTCCACCTCGAATCAGGTCTCGAGCACGACCTCGTCAGGGAGCTCGACCGCCGCAGCGACGTGACCTGGCTGGTCGCCCAGCCGTGCAGACTGCGGCTTCCTGCAAAGCGCCGTGGCAGCCGCCTCGAGCACACGCCTGACCTGCTCAGTCGTCACGGCGACGGCACGATTCGGCTCTGGGATGTCCGGCCGGCCAAGCGTCATGACGAGGACTTCAAGTTGAAGGTGCGCTTGACCGCCGAGGCGTGCGTCGAGGTGGGGTGGCGCCACGAGGTCTTCGCCGGCTGGTCACGGATCCGGCGGGTGAACCTGATGTGGATTCATGGATTCCGGCGGCGCATGCCGTGGTACCCCGGATCACTGCGTCTCCTACACGAGCACCTCGAGGGCGCGGGGACCGTCGCCGACGTCCTCGACCTTGATGCCGGTGGAGGGCATGTGGTGTCCGCGATGTGGCACGGCGTCTGGAACGGACAGATCGACTGCGACCTGGACTCCCCAATCACGCGTACCACGCCATTGGTGATCCACCAGCCAGCGGACGTTTCCTCGTGAGCAAGGCGGTGGAGCTGTTCGTCGGAGCCCGGGCCTTGATGTCCTTTGGCCCGGCCGTCGTCGTGGAGCTGGGGCGGCACGGCGTCACGGTCAAGGACGCCGTCGGGGACAACCACTTCGTTCGGGCCGACCAGCTCACCGTCACCGGATTCGGCGACGAGGGCCTGGATGCGATCCACCTGTCGCTGCAGCCGTGGTGGAGCAGCCTGACTCCCACAATGCGCGCAGAGGTCCACCTCAAGCGCGAAGTGGTCCTTGAGATACTCACGGCCTACCGCGACGGTCATCCGCTGATGGCCCGAGACGGGGAACCGTTCCACCCGTTCGGGGAAGGCTTTGGGGTCAGCCTGAGCAAGCGGATCGAGGCGATGGCCCGACAGCTCACCTTCGAGTACAGCGTCGACCGGATGCGGGTCCGGCGCCTCCTGGCCGGTGAGGTCGTGAAGAACAGCGTCGCGCCCAACACCATCCGCGGCTGGATCAAAGCCTTCAAACGCGACGGTCTGCGCGGACTGGTGGACGGTCGCAAGACCAAGGGCCGGCAGGGCTTCGAGGTCATCGACCCCCGGTTCGTCCGCATCGTCGACGAGGAACTGGCGGGGTTTGACGGCACCCGCAGCAAGGTCAGCATCGTCGAGATCGAACGGCGGGTCCTGGTCCGGCTCAAGCAGGAAGGCATCGACGACATCGACCTGCCTCAACGGATCACCCAGCAGTACCTGTCGATGCGGTTCGCCGCCTTGGGGCACACAACCAAGCAGCACAAGTCCTCCACGCTGCGCAGGAACTCCAGCCGGAGCAACTACCCGGCCACCCACCCGGGACACTTCGCGGTCGACGTCACCCGGTGCGACAACCTGGTCTGGGACGACGTCTACGAACGCGTCTACTCCGTCGAGATCATCACGATCATCTCTGTCCCGAGCCGCGTGGTCGTCGCCTGCCGCGTCGTCCCCCAGTCCGCGAACGCACTCGAGATCGCCCTCGCGCTGTATGACGCCATCCGGCCCTTCTCGATGGTCGTCGAAGACACCACCATCGACGACTTCCGGTGGTGCGGCATCCCCGCCAGCCTCGACCTCGGCGACAACCCCGTCACCGCACACGCCAGCCGCGTCCGCACCAGCCGAGAGGTGACCGGCCGACACGTCAAACCCGGCATCTGGCCCATCTCCATGCGGGCTGACAACGGCAAGATCTTCCTCAGCGACAGCCTGCTCGCGCTGCTGCGCGACTGGAATGTCGACCTCATGCCCTCCCGGCCCGGCCGTCCCATCGACAACAACATCGTGGAGCGCTGGCACGACAGCCTCCAGGCGGCATACCAGTCCTTCCGCAACGGGGCCGGGTTCAAAGGCCGCGCCGTCCACGAACGGGGACGGTTCGTCGGCTGGGTTGGGTTCGAGCCTCTCAGATCGTGGCGCGAGCTGCAGCAACACCTACACCGGCACACCGCCATCGCCTACCACCGCAACCGACACGGCGGAGTGAAGATCCCCGGCGTCGAAGACGGCAACTTCACCCCGCTCGAGCGCCACGACATGCTGCACACGATCACCGGGCGCCTGCTCGTCCCGCAACACCCGGACCTGATCTTCAGCCTCCTGCCCGAGAAGTGGCTCACCCCCGGCAACGGCGGCGTCGCCTTCCGCGGCCTCACCTACGACGGCGACATCCTCGACGAGATCCGCGGCGTCCGTCCCGGCACCTACCGCGCCCAGGACGCCAAGGTGCCCTTCCACTACGACCCCCGCGACCGGTCCCGGCTCTGGCACCGCAGCCGACACGACGACCGCATCTACGAACTGCAGTGGCGCGACGCCCACCTGGTCGAAGCGCCGCTCACCGACGTCGTCGTACAACGAGCCCGCCAGCTCATCCGAGACCGCGGCGGCAACCGCGTCGTATCCCGCCGCAACGTGACCCGCGAGATCATCGCCGCCATCACCGAGCTCAGCGCCGCACCCACCGACGAGGAATGGCGCAGCAAGCTCATCCGCGCCGGCATGCGCCACGACCAAGCCCTCATCGACCACGCCGAAGCCGACGCCGCACGCGCGCTCATCGACACCGCCGCCGACGTCACGCCACCCAGCCTCCGCCCCGGCGCCTCCCTCGCCGAAGACGACCCCATCGCCGACGCCGCCGAGACAACCACACAGATCGACTTCGACTCAGCCTTCCCCGACTACGACAGCGAGGCCATCTGATGGACGCCCGCCTGTGGCACCAGCAAGCCACTGCCCCGCCCGGGACCATGCCGACACCGATCCCTGTCGAGACCTTCGACGCGATGTCCGCGGCCGCCCAGGACGAGTACTGGGACGAGATCACCACCGCCATGACCGGGCTCGTCCTCCCCTCGGTCCTGGCACAGCGCGCCGCCCACCACCTCACCCGACTCGTCGACCGCAACCGGCTCCGGCCGCCCGGGGCCAAGGCGATTGGGTCGGTCAGCGCCTCTTTCGCCGTCGGCAAGTCGACCTTCGTCAAGGACTGGGCCCAAGCGGCATACCGCGACCTGCTCGGCCCGGCCTGCGCCGACCCCCGCCCCACGTGGAACCCAGAGCCCGGCGTCACGGCGGACTGGATCCCGCAGCTCTACCTCACCCTGCGCGCCGCCTCGAAGATCCGTGACGTCCTCGCCGCGCTGCTGCTGACGATGGGCTACCCCAGCGAGGGCCTCGTTCGCGTCACCACGACCAGGGTCATCCACGCCTTCCGGCAGCACGGGGTGAGACTGCTGCTCATCGACGACAGCCACTTCCTCGACGTGTCCAACAAGGACAGCCGCGACATGCTCGACTTCCTCAAGTACCTCAACACTGAGCTCGGTGAGCTCGGCGGCACGATGATCCTCGTCGGCGCCGACCTGCACGAGTCCCCGCTCTACCTCGACCCGCAGATCAACTCCCGACTCGAACGCCTCACCCTGACTGCGTACCCGCTGGCCACCGACGACGACCGACGCACTTGGCAACGCTTCCTCAAGGACGCCGAGACCGTGCTGCTGCCGTACTTCGACTGCGCACCGGCAGGGATCTTCTCCCGACAGCACGCCGGCTACATCTGGCGCCGCACCCAGGGCTACGTCGGCGACACTGCCCTACTTCTCACCGAAGCCATGCTCGCCGCCTTCGACGACGGCTCCGACACCATCACCACCGCCCACCTCGACGCCGTCCCCCTCTCCGCCCGGGCGATCGCCGGCGAAGCCGAGCTGCGCGCGGTCGCGCCCCAGCCCTCCCGGCGGCGACGGGTCAAGGTGGCCGTGTCATGACCGTCCTGCCCGTACGTCCCGACCCGCGGCCGTCCGAACCGCTCAGCTCGTATGCCGCGCGGCTCGCTGACGCCAACGGCCTCACCCGATCCCGGCTCCTGCTGCCCTGGCGGCACGACATCGACATCCCCCGACGCGAGCTCGACGCCGTCGCCTCGCTGGCCGGGCTCGACGCAGATGCCGCCGGGCGCCTGACGATGAACCGCTACCCGCTGGCCATCCGCGGCCACGGCCCCCAGCGCCGCCACGGCTGGCGCCTGCATCACGCGGTGGTGTGGATCTGCCCGGCCTGCACCGTCGCGACCGGACACACCGACCTGCTCTGGCAGACCGCCCTCATGCCCGTCTGCCTCCGGTGTCGCTGCTACCTCGTCCAGGCCGGCACCGCGCACATCGTGCAAGCGGCCCACCCTCGGGTCCTCGAGCTCGCCGAGATCCTGCGCGACCTGACCGAAACCGCCATCGACCAGCCCCGAGCCCGCGCCATCCTCTACCAACTGCGCCGCCGCTGCCAGGCCGCCGCCGCCACAGTCGAGGCCCATCCCAAAGACCTGAACCCCGGGCTCCCGACGATCGACGCCGCCGCCGCGCGCAAGTGGGACGCCTACCCCTCACCCGACCCGGGCACGGTCGCATCCCTGCTCGTCCTGTTCGGCCGTCGCCTCGTCCGAGAGAAGCGCCAGCGCCCCGCGCACTGCCGGCGACACCAAGCCGGCGTCTTCACCCCTGCAGACCGGGCCCGGCTCGAATGGTTCCTCACCCGACTGCGGCACCACGTCACCCGCGACGGACTCCATCCGGGGCACGTCCCGGCGCTCCTGCCACTCCCCACCGACAAGGACGCACCGGCGCGACGGCCCGGCCAGTGGCTGTCCCTGACCCGAGCCGCCGTCGCCCTGCACCTGCTCATCACCCAAGCCCACGACGGCGACCCCAATCCCGACCAGACGACCGCCGCACTCGGGGTGAGCGGCATACCGACCAGCCTGCTCATCGACGGCATCCACACCCGCGCGGGCCTTCGCGAGCAGGACGCCGACCTGCTCGGTCGATCCCTCGACGCGCTGCTGGCCCCCGGGCTCGTCGACTACCGGCGACGCCGCGACACCCTGCGCGCCGTCACCCGGCTCCCCTCGAGCACCGCCCGACTCCTGCCGCCCAGCGCAGGCCGCGGCGACACCCAGGTCCTGGCGCAGGGTTGGATCTGGACGAGGTTCACCCACGGCCCCATGCGCTCCAGCCCTTGGGCGCACATCCAGGACCGGGACATCCACGACTTCGACTCACGCATCGACCCCGAGACGAGGCTGCTGCTGCACGAGACCGGACAGCAACTCCTCGCCGACGCCGACCTGCTCACCATCCCGGCCGCCCAGGCCACTTGGGCCGGCGTCACCCGGAGGTACGGATGACCACCATCGAACCGGACCTCGAAGAGCTCCGAACCCGAGCCGCCCGGATCCTGCAGGCCATGGACGCCACTCCGATCCCGGCCATGGACGCCACCTTCCACGCCCACTACACCGAGGAACTTCGGATGGTCGTCGAAGAGCTCCTCGCCGCCGATCCGCCCTGTCACCGCGTCGCGGATCGGGTGTGGCTGCTCTGGAACTGCGACGACATCATCGGCACATACCGCAGCGAACTAGACGCCCAAGAAGCGCGCGCCGACCTCCAGCACCAGCTGCTGTGCGACTACGGACTCCACATCGAGCTCCTCGAGTCCATCACCATCACGACCGCGGACATTCGCTGTGTGCGACCCGCTGCGCTACAGGCGCGGCCGTGAGAGGCATCAGCCGCGAGGTCCTCGCCCGCGACGCCGCTTGGACCCTGGCGGACGGCAACTGCAAGGGACTGGCCCGACGCTGGAACGACTGGGAGAAGACGTACCTCTCCGCCGAAGCCGTCGAAGACCGCGCCCGACTCCTTCTTGCGCCGGTCGCGGTCTGCGCGGGCTGTCCCATCAGCACCGAGTGTGCCGACCTCGCCGAGCTCTCCGGCTACACCGGCATCGCCGGTGGCCGCGCCTACCGCAACGGCCGGGACGACACCTACCGGCTGCGCCAACCAGCGCGTCAGCAGTCAGCATGAACACCGCCGCCCTGCCGGTCAGCATCGCCCCCCGAGAAGGTGAGTCGATCGAGTCATGGCTCGAGCACCTCGCCGACGCCAACGGCCTCACCACCGCCCAGCTCCTCAACGCCACCGGCAGCGGCCGCGGCTGCACCCGCTACCTCACCCTCGCGCCCTCCCCGGAGACCATCTCGCGTCTCGCGGCCCTCGCCCGAGTCAGCGAAGCCAGCGTGCATGCCGCGACCCTCGCCGCCTTCGACGGCATCGCCCTCGACCTGACCGGGCTCGACCCGGGCGACCGGCACTCCTACCGGAAGGTCGCCGCGCGCGGCTGGACCCCCGCCCACGGTACCCAGCTCTGCCCAGCCTGCCTCGCTCACACCGGGACGTGGAAGACCGCGTGGCGACTCCTGCTCGCCACCGCCTGCACCGCTCACTCCGCCGTCCTCGTCGCGGAATGTCCGTCGTGTGGGCGGCCATTCCGCGACCAACGCCACTCCCACCTACGCCGGGTTGGCGCCACGCCGGTGTGCGGGAATCCGCTCGGGCAAGGACCGGTCAAGCAGTGCCAACACGAACTCACCACCATCACTACGGCGCCCGCCTCACCGGCGTTGCTCGCGGCGCAGAGGCGGATCGACGCTGCTCTCGCCGGGGAGCACGTCACTGTTCTCGGGGAACCGGCGAAGCCCGCGGCATACCTCGCCGACCTGCGACACCTCACCACGCTCTTGTTGCACCTCGCCGGACAACCCGGTGCCGACACCCGGGCTCCCTGGGTGCCTGACCTCGCCGCCATCGCCACACACCGAACTGCCGCCCGCGGACCCCGCTGGGGGCTGCGTCCACCGGACGACCCACGCATCCGCGGTGAAGCGCTGGCGACGGCGGACGCGATCCTGTCCGCTGCCGACGTCGACACCGCGGCAGGGCTGTTGACGCCGTGGACCGAGCTCACTCCGACCACCAACGACGGCCCGCTCGGCTGGCTCGCCGACCGCACCGTCATGACCCCCACGCTCACCCGCCTTGTCATGGCCGCAGGTGCCCCCCACCGGCGCCTGTCCCACCACCTCGACATCCCCAGAACCGATGGAGCCCGTATGCCGATCAACCGGCTCGTCATCCCGCAAGTCATCCCGCACGAGCAGTACCTCGAGCATCTTGCTGGCGCGACCGACTCCAGTGAAGCCACCGTCCGCCTCTTTGCGTCGTTGTCGCTGACGCGACTGCATCCAGACGTTAGGTCATGGGCCGCAGCCGCGGAAGCATTCGGTATGCCCGGCCCCATGGGGGTGCGGTGCGCCCGAGCGTGTTCGGCAACCATGGTCGTCACTGCAGACGAGTGGGAAGCCCGGATCTGGCGGGCCGTCGAGGACACACCCCGACGCGACTATCGGGCCATCGAGGCGAAGGTCTGGCATCGGCTCGGCATGAGTGGTTGGTTCGACGAATGGGCCCGCCGCTGCCGCCCGTCAACCCGCGACAGCAGCCAGCCTCACGCCCTGACTTGGCAGTGGGTCCACGTCGCCCACGGACACCTTGACCTCTCACCCGCCTGGCGAGGCAAGAGTCCCAGCGCGAAGGACCGCGCCCACTATCGCCAGTTCGCTGTCTCCCTCGACGAACGCCAGCAGTTCGAACTCGCCTACGCACTCCGCGACCGGGCGTGACGATGACGAGTGTCACCCGTCGGCGATGCGAGGAGCCGCCTTGGGCCCAACCGCTTGGCGGCTTCACGACGTGTCGGCATCCACGGTGCTGCCACTGACCCGCGATCGGCGACAACGTCAGGCGCCGAGGCCAGCATCGACCAGGCCAGGGACGTTCAACACACCACCACCAAGACGTCCCACTCAGTCTGACCCCCGTCTCTAGGATGGGTCTGTGGCCGGCCGACACCTGAAGGAGATCTTCCGCGCGTTCCATGCGCGCGACGAGTTGGCCTTCCGTCGTGCCGCGATGGAGATTATTGAGGAAGAGCAGGCCAAGCACCACAACGCGCTTGCCCGGGACCTTCAGAAGCTCCTCGTTGCTGGCGGTGGCTCCTTCGACTCCGGTTCGACGGTCATCGTCCCGGCACCACCGACGGACCGTGAAGGCGAGTGGGACCTGGCTGAGGTCCGCGAACCGCACCGCCTCTTGGAAGACCTCATCTTGAACAAGGGCGTCTGCTTGGCTTTGGAGAACGTCGTGGAAGAGGTCCGCCAGTGGCCAGCCTTGGACGCTGCCGGCCTGCCGCGGCGCCAGCGCCTTCTCCTTCAAGGGCCACCCGGATGTGGGAAGACAACGTCGGCGGAGGCCATCGCCGCGGAGTTGGGTCGACCGCTTCTGATAGTCAGGTTGGATGCAGTCGTCTCCTCGTACCTGGGGGAGACTGCGAGTAACCTCCGCCGAATCTTCGAGTACGCAGATCAAGCGCCCTTCGTGGTCCTGTTCGATGAGTTCGATGCGTTGGGCCGATCGCGCGACGACGCGTCTGAGCACGGCGAAATGAAGCGGGTGGTCACAGCCTTTCTTCAAATGACGGATCGGTACCAGGGTCCGAGCCTGCTGCTTGCCGCCACCAACCACCCAGGACTGCTCGACGAGGCCCTATGGCGACGTTTCGATGAGGTGCTCACATTTGGGCTGCCAACGGTGCACCAACTCCGGCAGGTCCTCAGGTTGCGCCTGAAGGGGGTCGCGCACTCGGGACTTGAGATCGACCGGTATGCCAGCGCACTGAAGGGTCGACCGCACGCCGCCGCAGAAAAGCTTGTAGTGGATGCCAGGCGCAATGCGCTCTTGCGAGACTCAGCCGTCGTGACGGGCCAAGACGTTCATCGTGCGCTCCCAGGCATCACCGCGCGGCCCTGGTGACGCGATGGCCGAACACCTCCTACTGCCGAACCCTCGTCCACTGCAGTCGCGACGCGCAAGTCCTGCGGGCGGGGGTTCACCTAACCGACAGCGTGGCCAGCACGGTGCGCACCTGCGGCAGCAGCTGCGCACAGCCCGTGCCCCACGCCAGCTGAACGCCGGTGTGGACCCCGACCTTGTATTCAAGATCAAGGCCGGTGCACGACCAGACGATTCTTCGTTCGAGGGCCGCGGACTGCAGGTCCTGGGTGAGACAGTGGACTACACCTACTTTGTGCTCGCGGGTGATCAGGGCTCCTCGCTCGAGCAGGCAATTGAGCGGTACGTTCGAACCGGGGAACTGCGGTCCTTTTTCAACCAGATCGACGACATCGAACCGTATGGCCCTGCCGACCGCACCGGCCCCGGTATCACTGACCTCGACGGAAGTCCCAGCGGTCAGCACACGCTCGACGTCATAATCTGGCCCAGCGGCACGTACAGCGAAGCTGAGCGGCGAACCCGCAGCGTTGAGCAGATCGTGGGTCACAATGGCGGCCGGATCTTGCTCCGATCAGTGTCCCCGAGGCGCAGCTATCTGAGGGTAAGTGTCTCTTCCGCTGGGCTCGACGACCTTCTGAACACCTCGGTAGTCGAGCTGGTGCGTACACCTCCAGTCCCGTTCCTGGACTTCCGGGACTGGAGGAATCTCGACATCTCAACAACCTCTCGGGCGGAGGTAGTCAGCGAGGTGGTCGGGGTCCTCGACGATTCGCCCGAGTCAGCACACCCGCTGCTGAGCGGACTCGTTGTGTCGGACGAGTCTCTAGCGCCGCCTGCCTACCAGTGGCAGCAGCGCGGGACGCATGGCACGGAAGTAGTCGGGCGCGTTCTCTTCCCCGCCCTGCACGAAGAGCTCCGGGAGGCCCTGCCCATCTCGGCTGTCGGGAGTGTCCGGGTCGTTCGCATACTTGAACCCGACCCCTCGCGTCCAGACCGCGCGCCGCGGTTTGCGACGTACGCACCACCGCACGTCTTGGTCGAGGAAGCCATCCGTCACCTTCACGGCACTCATGGGGTGAGGATCTTCAACCTCTCCATCGGCTACGCGGAGCCGTTCAACGACCTTCATCTCGGGCCACTCACCGAGACGATTGACGATCTGATTCGTGAGCTGGGTATCGTCGTCGTTCTTCCCACTGGGAATGCTCCTGCCGACCTTTCGGCCCGAACTCCAAGCGGGCACCATGTCATCGACGACAAGCCAGAGTTCTTCTTCGCCCCCGAGCATCGTTTGTCGGAGCCCGGTCCAGCTGCCTTGGCCGTGACGGTCGGAGCGCTCGCTTTGAGTGGTGCGCCTGCTGAACTTCCTGGACGTAGCGGTTGGCAGGCAGCTGCTGATGCCGACGAGGCTGCACCTTTCAGCCGGACCGGGCCTGGCCTAGGAACCAATGCGAGACGTGCCAACAAGCCGGACGTAACGCATTACGGTGGCAACCTCGTGGTGTCCGACACCGGCAACAGCGTGCAGAACGATCTTGGGGCCTCTCTCATCAGCACCTCCACGCGTGGCTCCGGTGGCCAGATTTTCGCGACGGTGAACGGGACCAGTTATGCCGCGCCAGCGGTGGCCAGGGTGGCTGCCGATATCGCCTACGCCTATCCTGACGCGTCGGGGAACTTGGTCAGAGCCCTGCTGGCGGCGGGCTCCACGCAGACGTCTCCGGCGGCGAGGCTGTCCGACCTGCATCGCCGAAACCGTGTCTACGGATTGGGATTACCGGACGTCGACAGAGCGACATCAAGCGATGCCAGACGAGTCACGATGACGTACGACGGTGCAATGCCGGTCGATACTGTTCAGATCCACCCCATGCCGATCCCCGAGGCCTTCCGCCAAGGGAGCCGGCGCGATCGCGTGATCAGCGTTGCTCTTGCATTCGACCCACCTGTTCGGCGCCAGCGGCGGGAGTATCTCGCCGGGACCATGAAGTTCAACGTGTATAGGGACATCGATCCTGATGAGCTTGCCGAGATTCTGCAGCGGCAAGACCCCGACGATCCGAATGATCTCATCAACGATCGCCGAAGGCTGAACCTCCAACCTGGCGTGAACACCTTCACGCACAGCACCTTGCAGCTCCGCGCATGGGTCGGGCGGAATTCGTTCGTGAACGACAATGAGACCTTTCTGATCGCCGTAACTCACAAGGCTCAGACTTGGGCTCGGGATGACGCCACCTATGAGAAACAGGGCTATGCCCTCGCGGCAACGCTAGAAGACCGTGTACTGGCGACCGCGGATCTGCACCAGGTCTTGCGGCAACAACTACGCTTGCCGACCCGGGTGCGTCTCCGCACCTGAGCCGGTCGCCTTGCGCGCCTTGCACACATGCCAAGGCGCGCATCTTGCACGGACTCTCCCGCGCAGTCGCGTTGTGCAAAGTTCCCCGAACACCCTCGCGCAGTCTTCGCCGCATCTCGACATTAACGTCGTGTTATGCCTCCGCCGCATTTTCTACCCCGACATTATGGATCGTTGGCCTTTGCGTGGGCAAGCCGTGACTGACTCTCCGCGGTTGCCTACGGACCCCAATTGCGCAGCAGCTGCTGCGCAATTGCCGTGGGGCCACGTCATGGTTCTGCTCTACCGCCTCGACGACCCCGACGTGCGTGTCTGGTACGCCGCCCGGGCGGAGGCAGCCGGGTGGAGATGCGGCGTCCTGGAGGGCCGCATCAAAGGCCGGCTGCACGCCCGCGTCGGAGCCGCGCCGTCGAAGCTTCCCAACCGCCTCGCGCCGGGCGGACAGCGACCTGGTGCCGCTACGGGGTAGGCAGGTTGATGGTGAGCGTGCTGCCTTGGTCCGTGCCTTTGCTGGCTGCGGTGAGGCTGCCGCCGTGGGCGTTGATGATGGCCCGGCTGATCGTCAGGCCGATGCCTGAGCCGGTGCGGTCGTGCGTGCGGGCGGAGTCCGCTCGGTAGAAGCGTTCGAAGGCGTGCTGGAGTTGTTCGGGGGTCATTCCGTCTCCGTCGTCGGTGACGGTGAGAGTCGTGTGGTGAGGGCTGCTGTGACCGGTCAGCGTGACGGTCCCACCGGGCGGGGTGTGTCGTAGGGCGTTGCTCAGCAGGTTGGCGAGAACCTGGCCGATCCGGTGGCGATCGACGTGGATGTCGAGGCCGGCGGTGGTCGAGGTCTCGACGATGAGGTTGATGCCTTTGGCGGCATAGGCGTCGCGCATGCCGTCGTGGGCTGCCCAGAGCAGGTCGGTGACATGGTGGCTGCGGAGGTCGAGCGCAAGTCGGCCTTCCTCTGCGGTGGAGACTTCGTCGATGTCGTCGGCGAGACGGGCCAGCCGTTGGGTCTGTTCCTCCAGTGCGGCCCTGGACTCGGGACCGAGGCTGGTTACGCCGTCGTGGAGGCCTTCGTGGTACGCGCTGATGGTGGCGATGGGGGTGCGGAGTTCGTGGGCCAGGTCCGAGAGCATTCTGCGACGGGTGTCTTCGACGCTGTCGAGTCGGGCCGCCATGGTGTTGAAGGCTGCGGCGAGGGTTTCGAGTTCGGTGCCGGCAGCGATAGCAGGGACGCGGATGGCGTAGTGCCCCATGGTCAGTTCGCGGGCCGCGTGGGTGACTTGCTCGAGGGGGCGGCGCAGTCGGCGGGTGAGGAACCAGGTGACGGCGCCTGCGGCGAGCAGCGAGATGAGCAGGCCGATCCCGACGGAGATGAGGGATGAGTCGCGGTAGGCCATCTCGATGTGCACGAGCTCGGGAGAGTTCTGCTGGTGTCCGGCTTCGAGAAGGTGCTGGTGGAAGATCGGGGGCCCGATGACGGCTGCGACCAGTCCCACGGTCAGCGCGCCGGCCACCAGGACGATGGCCTGACCGGCCAGGAGCCTGGTCGCGAGGCCGGTTGACGAGGGGCTGTGGGTGGTGGTCATCCTTGTCCCATCCGGTAGCCGATGCCTCGTACGGTCGTGACGTAGCGGCCAGTGTCGGGGTCGTCGCCGAGTTTGCGGCGCAGGTGGGCAACGTGGACATCGACGAGGTGCTCGTCCCCGACCCAGTCGGTTCCCCAGATGTCATCGATGAGCTGGCGGCGGGTGAAGGCCATCGTGGGTCGTCGAGCCAGCGTGATGAGGAGGTCTCGTTCGGTGGGAGTGAGGGCCACCTCGGTGTCGGCCAGGTGGACGCGATGGCCGTTGGGGTCAACACGAAGTATCCCGAACACTCGGATCGGTTCGCTGCTCGGTGTCTCTGATGCGCTCGTGGGCCCGGTCCGGGGGCGGCGCAGCACGGTCTGGACGCGGGCGAGGAGTTCGCGGACGCTGAACGGTTTGGTGACGTAGTCGTCCGCGCCCACGGACAGGCCGATGAGGGTGTCGACCTCATCCTTGCGAGCGGTGACGACAATGACGTAGCAGTCGGAGAAGGTTCGGATCTGGCGGCATACCTCGATGCCATCCAGCCCGGGCAACCCGAGGTCGAGGATGACGACGTCGGGGGCGTGGTCGCGCACGGCCTGCACCCCGTCGGGTCCGGTGTGGACGGTCGTCGTGGCGTACGCAGCCCGGGACAGGTAGGCGGCGATCAGGCCGGCCAGCGTGGTCTCGTCCTCGATGACCAGCACCCTTGCCGGTGGTGGTGTGGGGTTCGTGCTCACCGCCTCAGTCTCCCGGCTCAAGAGCGAACCTCGTCCACTCCCGGCCCTTCTCGGGGGACGATCTTCGTCAAATCTCAACGTGACCACGGCCGGGCCTTGAGGTCGCCCACGGACAGTGGTCATGTCCGCCTCCTCATGAGGCCGACAGGACAGCGTCAGGAGAGCACCGATGATGTGGGGCAACGGGTACGGCATGGGCTGGTGGATGTGGCTGCTGATGGCCGCCGGAACCCTGACGTTCTGGATCGCCGTGGTCCTGGTGGTTCGCGCCCTGCTCCCGGCCCGGGATCGGCAGGGGGGCGGCATGGAACGCCCCGATCCGTTGACGCTGCTCAAGGAATCCCTGGCGCGCGGCGAGGTGAGCGTCGAGGAGTACGAGCAACGACGCCGCCTGATCGTCGATGGCCACTGACCCCACCGTGAAAGGCACCATGACCTCCCCCCTGCTCTCGCGACGAAATATCCTCCTCGGCGGATTCGCCATCGCCGCCACCGCCACCGTGGCGGCATGCACTACATCGGCGCCGGGGAAGGCAGGTATGCCGTCGCGCACCTTCGGCGCCCCGCCCCCGCTCTCCCCGTCGCCGGGCCAACGTCTCGTCGAGAAGACTTTGGTGGCCAAGCCGGTCAGTCTCGACCTCGGCAGTCGAACCGTGTCGACCTGGGCGTACGAAGGGAAGCTCCCCGGGCCGCTGGTCCGGGCCAGTGCCGGGGACTTCCTGCGGGTATCCCTGGACAACCAGCTTCCGGCCGACACCACGATCCACTGGCACGGGATCCGGCTGCGCAACGCCGCCGACGGCGTGCCCGGCCTGACCCAGGACCCGATCAGCTCCGGAACCAAATACGTGTACGAGTTCACCGCACCCGACCCGGGCACCTACTTCTTCCACCCCCACGTCGGGGTCCAGCTCGACCGAGGCCTGTACGCACCGATGATCATCGACGACCCGAACGAAGCCGGCGACTATGACGCCGAGTGGATCGTCGTCCTCGATGACTGGATCGACGGCACCGGCACCACACCCGATGACGTCCTCAAGAAACTCATCGCCGACGGCGGTCCCGCCTCCTCCGGCGGCATGGGCGGGATGGACCACGGGTCGATGGGCGGGATGGACCACGGGTCGATGGGCGGAATGTCGATGGGAACACCTCCGTGGGGTGATGCCGGGGACGTGACCTACCCGTTCTTCCTGATCAACGGCAAACCACCCACCGACCCCGATGTTCTGACCGCCAAGCCGGGTCAGCGGATCCGGTTGCGCGTCATCAATGCCGCCTCTGACACCATCTTCACCGTCGCGCTTGGCGGACACCGGCTGACGATCACCCACAGTGACGGCCACGCCGTCGAACCGACCGAGGTCAGCGCGTTCTACATCGGGATGGGTGAACGCTATGACGCGATCGTCACCCTCGGCGACGGCGTGTTCCCGCTCGTGGCCCGCCCGTTCGGCAAGACCAGCGGCGGACAGGCGATCGCGGTGGTCCGCACCGGCAGCGGCAGCGCGCCCGGCGTCGACGCCGCTCCGGCCGAGCTGTCCGGGCAGGTCCTCATCGGCTCCCAGCTGCGGCCGGCGGAGTCCGCGAAACTACCGGACAAGGCCCCGGATGCCACCGTCGACCTCGCGCTGCAAGGCTCGATGAAGCCCTACCAATGGGGCATGAACGGTGCCAAGTTCGGGGAGAACGAACCACTGACCGTCAAGGCCGGCCAACGGCTGCGGATCAACGCCACGAACCAGACGATGATGACCCACCCGCTGCACCTGCACGGGCACACCTTCGCCCTGCCCTCCGGGCTGCGCAAGGACACCGTCCTCATGGCGCCGATGCAGTCCTTCGCGATCGACCTGGACGCCGACAACGCCGGCGACTGGATGATCCACTGCCACAACATCTACCACGCCGAGGCCGGCATGATGATCGCGCTGGAGTACGCGACATGAACACCCGCGCCCGCCGTCGGCTCCTCCTGGCCGGTAGCGCCCTCGCGACACTGGCCGTGCTGACCGCCTGTGGTTCCACGGGCACCGCCACCCCCTCGGCACGCGGCGGGTCCCCTGGCACAGCGCCCGCCGCCACAGCCGCAGCGTCGTCCCCGGCAGCGACCTCGTCGAGCCAGCCTCCCGTAGCCATCACCCACATCCACGCCGTCGCCCGCGACCCCAACTCCGGGGAACTGCTCCTGGCCACCCACGAAGGACTCTTCCGCCACGTCAACGGCGAGCTGGTACAAAGCGGCCCCGTCATCGACCTGATGGGTTTCGCCGTCGCCCCCGACGGCACCTACTACGCCTCCGGACACCCCGGCGCCGGGGTCGACCTCCCACAGCCGGTCGGACTCATCACCTCCACCGATGCCGGCCGAACCTGGCGAGTGGCCTCCCGCGGCGGACAGTCCGACTTCCACGCCCTGACCGCCGGCCCCGCCGCGGTGATCGGCTTCGACGGGGTCCTTCGGTCGAGCACCGACGGCACGACGTGGACCACCCGCACGATCCCCGCTCCGCCGCGCACACTGGCTGCGGCCCCCACCTCGGGGACCCTGCTCGCCACCACCGAAGCCGGGCTCCTGGCCAGCAGCGACACCGGCAGCACCTGGCGACCACTGTCCCCGCCCGGGACCGCCCTGCTCGTCACTTGGGCCGACGAGAAGACCATCGTCATCGCCACCACAACCGGCCAGTTGGGCGTCAGCAGCGACGCCGGAGCCACCTGGACCCTCAACCCCACACGCATCGGCACCGCTGAGGCGCTGCACGCGCGGCGCGGCAGCGACGGGGGCCTCGAGATCGTCGTCGTCGCCGACAGCAAGGTCTTGCGCACCCTCGATGGCGGCACCACCACCGAGAACCTCCTGCCATGATCCGGCGACGCGATCTTGACCAGACCTTCACGCCACCACGGCCCCACCTCGGCAACAGCTGCGCAGGCTGAGAACACCCAGGCACCCGCCCGGGAAGACATCCAAGGAGCGGAACGATGAACCACTCGACACAACACCCCGACGAGTACGCCGCCTTCACCACACCGACCAACACGCCCGCCGCCGAAGACACCCAGGGCCCACACGCGCACCACGGGGCCCGCCATCACTGGCTCATGTGGCTGATGTGCCTGCCCATGGTGCTGCTCGTCGGTGCACTGATCGCCACCGGCCGCCTCGGCCTCGGCGGCCTCATCTACGCCGCAGGCTGCCTGCTCATGATGGGCCTGATGATGGCTTGGATGAACCACGGCAACAACCAACCCAAACACTGAGACCACCGCGCCAACGGCGAACTCCCGATCATCAGCGATCTCCCGGTCGACGACGCAGACGTCATCCGCGCGGTCACCGAGGCCGGCTACTCCGCCAGCCGACGCTGACCCACACGATCCCGGCCCTGCATTTCAGGGGCATCCCGAGCGCCACGTCAGGAGCAGCGGACATGCAGCACGAACACCAACTCGCCCCACACGACAACGTGCCCACCCGACCGGGCGCGACCGACCCCGTCTGTGGGATGGACGTCGACCGCGAGACCGCGCTGACCCTCGATCACGACGGCACGGCATACCACTTCTGCTCCCAGAGGTGCCGCGACCGGTTCCGGCAGGACCCGTCCGCGTATGTCCAAGCCGTCGGCGCCCCAAGCGGCATCCCCGCCGCGACCTCGCCAGTGCAGGGTGAGGTCGCGGAGTGGACCTGCCCGATGCATCCCGAGATCCGCCGACTCGGCCCCGGGTCGTGCCCGATCTGTGGGATGGCCCTGGAACCGGTCACCGTGACCGCCGACACCGGGCCAAGTCCGGAACTGGCCGACATGACCGGCCGCTTCTGGGTCGCCACTTCGTTGACCATCCCTATCGTCATTCTCGAGATGGGCCGCCACTTCGTCCCGTGGCTGCACGACCTGATCCCGGCCACCGCGTCGGTGTGGGCGCAACTGCTCCTGGCCACGCCGGTCGTGCTCTGGGCGGGGTGGCCCTTCTTCGTGCGCGGCTGGGCCTCGGTCCGGACCCGTAACCTCAACATGTTCACCCTGATCGCGATGGGCACCGGCATCGCCTGGCTGTTCAGCCTCGTCGCGACACTCGCGCCGGGGATCTTCCCCACCTCTTTCCGCAGCGACGACGGCACCGTCGACGTCTACTTCGAGGCCGCCGCCGTCATCACCACTTTGGTCCTCCTCGGCCAAGTGCTCGAGCTGCGGGCCCGCGAGCAAACCTCCGGGGCGATCAAGGCACTGCTCGACCTCAGCCCCAAGACGGCCCGCCGCATCACCGACAGCGGCGACGACGAAGAGATCCCCCTGGACGCCGTCCAGCGCGGCGACCGGCTCCGCGTCCGCCCGGGCGAAGCCGTCCCCGTCGACGGGACCGTCATCGATGGCCGTTCCGCCGTCGATGAGTCCTTGGTCACCGGCGAGTCGATGCCGGTCACCAAGACCACCGGCGACCCCGTCATCGGCGGCACCATCAACGGCAGCGGCGCGCTGATGATGGAAGCCGAAAAGGTCGGCATCGACACCATGCTGGCCCGGATCGTGGCCATGGTCTCAGAAGCGCAACGCTCCCGCGCACCCATCCAGAGGATGGCCGACAAGGTCGCCGGCATCTTCGTGCCCGTCGTCATCGTCATCGCCGTCATCGCGTTCATCGTGTGGGGCCTGGTCGGACCCGACCCCAAACTGGCACACGCCCTCGTCGTTGCCGTCGCCGTGCTGATCATCGCCTGCCCCTGCGCACTCGGACTGGCCACACCCATGTCGATCATGGTCGGCGTCGGCCGCGGCGCCAGCCTCGGCGTCCTGATCAAGAACGCCGAAGCTCTCGAACGGATGGAGAAGGTCGACACCCTCGTCGTCGACAAGACCGGCACCCTCACTGAAGGCCGACCCACCGTGACCGACATCGTCGCCACCGGTAGTCACTCCCAGGACGACCTGCTCCGCTTTGCCGCCGGGGTTGAACGCTCCTCCGAACACCCACTGGCCCTGGCGATCGTCGAGGCCGCCACGACCCGAAGCCTCGATGTTCCCGACGTCACCGACTTCGACTCACCCGTCGGTCGCGGCGCCCAAGGTGTCGTCGACGGGCACCGGGTTGCCCTGGGCAGCGCCACCTTCCTGGACTCACACGGCATCGACAGCACCGACGTCCGGGAGAGGGCCGACCACCTGCGCGGCGACGGCGCCACCGTCATCTACATCGGTATCGACGACCAGCTCGCCGGACTCTTCGCCATCGCCGACCCCATCAAGGCCACCACCCCCGACGCCCTCAAAACACTGCGTGCGGACGGCATCCACGTCGTCATGCTCACCGGCGACAACCGGGTGACCGCCCAAGCCGTCGCCGCGACCCTGGGGATCGAGCAGGTCGAGGCCGAAGTCCTGCCCGACCACAAGAGCGACATCGTGACCAGGCTCCGCAGCCTGGGCCACGTCGTTGCCATGGCCGGCGACGGCGTCAACGACGCCCCCGCCCTCGCCGCCGCCGACGTCGGCATCGCCATGGGCACCGGCACCGACGTCGCCATCGAAAGCGCCGGCGTCACCCTCCTCCAAGGCGACCTCACCGGCATCGTGCGAGCCCGAAACCTCTCAGCGAAAACGATGGCCAACATCCGACAGAACCTCTTCTTCGCCTTCGTCTACAACGCACTCGGCATCCCCATCGCCGCCGGCGTCCTCTACCCCGTCTTCGGGCTCCTGCTCTCACCGATCATCGCCGCCGCAGCCATGGCCTTATCGAGCGTCAGCGTCATCGGCAACGCACTCCGCCTCCGCGCACAAACAATCACCTGAGACCACGCCGGAGGGCCGGGCACGGAGATTGCGCGACCCCACCGGACGAGCCGATCTCTGCAAAGTGCGCCGCACGACATGGTGCAGTCTTCGCTGCATCTCGACAACACCGCTACGCGGGCTACTTTGCACAGCCCGCCCTCCTCGGTGGGTAGTGTGCAAAGTAGGGCGACGAAGCCCTGAGCGCGCGTGATCGTTGACCCAGAGACCCCTGACGGCAGGCCCCGGTCAGACGCCACCCGTAGCTGCAGCAGTCCCTTGACTTTCGTGATGGGCTGTTCGGTTGTGTGGCGATCCACTCACGGGACGGGTCTGCGACGCGGCGCACGACGCGGGAACCCCGTCGTTGTCCCATGTGCTCGCCCACTCGCGGTAGGCAGTTGGGGCATCCCAACCAGCTCGCTGATCCACGTGCTGACTGGTCCAAGGGAGGAGAATCCGACCGTCACGCAGAACGTCTGTCACACGCATGGGCGATCGGGGCAACAGCGTCATGGCCAGCTCGACCCGACGGGTCATCAGGTCCGAGTACACCGTGACACCTCCTGGCGTGTCCGGAGACTTCCGGAGTCGGGAGGATCCCAGTGATGGGACGTCGTGTCAGGTGGTGCCCGCCGGAACTGCGGGTGCGGGCGGTGCGGATGGTCGCCGGGGTGCGTCCGTCGTCTCCGTCGCAATGGGGCTGCGATCGTTGCGGTCGACGACAAGCTCGGGGTCGGGACGGCCGGTACGCTGCGGCGCTGGGTCCGCCAGGCCGAGGTCGACGCCGGTGACCGACCAGGTAAATCTCAGATGGCGAGGGCGGGCTCGGCGTCGGTGGCGTCGGAGGGACGCACGGCGCGGGCGAACACGATCTCGCCCGGCTGGAACGGCTGGCGGTCGGCCTCCGCACGGGTCATCTGCGCCGCGAACCGCTCACCGGAGTCGGCCCGCAGTTCGACGCGCACCTCGAAGCCGAGGCGCACGACCCGCTCGACGGTCGCCTCGACCACCCCGGGTGAGTCCTGCGTGCGGGCGTCGGCCGCGAGGGCCGTGAGCCGGTCGCGCTCGAGCACGATGTCGTGCGGCCGCACGAGCCGGCCACCGAGGCGCGCCACCGACCCGAGGAAGGACATCACGAAGTCGTTGGCGGGCCGCTCATAGAGCGATACCGGGTCCCCGACCTGCTCGATGCGGCCCTTGCTGAGCACCGCGATGCGGTCGGCGACGTCGAGCGCCTCCTCCTGGTCGTGGGTCACGAGCACGGTCGTGACGTGCACTTCGTCGTGCAGCCGACGCAGCCAGTACCGCAGGTCGGCGCGCACCTTGGCGTCGAGCGCTCCGAACGGCTCGTCGAGCAGCAGCACCTTCGGGTCGACGGCGAGCGCCCGGGCGAGCGCCATCCGCTGCCGCTGCCCACCGGAGAGCTGGGCCGGGTAGCGGTTCTCGAAGCCGACGAGGCCCACGATCTCGAGCAGCTCGTCGACCTTGCGACGCACCTCGGCCTTGGGCCGCTTGCGGATGGTGAGTCCGAAGGCCACGTTGTCGCGCACCGTCATGTGCTTGAACGCGGCGTAATGCTGGAAGACGAAGCCGATGCCGCGCTTCTGCGGGGGCTCGTCGGTGACGTCGACCCCTCCGATCGCGACGACCCCCGAGTCGAGCCGCTCGAGCCCGGCGATGGCCCGCAGCAGCGTCGACTTGCCCGAGCCGCTCGGCCCGAGCAGGGCGGTGAGGTATCCCGAGGGGATCTCGAGGCTCACGTCGTCCAGGGCGACGAAGTCTCCGAAGCTCTTGCGGGCGTTCGACACGGTGATCATCGGGTGCTCCTCTTACGGTCGAGCAGGGTCATCAGCAGCAACGTCGCCACGGCCAGGCCCATGAGGAGGGTCGCCGCCGCGTACGCGCCGTAGGTGTTGTGGTCGTCGATGTAGCGCGAGTGCACGAGCAGCGTCAGCGTCTGCGAGACCCCCGGGAAGCCCGAGCTCACCATGATCACCGCCCCGAACTCCCCGAGTGAGCGCGCCACGGTGAGCACGACGCCGTAGGTCAGGCCCCAGCGGATGGCCGGCACCGTGATCCGCCAGAAGATCTGCCAGGTGGAGGCACCCAGGGTCGAGGCCGCCTGCTCCTGCTCGGTGCCGATCTCGTGCAGTACCGGCTCGACCTCGCGTACGACGAACGGCAGCGTCACGAACAGCGTCGCGAGCACCATGCCGGGCAGGCCGAAGATCACCCGGATGCCGGTGGATTCCTCCACCCCACCGAACCAGCCGCTCGCCCCCCACAGCATCATCAGCGAGACGCCGACGACGATGGGCGAGACGGCGAACGGCAGGTCGACGACGGCATGGATCAGGCCGCGTCCTGGCACCCGCCAGCGCACGAGCGCGATGGCGGTGAAGACCCCGAAGACGACGTTGAGCGGCACGACGATCGCGACGATGAGCAGCGAGAGGTTCAGCGCCGCGATGGCTGCCGGCGTGCGGATGGAGTCGAGGAAGGCGCCGATGCCGGGCTCGAAGGTGCGGTACAGGATGACGAGGATCGGCAGCGCGATGAGGCCGAAGAGGTAGGCGAGTGCCACGACGCGCAGCGTGATCCGAGAACCGCGGGTGGTGGTCATGCGCTTCGCGCCTCCCGCCGTTGGGCGCGGCTGCCCCAGAGCCGCAACAGGAACAGGGTCGCGAAGGAGATGGCGAGCAGGGCCACCGACACGGCGGCGGCGTCGGCCGGCCGGTCGACCTCGATCTGCTGCTGGATGTACTGCGACACGACCTGGGTCTGGTGCGGGATGTTGCCGCCGATGAGCACCACCGAGCCGTACTCGCCCACCGCGCGGGCGAACGCGAGACCGGCCCCGCTGATGATGGCCGGCGCCAGTGTGGGCAGCACGATGAGCCGGAAGGTGGTGGTGTTCGATGCGCCGAGAGAGGCCGCGGCCTCCTCGGCGTCACGGTCGAGTTCGATGAGCACCGGCTGTACCGAGCGCACCACGAACGGCAGTGTCACGAAGGCCAGGGCGACGGCGAGGCCCCACCGGGTGGCGTTGAGGTGCACCCCGATCGGGCTGTTCGGCCCGTAGAGCGAGAGCAGCACGATGCTGGCGACGATGGTGGGCAGGGCGAACGGCAGGTCGATGAGGGCGTTGACGTACGCCTTGCCGCGGAAGTCGTCGCGCACGAGCACCCACGCGACGAGCGTGCCCATGACGGCGTTGAGGAGGGCCACCGCCACGGACACGAGCAGCGTGGTCCTCATGGCGGCGAGCGCGACCGGCGCCGTCACGGCCTCCCACAAACCGGCGAGTCCCTCGTCGAACGACCGCACGGTCAGCGCCGCCAAGGGCAGCAGCACGATGACGCTGAGCCACAGCCCGACGACACCGATGCCGAGGGCGCGCCCGGGCGCCCGCGGGGGCCGGCGCCCCTCCCGGGTGGGAGGGGTGCCGGCCGTCGGGTCGGGCGCGCAGGAACCGTCGAGGACGTCTTCGCGAACGCGTCCGGTGGTTGTCGTCATGGTTCCTACTTGGTGGCCGCGTCGTAGATCTTGGCGATGTCACCGACGTCTTTCTTGAACAAGGTCGCGTCGACGTCCTTCCAGCCACCGAGGTCGGCGATGGTCCACAGCTTCTTCGGAGCAGGGAAGTCCCCGGCGTACTTCGCGGCGACGGCGGGGTCGACCGGACGGAACCCGGCCTTCGCCCACAGCTCCTGGGCCTCGGGGGTGAAGAGGAAGTCGTTGAACGCCTTGGCCTTCTCGGCGCCCTTCCCCGTGCTCACCACGGCGGTGGGGTTCTCGATCTTCACGGTGGACGGCGGCGTGACGTGCTCGACCGGGTCACCCTTGCGCTCGATGAACAGCGCCTCGTTCTCGTAGCTGAGCAGCGCGTCACCGGACCCCTGGAGGAAGGCCTCGGTGGCCTCTCGCCCCGACTTGGGCTGGATCTTCACGTGGTCGCCGACAAGCGTCGAGATGTAGGCGAGGCCAGCGGCCTTGTCGGCGCCGCCGTTGCTCTTGGTGGCGTACGGCGCGAGAAGGTTCCACTTCGCCGAGCCCGAGCTGAACGGGTTCGGCGTCACCACCTCGAGGCCCGGCTTCAGCAGGTCGTCCCAGTCCTTGATGCCTTTCGGGTTGCCCTTGCGCACCACGATCGTGACGACCGAGCCGAACGGGATCCCCTTGTACCGGTTCGAGTTCCAGCTCGGGTCGACGAGGCCGGCGTCGACGAGGCGGGTGATGTCCGGCTCGACCGAGAAGTTCACGAAGTCCGCGTCGGCGCCGGCCGCCACCTTGCGCGACTGGTCACCCGAGGGACCGTAGGACTGCTGGAACTGCACGCCCTTGCCGGCGTCGCTGGCCTGGAAGGCCGGGATCAGCTTGTCGTAGCCGGGCTTCGGCACGGCATAGGCGTAGAGGTTCACGGTGCTGCCCGCGGCGGGCTCGGCTGCGGCGGTGGCACCGACGGTGTCGCTCGCCCCACCACCGGCACAGGCCGCCAGCCCCATCGACGCGGCAGCGACGAGGACGACGAGTGCGGAACGGCGGGTGGTCATGGTGGGCTCCTGAACTTCGTGGTGGGACGGGGCGGCTGCCCCCGGCGCACTTCCAATGCGTCGTGCGAGAGTTTTACCGCGTCTCCAAGTTATGCCACCAATAATCACCCGTTATGTCTTGCTATGTGGTCAGACTGCGCTTACGCCCGCGTGGCGCGGCCATCGGCATGGGCTTGTTCGAGGTGCTCGGCCACGGTGGGCAACTTCTTGGCCAACGCCTTGATGACGCGGTCGAACCGGGCGCGTGCGGCATCGGCGTCGGGATGGTCGTAGATCGAGTGCAAGAGCGCCTCGGCCCGACCCCAGCTGCTTTTCGGGTCGCCGACATGAGGTTCCCGACGTCATGCGTGCGGCAGGCGCCGCCACCCTTCGCCGGGCGGAGTCGCCCCGATCGCTGAGCCCTGATCCACCGTCCTGATTCTGTGGCGTTGTGGCGGTGAATTCTG